>NZ_JBEXHZ010000021.1:0-39876 GCF_040608315.1 Streptomyces sp. NPDC005195
CACGCCAGCATCTGCTCGTGGCTCATGTCCTCGAACGACGTGGCACCGCCACTCCCCCCGCCGGACATCAGATCGCGCCCCCCGAGTCGCCGCCCACGGGCGTGCCGTCCGGCTTCGGCCCGGCGCCGCCCTCCCAGCTCCTCTTCGCCGGCGCGGGGTCGTAACTCCCGCCGTAGTGCTTCGTCGTCTCCGCACTGATCGCCGCCATACGGTCACGCACGTCCAGATCGATGTTCCGGTAACCCCTGTGCGCGGCCAGCACCGCGATGTTCATGCCCTCCATCGAGTCGGACAGCAGCTTCGACAGGCTCTCCAGCTCGGTGATCACCGTCTCGTACGAGCTGAACAGGCCGGACGCCTCCGTCCACGCCCCCGCCCCACCGCCGAACTGGTGCCGGACCAGCTGCTCCTGGCCCACCTCGCCCGAACCGGCCGCCGAACCCTTCAGGTCGCGGATCAGGTCGTCGACGCGCTTCTGGAACGTCGTGAACGACGACAGCTCGGTGACCACATCACCGACGGCGTCCCGCGCCGCGTCGAACACGCCCGACACCCACGACGACGGTCCAGGCACCGTCCCACCATCACTCGGCAACACCATCTCTCCCCCGCACAACCAAAGCAGCCGAAGCCTCGTCGGCAACTCTAGCCATCAGCTGTGACAGTCCACAGACAGCGTCTGGCAGAGAGTGACCGGAATCGGGCCCTTCCGAGGAGCGGCTCGGCCAGTCGCCGAGGCTGGTGAGGAGGGGCATGGCTCTACTCAACCCCGTTGCGAGAGACGGCACATGAGTGCCCGTACTCATATCAGGGAGCGGGAGCAGCCAGGCGTCCCAGCAGGTCAGATCGGAGCCGTTCGGCGCGAAGGCCGCCCCTGTCTCCGGCACGCGGGACTCGCTCTCCTCCCACCGGAACACAGACGGTCGTACTCCGGTGCCGCCCGCGCCCTTTCCAAGAAACACGAGAGGGAAAGAACCCCACCAAGCCCCACCCCTCCCTCCCGCCCGTCGGTCCGCCCGTCGGTCCGTCCGTCGGTCCGTCCGTCCGTCCGTCCGTCCGTCGAGCAAACTCACTCCCGCGAGTGAATATGCCAACTCAACTGGATTCGGGCCCGGTTGCCTGCCCTACGCTCAGCGCGAGGCAACACCACCGCAGACATGCGACGGCCCCCGCCGGGACTGGCATCCCGAAGCGAGGGCCTGACCACCGAGGAAGCAGGACCTTCCTGATGGATACACAAAACCCTAGCGCGCCCCCGCGCGCCCAGTCCCGTATCGCGGGCAAAAACCACTACACGGGCGCGCATCCGCACGCCCGTCCCGGCGGTGTCATCCACGACAACACCCGCCACACCACCCGCTTCACGGTGATCGGCAACCACCTCGCCCAGCACTCCGCGCTCTCAGGACTCGCGATCGGGCTGGCCGTCTACATCCAGTCGCTCCCCACAGGCGCCCGCGTGGACATCAAGACCCTCGCCGCCCGCTTCCCCGAAGGCCCCACCCGTATCGCCGCCGCCCTGCGGGAACTCGAAACCCACGGCTCCCTCCGCCGCAGCCGCGAGCGCACCCCGGGAGGCCGGATCGTCACCCGCACGATCTCCTGCAACCAGCCCGGACACCACGCGACGGCAGCCGGCACCCCCAGGAACCCGGCCGTCCGGCCGGCCGCCCCGGGGAGACGCCCGCCCCGCAAGCTCCTCCCCACCGTGCCCCAGCCCGCGTACCCCTCCCCCACCCTCCTCCGGACCGCCACCGAGCTCCTCGCCGGCCTCCGCCGCCACGACCCCCGACTCCTCCTCTCCACCACCGACGCCGAGCACCTGGCCCCCGGGGTCGCCGCGTGGCTGGAACGCGACCTCACCCCCAACGCCGTACAGCGCGCGCTGACCGTGGACCTGCCGCCGGAAGGCCTACGCCGCCCAGCCGCTCTCCTCGCCCACCGACTCGCCGCGCAGTTGCCGCCTCCGCCGCCGTTCCGCGTGCCGGTGTCGCCGTCGGCCCTACGGCATCCGCTCCAGAACTGCGAGGGCTGCGACCGCGCCTTCCGCTCCCCCATGGCCGGGCGCTGCCGCGACTGCCGATCCGATCTCACGGAGTCCGCCTAGCGGGAACGTGACGATCCAGGCCGGTGGACGGTCTCTGGGCGAACCTTCCGCGCTGTCCCGACGGGGACGCCGAACAGCCGTCTTGAAGAGCTGCGCCAGCACACTCCGCGATCTCGGTGTACGCGAAGCACGGGAGCGGCCCTGGCCCCGACCCGCGTGGCGGCGATCTCCCCTCCCCACCGGGCGTAGCCCGCCACCACTCCGCCTGGAGCACTCCCGCGCGACACCTCACCCCCGCCCGACGATGCTGAACGCATGGCAGAAGAAACCATCACACTCCCTGAGCGGCCCGAGCAGCCCCTTCCGCCTGTCCGGGACTGGCCCGCCGGTGAGCTGAACGCCACCGAGTTCGAACCGGTGCTCGCGGAGCTGATGCGGGAGGGGCCGCTGACGCGGATCCGGCTGCCGCACGGCGAGGGCTGGGCGTGGCTGGCGACGCGCCACGACGACGTCAAGATGATCACGAACGACCCCCGGTTCAGCCGGGCGGAGGCCGCCGTCCGTCAGGTCACCCGGCTGGCGCCGCACTTCGCGCCGCGGCCCGGCGCGCTGGCGTGGGCCGACCAGCCCGACCACAACCGGCTACGGCACGCCGTCTCGGCCGCCTACACGGTGAGCGCGGTCAAGCGGCTGCGTCCCCGTGCGCAGGAGATGCTCGACGCCCTGGTCGACGACATGGTGCGGGACGGGTCGCCCGCCGATCTCATCGCGCGGGTCCTCGAACCCTTCCCGATCTCGGTCGTCTGCGAGGTCATGGGCGTACCCCTGGACGAACGGCAGAAGCTGCACGCCTGGACGCGGGAGATCATCTCCACCGCGGGAGGCGCCGATGCCGCCGAGCTCGCCAAGAAGGGGCTGTTCGGGTGGATCGGGCAGGCCGTGCGCGACCGCCGCGACCGCGCGGGCGGCGGCGAGAGCGAGGACGTTCTGTCGCTGCTCGGTGCCGCCGTGCGGCGGGGCGAACTCGGCGAGGAGGAGGCGGTCAGCGTCGCCGGCCCGCTCCAGATCGGCGGAGAGGCCGTCACCAACAACTCCGGCCAGATGTTCTATCTCCTGCTGAGCCGCCCCGACCTGCTGGAGCGGCTGCGCAACGACCCCGCGTCACGCCCCGCGGCCGTCGAGGAACTCCTGCGCTACATCCCGCACCGGGCGTCCGTCGGCCTGCCCCGGATCGCCACGGAGGACGTCGATCTCCACGGTGTCCGCATCAGCGCGGGTGACGCGGTGTACGTCTCCTACCTCGCCGCGAACCGCGATCCTGCGGTCTTCGCCGACCCCGACCGGATCGACCTCGACCGGGACGCCGGCGCGCACGTGGCGTTCGGCAACGGTCCGCACTTCTGCACGGGCGCCGTCTTCTCCCGTATGCAGATCGAGCTGCTGATCGACACGCTGCTGGACCGCCTCCCGGGCCTGCGTCTCGCCGTGCCCGCCGATCAGGTCCCCTTCCGGCAGCGCACGATGATCCGCGGCCCGCTGACACTGCCCGTCGCCTGGTGAGGTGGGGAGACGGGACATGAGGTGACGTCTCGGACGGGCGCCCCCGGGAATTCCCGGGGGCGCCCGTCCGTGTCCGGAACGCGAAGGGGCCCGTACGACCGAAGTCGTACGGGCCCCTTCAAGGAGCTCGCGAGGAGCTACCAGGAGATCAGATCGACAAGAACTACTTGTTGATCTTGATGACCTGGCCGGCGCCCACGGTCCGGCCACCCTCACGGATGGCGAACTTCAGGCCCTCCTCCATGGCGACGGGCTGGATGAGGGTGACCGTCATCTCGGTGTTGTCGCCCGGCATGACCATCTCGGTGCCCTCGGGGAGGGTCACCACGCCCGTCACGTCCGTCGTACGGAAGTAGAACTGGGGACGGTAGTTGTTGAAGAACGGCGTGTGACGGCCGCCCTCGTCCTTGGACAGGATGTAGGCCTGGGCCTCGAACTCGGTGTGCGGCGTGACCGAACCGGGCTTGATGATGACCTGGCCGCGCTCGACGTCCTCGCGCTTGATGCCACGGAGGAGCAGACCGACGTTCTCGCCCGCCTGGCCCTCGTCGAGCAGCTTGCGGAACATCTCGATGCCGGTGACCGTGGTGGTGGTCTTCTCCTGCTTGATGCCCACGATGTCAACAGTCTCGTTGACCTTGAGGACACCACGCTCGATACGACCGGTGACGACGGTGCCACGACCGGTGATCGTGAAGACGTCCTCGATCGGCATCAGGAACGGCTTGTCGACGTCACGCTCGGGCTGCGGGATGCTCTCGTCGACGGCCTTCATCAGGTCGAGGACGGACTGGCCCCACTCCTTGTCACCCTCAAGGGCCTTGAGCGCCGAGACCTTGACGACCGGAAGGTCGTCGCCCGGGAACTCGTACTCGGAGAGCAGCTCACGGACCTCGAGCTCGACGAGCTCCAGGATCTCCTCGTCGTCCACCATGTCGGCCTTGTTCAGGGCGACGACGATGTACGGAACGCCGACCTGGCGGGCCAGGAGCACGTGCTCCTTGGTCTGCGGCATCGGGCCGTCCGTCGCGGCGACAACGAGGATGGCGCCGTCCATCTGCGCCGCACCCGTGATCATGTTCTTGATGTAGTCCGCGTGACCGGGGCAGTCGACGTGGGCGTAGTGACGGGTCTCCGTCTGGTACTCGACGTGCGCGATGGAGATGGTGATACCGCGCTGGCGCTCTTCAGGAGCCTTGTCGATCTGGTCGAAGGCCGAGGCCTCGTTCAGGTCCGGAAACGCGTCGTGCAGCACCTTGGTAATGGCGGCCGTGAGGGTCGTCTTACCGTGGTCGATGTGACCGATGGTGCCGATGTTGACGTGCGGCTTAGTCCGCTCGAACTTTGCCTTCGCCACTGGGGTCCTCCTGCGGAGTGGTTCTGGTACGCCTTACTCATCGGCGCCAGGTGATCTTTGCTGGGATGCCGCCCGCCGGGGTCTGCCCTCCCGGGTGAGCCCCGGCGGTCGGTGTCAAGCCTAAAGCGTGCAAACGGTGTGCGTTACTCGCCCTTGGCCTTCGCGATGATCTCCTCGGCGACGTTCCGGGGAACCTCGGCGTAGGAGTCGAACTGCATCGAGTAGCTTGCGCGACCCGACGTCTTGCTGCGGAGGTCTCCGACGTAGCCGAACATCTCCGAGAGGGGCACGAGGCCCTTCACGACGCGGGCGCCGCTGCGCTCCTCCATGGCCTGGATCTGGCCACGGCGAGAGTTGAGGTCGCCGATGACATCGCCCATCGACTCCTCGGGCGTGGTGACCTCGACGGCCATCATCGGCTCGAGCAGCACAGGGCTTGCCTTGCGCGCCGCTTCCTTGAACGCCTGCGAACCGGCGATCTTGAACGCCAGCTCGGAGGAGTCGACCTCGTGGTAGCCACCGTCGAGAAGAATGACGCGGACGCCCGTCATCTCGTAGCCGGCCAGGATGCCGAACTGCATGGCCTCCTGCGCACCGGCGTCCACCGACGGGATGTACTCCCGCGGGATACGGCCACCGGTGACCTTGTTCACGAACTCGTACGCCGGACCGTCGGTCTCGGTGATGGGCTCGATCGCGATCTGCACCTTGGCGAACTGACCGGTACCACCGGTCTGCTTCTTGTGGGTGTAGTCGTGACGCTCGACGGTCTTGCGGATCGTCTCACGGTAGGCGACCTGCGGCTTGCCGACGTTGGCCTCGACCTTGAACTCGCGCTTCATACGGTCGACCAGCACCTCGAGGTGCAACTCGCCCATACCGCCGAGGATGGTCTGGCCCGTCTCCTCGTCCGAGTGAACGTGGAAGGAGGGGTCCTCCTCCGCGAGACGCTGGATGGCAATACCCAGCTTCTCCTGGTCACCCTTGGACTTGGGCTCGATGGCGACCTGAATGACCGGCGCCGGGAAGTCCATGGACTCCAGGATCACCGGGTTCTTGTCATCACAGAGCGTCTCACCGGTCGTGGTCTGCTTCAGACCCATCACGGCGACGATGTCGCCCGCGCCCACCGCCTCGATCTCCTCACGCTTGTTCGCGTGCATACGGTAGATCTTGCCGATGCGCTCCTTCTTGCCCTTGACGGAGTTCAGCACCGCGGTGCCAGTCTCCAGGCGGCCCGAGTAGACCCGGACGAAGGTGAGCTTGCCCAGGTGCGGGTCGCTCATGATCTTGAACGCGAGCGCGGACAGCGGCTCGTCCACGGACGGCTTGCGCTTGACCACGACCTCGGGGTCCTTCACGTCGTGGCCCTCGATGGCCTCGACGTCAAGCGGGGTCGGGAGGTAGCGCACGACCGCGTCGAGCAGGGGCTGAACGCCCTTGTTCTTGAACGCGGTGCCACAGAACACCGGGGTGACCGTGACGTCGCTGGACTTGCCGGACGCGATGGTGACGCGACGGATCGCGGCGTACAGCTGCTCCTCGGTGGGCTCCTGGCCCTCCAGGAACAGCTCCATGATCTCGTCGTCGTGCTCCGCGACCGTCTCGACCAGCTGGCCGCGGTACAGCTCGGCGGCCTCGACGTGCGTGGCCGGGATGTCGACGACGTCGTACATCTCGCCCTTCGCCGCCTCGGCGGACCACACGAGCGCCTTCATGCGGACCAGGTCCACAACGCCCTTGAAGTCCATCTCGGCACCGATCGGCAGCTGCATGATGATCGGAACGGCGCCGAGGCGGTCCTTGATCATGTCCACGCAGCGGTGGAACTCGGCGCCGGTACGGTCCAGCTTGTTCACGAAGCAGATGCGCGGCACGCCGTAACGGTCGGCCTGACGCCACACCGTCTCGGACTGCGGCTCGACACCGGCGACACCGTCGAACACCGTGACGGCACCGTCGAGGACGCGGAGCGAACGCTCCACCTCGACCGTGAAGTCGACGTGACCCGGGGTGTCGATGATGTTGATCGTGTAGTCGTTGTCCTCAAGCGGCCAGTGACAGGTGGTGGCAGCAGAGGTGATCGTGATGCCACGCTCCTGCTCCTGCTCCATCCAGTCCATGGTGGCAGCGCCGTCGTGGACCTCACCGATCTTGTAGCTGACGCCGGTGTAGAAGAGGATCCGCTCGGTGGTGGTCGTCTTGCCCGCGTCGATATGAGCCATGATCCCGATGTTGCGGACCCTGGCCAGGTCAAGTGAAGTGGTAGCCATAAGGCTTCGGTCTTCTCTCGGTCTCGATGTGGGTAGCGACTACCAGCGGTAGTGCGCGAAGGCCTTGTTGGACTCGGCCATCTTGTGAGTGTCCTCGCGCTTCTTCACAGCGGCGCCGAGGCCGTTGGACGCGTCGAGAAGTTCGTTGAGCAGACGCTCGGTCATGGTCTTCTCGCGACGGGCGCGGGAGTAACCGACGAGCCAGCGCAGCGCGAGCGTGTTGGCGCGACCGGGCTTGACCTCGATCGGAACCTGGTACGTCGCACCACCGACACGGCGGGACTTGACTTCGAGCGTGGGCTTGATGTTCTCCAGCGCGCGCTTCAGCGTGATGATCGGGTCGTTGCCCGTCTTCTCACGCAGACCCTCCATGGCGCCGTAGACGATGCGCTCGGCGGTGGAGCGCTTGCCGTTCATCAGCACCTTGTTGATGAGGGAGGTCACCAGAGGGGAACCGTAGACCGGGTCGATGATGACCGGGCGCTTCGGGGCGGGGCCCTTACGAGGCATTTTCTACTTCTCCTTCTTGGCGCCGTAGCGGCTGCGGGCCTGCTTGCGGTTCTTGACACCCTGGGTGTCGAGCGAGCCTCGGATGATCTTGTAGCGAACACCCGGCAGGTCCTTCACACGGCCGCCGCGCACGAGCACGATGGAGTGCTCCTGCAGGTTGTGTCCCTCACCCGGAATGTAAGCGGTGACTTCGATCCCACTGGTCAGACGCACACGCGCGACCTTACGCAGGGCCGAGTTCGGCTTCTTCGGGGTGGTCGTGAACACGCGCGTGCAGACGCCGCGACGCTGGGGCGAACCCTCGAGTGCGGGCGTCTTGTTCTTCTCGACCTTGTCCTGCCGGCCCTTCCGGACCAGCTGCTGGATCGTAGGCACTACTTCTCCGGTTTCTGTGTGCCGAATGGTGAAGCTAACCTGGAACGCCTCCGACCCACGCGGTCGGGTGTGTCGGATACTGCAGATTTCCGCCGCGAGGCGAAAAGGGCGCAGATCACGGTGGCCGGTTACGGCTCGCCTTGCGGTTTGAAGGCACGCACGCGAGCCAGGGCACACCCCAGGCACAAGGTCTGAGCGTACCTACCTCATGGACTTCGGTCAAAACAAATGCTGTCCAGGCAGACACGCCGGACTCCCGTCCCCCTCGGCCGGGCTCGCCCACCGCGTCCGCGACGACCTGTCCAGGCCCTCGCGAACGTCCCCTCCGCGGGCCGTGCCGTGGCCGCCGGAGCCCGGCACACGGGCCGCGCATCCTGGCCGGATCGCGCCCTTTCGGGCTCGGCGGTCTTGCGCTTTCAGTACGTTGATCCGTCCGCTGCGAGGACTGGGGGACGTGCATGACGACAGGGACGGTGGCCCATCCGTCGGACGACGGGGGCCTGGACGACCGGGTGCCCTTCCTGGCCCGGCTGGAGGCCGAGGACCGTTCGGCGCTGCTCGGGCTCGGCCGCACGCTGGATTTCGCCCAGCGCATCATCCTGCTGCACCAGCACGAGCCGTCCGCGCACGTCCTCTTCCTCGTGACCGGCTGGACCAAGGTCACCGCCTCGGCCGCCAACGGGTACGAGGCGCTGCTCGCGCTGCGCGGTCCCGGTGACATCGTCGGGGAGTCCGCGGTGCTGACCGGCCGGCCGCGGTCGGCGACGGTGACCGCGCTGGAACCGGTGCGGGCGGTGGCCGTGGAGCACGAGCGCTTCCGTGATTTCCTCAGCCGTTCACCCGACGTCTCCTTCGCGCTCCTCGGCCTGACCGCGGACCGCACCCGGGCGGCCGACCGACGGCGGCTGGAGTTCGCCTCGATGAGCGTGCGACAGCGTTTCGCGGTCCTGCTCCTGGACCTGGCCCGGACCCACGGCCGCCGCACCGCCGAGGGCATCGAGCTCGCGGTGCCGCTGAGCAAGCAGGAACTGGCGGGCTCGGTCGGCGCGTCGCGCGAGATGGTGCAGCGGCTGCTCAGAGAACTCCGCGACAAGCAGGCGGTCTCCACGGGACGCCGCACGCTGCTGATCCTGCGCCCCGACATACTCCGCCGCATCGCGGCCACGGAGTTCCCGGCCGGCGGGATCCCGTCCCCTCAGGCCCCTCGGGAGGGGGAGGGGCGGCTGCCTCGGAGTGGGGCGGCCGGGGAAGCGTAGGCGCGGCGGGAGGCGGACGGCGCCAGGAGGGAAGTGGGGCGCGGGCTCGTAGTCAGGGGCGCCGGTGGAATCGGAGGTGCCGGCCGAGTCGAGGCGCGGGCGTAGTCAGGGGCGCGGGCGAGGGCAGGGGCGCCCGCGGAGTCGGTGAGCGCCGTCCGGGATGACCGAGGAGACGGATCGCCGCCCGTTCTTCCTGGGCGTCCCCGGGTGTCCCCTCGCCCCCAGGGGCCCGTCTGTGCACACGGTCACACTCCGAGTGGGTCATCCGCCCTCACGGCCCGGGGCGTCCTGCCATCAGGCTGCTGCTCTGCACGGCACACCTCCGAGAGGCGACCATGACCCACCCCGTGAGCCGCACGATCCTGTTGCTGGACATCGAGAGGTTCAGCGACCGGGACGACGTGGAGCAGGCGTATCTGCGGCGCATGCTCTACGACATCACCGACCGCGCCCTGGAGCACGCCGGCATCGACGAGACCCGGCGGCTGCGTGCCGACCGCGGCGACTCCGTGATGGCGCTCATCGACGCGAACGCCCCGGTGACCACCCTGCTGCGCGCGCTGCTCACGGAAGTCCCGGCCCAGCTGAGGACCGTCAACCGCATGGCGTCCCGCTCCGCCCAGATCCGCCTGCGCGGCGTCCTCGCCACCGGCTACGTCGCGGTCGACGCGCTCGACGGCTGGGTCGGCTCCGACCTGAACCACGCCTGCCGCCTGCTGGACGCCCACCACCTGCGTGCCGCCCTGCGCGAGCGCGCCGACGACTTCGCCCTCTGTGTCTCCGACGCGCTCTACACCGGCGTCGTACGGCACGACCACCCCGGAGTCCCGGCCGCCGACTTCCGCCCGATGACGGTGGACAGCAAGAACGGCCCGCTGAAGGCCTGGCTGCACGGACCGCTCCCCGGCGGCCCGGCGCCCACACGCGACCACGGTGACACGGGGACGGGGGAGACCGGGGTGCCGGGCGGTTCGGGGGACCGCCCGGCACCCGCGGTCCCCCATCGGGGCGGCCCCGGCGAGGACCGCCCGGCGCCGGCCGGATCAGGGGGAGCCCCGGCGCCGGGCCCCACGCTCCGCATCGACGGCGGCTCCGTCGACATCAGCGGTGGGGTGTTCGGCGGCAACCAGTACGGCGGGATCAGCGGCGGCCGCTTCAGCGGCGACGTCACCTTCGGCGCGCCCGGCGACCAGGAGCGGGGTGGCGGCGCGTGAGTACCCAGGAGCCGGCGGCCCAGGGTTCTCCGGCCGTCCCCCGCCCAGGACCCGACGCCCCGGGCTCCGGACGCGGCGGCCCCGGCCCGGCGGCGGACCAGCCCCCCGCGGCCCCCGTACCCGAGGACACCCCCCGCGGCGACGACCACGAAGCGTCCGAGGAGCACGACCAGCCCCAGAACGCCTGGTCGGCCCGGCGTGACCTGGTCGACCACAGCCCCCGGACCATGAACGTCGGCGCCCGGGCCCGCTTCGGCGGCGGCCTGCTCGGGGGTGACCAGCACGGCGGAATCAGCGGCGGTCACTTCACCGGCGACGTGTTCATGGGCAGCAGGACGGAGATCTACCACCTGGGGGCGGCCGGCACGGCCCCGCCCGCACCGTCCGCCGGTGAGGTCCCGCGCTCCACCCTGGAGCGGTTGGACGGGAGCTTCGTCGCCGACGACGGGGTCATGGCCGGCCTGCTCGACCGGCTGCGCCGCGACCGCGTCCTGGTCCTGTCCGGCGCCCGTTTCACCGGCAGACGCACGGCCGCCCTGATGCTCCTGCACCGCCTCGGCGCGGCCCCCCTCCGCACCCTGCTTCCCGACACCGCCCCGGGCGCGCTCGCGGACGGGTTCACGGCGGAGGCGGAGGAGAAGCGTGACGGCGCCCCCGCGCGCGGGTACGTCCTGTGCGACCTCGCCACCCGCCGGGACCGCCCGCTGCGCGAACCCCATCTGCTCGCCGCCCGGGACCGCCTCGCCGAGCAGGACGCCTACCTGGTGATCACCGTCGGCGCCGGCGCCGCGCTGGCGGACGTCCCCGCCGTGCGCTGGGAGCCACCGGCCGCGGCCGACGTCCTCGCCGCCCACCTGCGCGCCCGCACCGACGAGGAGAGCGCCGCCAAGCTGCTCGGACTCCCCGACGTCACCGAATTCCTCGGCCGCGGACACCAGTCGCGCGAGGTCGCCGCCTTCGCCCGGCTGCTCGGGCGGTACGCGGCCGGGGAGGTGACCGAGGACGCCGTGGCGCGCTTCTCGCTCGTGTCGCTGGAGAACCAGGTCCAGGAGTGGTTCGAGGAGGACGAGGCGTCGATCCACCTGCGGGACAAGGCGTTCCTCGTCGCCCTGGCCGCCTTCGACGGCGGCCCGTACGCCCTCACCGCCGAACTCAGCGATCTGCTCTACCGGTTCCTCCAGGAGACCGAGAACCGGGCCCGCGTCCCGGAGGTCCCCGTCTTCGGCACCCACGTCGGCAAACGCCTCCAACTGGCCCGCGCCCACCGCTACGAGGAGGACGAGCACACCGAATGGGGCCCGGTGACGCAGCGGAAGGCCGCGTTCCGGGACGACAGGGCCTCCCTGGTGCTGCTGCGCGAGGTGTGGACGGGCCACCCGTCCGCCCGGCCCGCCCTGATCGCCTGGCTGCGCCGGCTCGCCGACGACGGCCGCCCCCTGGTCCGTACCCGGGCCGCCTCCACCGTCGCCGTCCTCGCCCGTACCGACCTGCCCTCCGCGATGGCCCTGGTCATCGAACCCTGGGGCACCTCCAAGCTGTTCCGGCACCGGCTCGTCGCCGTCAACGCGCTCACCCTCGCGCACCTCGTCGGCACCCCCAACATCCCGCGCATCCTCGACGACTGGTGCACCCACGACGACCCGCGGCTGCGCTGGGTGGCGGCGCGGGCGTACGCGCTGATCGGGCCCGAGCGGCCGGTACAGGCGCTCGCGGCGCTGCGCGGCGCCGTCCGCCGGCTGTACACGGACGCCCCCGACGACCTGGACGGCGAGATGGCGCGCGAACTCGCCGAGGCCGTGGAGCTGCTGCTCCTCTCCCCCGCCAGCGACCTCGTGCTCGCCGAGCTGCTCGGCCGCCTCGACGACGACCGTGCCGTGCACGACCTGGCCCTCGGCGGCTTCGTCAACGCCTGCCGCCGCACCGAGGACGACGAGCGGTACGGCACCCCGCTGGTCCTCGGCTGGTACGCGCGGGCGGCGACCGAGGACGCGGCGGCCGCCCACGGCATCCCGGCCCTGTGGCGGTCGGCCCTCGCCGACTCCCGGGCCACCCGGCACGCGCTCGACGTGCTGCGCGACTGGGTGCTGATCGCCGACCGGACGCCGGCCACCGAATGGGCGCTGGCCGCCCTGCTGCCCGCTCTCGTCACCACGCCCGCCGAACACCAGCGGCTGAGCCATCTGCTGCGCACCATGCCCGGCGAGGACGGAGCGCCCCCGCCCCTGGTGGCCGCCCGTCTGCTGACCACCCTTCCGGCCCGCTGACCGGGGCCCGCCGCCAGACCCTTCCGACCCAGGCGACCGGAGGCGAAGCGCCCCGGTGTTCCCGAGGAGACACGCACATGCCCACCTTCAACCGCCCGCCCGAGTGGCAGCAGCAGGCGGACCGGCACTCCGACCTGGTCGACCCGGTGCTCACCGTGCGCCAGCTGTCGCGCTTCGAGCTCTCGCTGAAGCATCTGGTCCGCATCGACCACGCCCTGGTCTTCTCCACTCCCAAGGGCGGCTACGAGACGTATCTGCCGCCCCGGCGGCCGACGCGCGGCGAGATCGCGGCGAAGCGGTACTCGGCCGTCTACGAGGTGGACATGGGCGTGCACCCCCACTCGGCCGAACTCACCCTGCCGAGCGACAACGACGCCTTCGAGTTCACCGCGGTCCTCGACCTGTCCTGGCAGGTCCTCGATCCGGGCCGGTTCGTGGAGAGCGGCCACCGGAACGTACCGGCGACGCTCATCGGCGAACTCCAGCAGGCGGCCCGGCCGGTGAGCCGCCGCTTCGCCATCGCGGACAGCGCCGCGGCCGAACGGGAACTGCTCCAGGCGGTCACCGTCCTCGGGCCGCTCGGGGCACCGGCGGGACTGCAGGTCACCTGGACCCTGCGGCTCCGCCGCGACCAGGCGAACATCGAGCACCAGCAGCGGCTGCAGGCCATCGAGTACTCCGCCGCCGAACAGGTGCGGGTGGCGCGACGCGGCATGGAGGTCGACGTCGAGGCCGACCGCCGGTTCCGGCAGCAGGACGCCCTGCAGATCGACCGGGCGATGGCCTACGGCGGCCGGCAGCAGGAACTCGCGCTCCAGCAGCAGCGGTGGGAGCACGAGCAGGCGCTCCTGCACAACGGGCAGCAGCACCAGCTCGCCCTCCAGCAGGGGCACCAGCAGATCGAACTCCAGAAGCTGGAGGAGGAGAAGATCGCCTTCTACCAGTGGCACCTCCAGCAGGGCGGTGTCCATGCCTGGGCGCTGCACCTCGCGCAGCGCCCGGACGACTCCCACCTCGTCATGTCCAGCATGCGCGAGGACCAGCTCCGGATGATCCAGGCCCAGATGGACCTGGTGAAGCAGCTGCTGAGCGGCGACACCGCCGAGGGCTACGAACTGGAGGGCCCCAAGCAGCTGGCCCTGCGCACGGTCAGCGACATCCTCAACCAGCGCCTCCCTGGGGTCCCGCAGACGCCTCCCCTCCTCCCGTCGGCCGCCGGTCCGGCGTATCCGGACCCGCCGCTGCCGGGCCACGCGCCCACCGGTCCCGGCCCTGCCGAACCTCCGGTTCCCGGCGGGCCGCCGCTCCAGGACCCCATGGCGCAGGCCCCCGGCCTCGACGGCCTCCTCGCGCCGACGCCTACGTCCGCACCCGCGCCGACGCCCACTTCCGCACCGGCGCCGGCACCCGGAGCAGGCGCCGCCGCGCAGCCCTATGGGGCGTACGGGGCGTACAGCGGGCAGACGGGCCCGGCGACGGGTCAGTACACCGGCGTCCGGCCGGGACCGGCGGGAAGCCCGTACGGGGCCCCTGGCGGTCCCACCTGGCAGTCCCCGCAGCCGTACGCCCCGCCGCCCCCGCTCGTGCCCCCGCTGGTGCCTCCGGCCTCTCACCCGGGCGTTCCCGCCCCGCCGGCCGGGCCCGTGGCGCCCGAAGCCCCGGCCTGGCAGCCGCCCCCGGGCTACGGCAGTTCCCCGACCCTGCCCGCACAGGACGGGGCAGCCGTCGCCCACCCGGCCGACGGCACCCCCCGGCCCGGCGAGCCGGGGGCCGGCGCCCGGGAGGACGGCACATGACGGCACTCGACCCGGTACCCGTCCCGACGCCCGCCACCGGCCCGGACGGGGACCCGGCGGCTCCGCCCGGAGTCCCGCCCGGAGTCCCCGTCGCGGGCGCTCCCCTCCCGGCCCGCCACCCGGACGGCAGCACGCCCGAGATCGTCCGCCTGTGCGAGCGCCTCCTCGCGGACCTCCGCGCCGAGATCACCCGCGCCGACAGCAAGGCGTCGGTCCTGGTCGCCGCGCTCGGTATGACCGCGGGCGTCTTCAGCGGTCTGCTCGCGGGGCACGACTGGACCCCGGCCGCGCTCTCCGTCCCGGGTGCGGCGCTGTGCTGGGCGGGCGTCGGCTCCCTCGCCGTCTCCCTGCTCGCCCTGCTGCTGGCCGTACTCCCGCGCTACGGCGCCCCGGCCTGGGCGCCGGGGCACCCGCTGTCGTACTTCGGCGACATCCAGCAGGCCGTACGGCTCGGCTGTCTGCGGACCGCCCTCGCCGACACCGGGCGCGATCCCACCGGAGGCCTCGCGAAGGCCCTCACCGAGACGAGCCGGATCGCCGCGCGCAAACACCAGTGGATCCGCACCGGGCTGATCGCCTTCTGCGTCGGCACGGTCCTGCTGCCCGCCTCACTGCTGATCGGCTGACACCGGCCGGCCGTACTCCCCGCTCGTCCCCACGCAAAGGAAGCATCGTGACCCAGCCGCCGTCCTCACCACCGGAGTATCCCCAGTACGCCGCGCCACCCCAGTCCCAGGTGCCCCCGCCCTACCCGGGACAACAGCCACCGCCCTACCCCGGTGAACAGCGCCCCGCCCATCCAGGTCGACAGGCCCCGTCGTATCCAGGCCAACACCCGCAGGCCCCGCACCACCCACAGCCACCGCACCACACGCAGGCCGCCGCACCCCCGTCCCCGCCCGCGTACCCGCACGCCGCCGCACCCACGGTCCCGGCCCAGGCCCTCTCCCCCGACGACCCCGCCCACCCGCACCACATCAGCACCGACCACGGCCGCGTCCACCTCCGCAGTCAGCAGCGCCGGACCGACTCCACGGCCGTCGGCAATCTGCTGCTCCACCTGCCGAACTTCCTCTGCAGCCTGTTCGTCGTCGGCCTGTTCTCCGCCTTCTTCGGCGACCTCGGGTTCCTCGTGGTCCTCGCCTGGCTGGCCAGCGGCGCACTGGTGTTCCACCGGCCCACGGAAAGCGCCGTCGCGCGCCGTCTGCTCCGCCTGCGCTACCCCACTCCGCAAGAACGAGCCAAACTCGAACCGGTCTGGCACGAGGTCACCGCGCGCGCCGGTGTCGAGGGCCGCACCTACGAACTGTGGGTGGAGGACAGCGACGGCCTGAACGCGGTCGCCGCCGCCGGCCACATCGTCGGCGTCACCCGCTTCGCCATGAACCACCTCCCCAACGGGGAACTCGCCGCGGTCCTCGCGCACGAACTGGGCCACCACGTCGGCGGCCACGCCTGGTCCTCCCTGCTCGGCTACTGGTACGCGCTGCCCGGCCGGCTCGCCTGGCGGGTCCTGCGCGGGTTCGCGAGCATCGTCTTCAAGGTGTCGCGCGCGTTCTCCTGCTTCGGGGCCGCGTTCGTGGTGCTGGTCCTCGGCGGCCTCGCCCTGGCGACGGTCGGCACGCTGTACGGCCTTCCGCTGCTCGTCCTGGCCGTGCCGTACGCCCTCGCCGCCGTCGGGCGCCGGGCCGAACTCCGCGCCGACGAGCACGCCGCGGCCCTCGGCTTCGCCCCGATGCTGGCCGCCGTCCTCCACAAGCTGCACCAGCAGGAGCAGTACGAGACGGCCGCGCTCACCGTCCGCAACGGGGGTGCGGCCCCGCGGGAGAGCTCGCTCAGCAAGCTGCTCTCGTCCCACCCGGACCACTACACACGGCTGCACCACCTCCAGCCGTATCTCCAGCCGCCCGGCTGACGACGCCGGGCCGGCCCACCGGCCGCTCCGCTGACGCCCGGAGGCCGGCTGTTCAGCCCCCGGACGTCACCGCCACGATCATGACCAGCGTCAGGAACAGCGCCCAGCACGAGACCGACAGCCAGCCCAGCACGAGACCGGTCATCGCGAAACCCTCGCCGCTCTCCCCGGTACGGCGCATCTCCGAGCGCGCCGAGTGCCCGAGGACCACCGCGGGAATGCCGGTGGCGCCGAGCGTCGCCACGGTCAGCAGGCCGCAGATCATGGCACCGACCGCCTTCCCGTTGGTCGCCGGCCGCGGTGCGGGCAGGAACGTCTGCGGGACGCCGGCCCCGGGGCCGGCCGACATCGGTACGGGACCCTGCGGCAGGTCGCCGACGAGCACGGCCAGCTCACCCACCGTGCGGGCCGCGTACGCCCGCGCCACCCTCTTCTCCAACTCGGCCTGCTCCAGCCGGCCTTCGCCGAAGCCCGCTCTCAGCACATCGACCGCCCGCTCCCGGTCGGCGTGCGACGCGAGCATCGACTGCCCGCCCTGCCCCTGCCACGGCTGCCACGGCTGCCACGGCGTCGGGTACGACATGGAATGCCTCCCCCCAGACGGATTCCTCCATCATGCTCCCACGTGGCATGTCCGGCACGGGTTCCCGCGGGAGGTCCGTCCCGCCGTACCGGGCCGGAGAACGCCGACGGGCGGCCACCCACGAAGGGTGACCGCCCGTCAGTTGACGTACGCCTTACTGGTTGTACGGACCGTAGTCGTAGTCCTCCAGCGGGACGGCCTGGCCGGAGCCCGTGCCGAACGGCGAGTAGTCGATGTCGTCGTAGCCGACGGCCGAGTACATCGCGGCCTTGGCCTCTTCGGTCGGCTCGACCCGGATGTTGCGGTAACGGGACAGACCCGTACCGGCCGGGATGAGCTTACCGATGATGACGTTCTCCTTGAGGCCGATCAGGGAGTCGGACTTGGCGTTGATCGCCGCGTCCGTCAGAACCCTGGTCGTCTCCTGGAAGGACGCCGCCGACAGCCACGACTCGGTCGCCAGCGAGGCCTTGGTGATACCCATCAGCTGCGGACGGCCGGAGGCCGGGTGGCCGCCTTCCTGGACCACACGACGGTTCTCGGTCTCGAACTTCGACCGCTCGACCAGCTCGCCGGGCAGCAGCTCCGCGTCACCCGACTCGATGATCGTCACGCGGCGCAGCATCTGCCGGATGATGATCTCGATGTGCTTGTCGTGGATCGACACACCCTGCGAGTTGTAGACCTTCTGGACCTCGCCGACCAGGTGGACCTGGACCGCGCGCTGACCGAGGATCCGCAGCACGTCGTGCGGGTTGGTGGCACCGAAGGTGAGCTTCTGGCCCACCTCGACGTGGTCACCCTCACGCACCATGACCTTGGCACGCTTCGAGATCGGGAACGCCGTCTCCTCGCTGCCGTCGTCCGGGGTGACGACGATCTTCTTGGTCTTCTCGGTCTCCTCGATACGGATGCGGCCGGCCGCCTCCGAGATCGGGGCGACACCCTTGGGCGTACGAGCCTCGAAGAGCTCGACGACACGGGGCAGACCCTGGGTGATGTCGTCACCGGCCACACCACCGGTGTGGAAGGTACGCATCGTCAGCTGGGTACCGGGCTCACCGATGGACTGGGCGGCGATGATGCCGACCGCCTCACCGATGTCGACCAGCTTGCCGGTGGCCAGCGAACGGCCGTAGCACATGGCGCAGGTACCGACGGCCGACTCGCAGGTCAGGACCGAGCGGGTCTTGACCTCCTCGATGCCGTACCTGACCAGCTCGTCGATGAGGACGTCGCCGAGGTCGGTGTTGGCCGGGGCCAGCACCTTGCCGTCGACGGTGATGTCCTCGGCCAGCGCACGGGCGTACACGCTGGTCTCGACGTTCTCCGTCTTGCGCAGCACGCCGTCCGCGCCGCGCTCCGCGATGTGCAGCTTGAGGCCACGGTCGGTGCCGCAGTCCTCCTCGCGGATGATGACGTCCTGGGAGACGTCGACCAGACGACGGGTGAGGTAACCCGAGTCGGCGGTACGCAGAGCGGTGTCCGCCAGACCCTTACGAGCACCGTGGGTCGAGATGAAGTACTCCAGCACCGACAGGCCCTCACGGAAGGAGGCCTTGATCGGACGCGGGATCGTCTCGTTCTTGGCGTTCGACACCAGACCACGCATACCGGCGATCTGACGCATCTGCATCATGTTTCCGCGCGCACCCGAGTCGACCATCATGAAGATGGGGTTCGTCTTCGGGAAGTTCGCGTTCATCGCCTCGGCGACCTCGTTGGTCGCCTTGGTCCAGATCGCGATGAGCTCCTGCGTGCGCTCGTCCTTGGTGATCAGACCGCGCTCGTACTGCTTCTGGACCTTCTCGTCCTGCGCCTCGTAGCCCTTGACGATCTCCTTCTTCGCCTCGGGAACGACGATGTCGGAGATGGCCACGGTGACGCCGGAGCGGGTGCCCCAGTAGAAGCCGGACGCCTTCAGGTTGTCGAGCGTCGCCGCCACGATGACCTTGGGGTAGCGCTCGGCGAGGTCGTTGACGATCTCCCCGAGCTGCTTCTTGCCCACCGAGTAGTCGACGAACGGGTAGTCCTCGGGCAGCAGCTCGTTGAAGAGCGCGCGGCCCAGGGTCGTACGGAGGCGGAAGGTGTCACCCTGCTGCCACTCCGGCTCACCCTCCTCCTGCGCCGGCGGGGTCCAGCCGCGCGGCGGGATGGTGCCCACCGGGAAGCGGATGTCGACGGCCGACTGGAGAGCGAGCTCCCCGGCGTCGAACGCCATGGTCGCCTCGGCGGTGGAGCCGAACGCCCGGCCCTCGCCCTTGACGTCGCGCAGCTCGCCGTCCGTGGTCAGGAAGAACAGACCGAGGACCATGTCCTGGGTCGGCATCGTGACCGGGCGGCCGTCGGCCGGCTTGAGGATGTTGTTCGAGGACAGCATCAGGATGCGGGCCTCGGCCTGCGCCTCTGCGGACAGGGGCAGGTGGACGGCCATCTGGTCACCGTCGAAGTCCGCGTTGAACGCGGTGCAGACGAGCGGGTGGATCTGGATGGCCTTGCCCTCGACCAGCTGCGGCTCGAAGGCCTGGATGCCGAGGCGGTGCAGCGTCGGCGCACGGTTCAGCAGAACCGGGTGCTCGGCGATGACCTCTTCCAGGACGTCGTACACGACCGTGCGGCCGCGCTCGACCATCCGCTTGGCGCTCTTGATGTTCTGCGCGTGGTTCAGGTCGACCAGGCGCTTCATCACGAACGGCTTGAAGAGCTCCAGCGCCATGGCCTTCGGCAGACCGCACTGGTGCAGCTTCAGCTGCGGACCGACGACGATCACGGAACGCGCGGAGTAGTCCACACGCTTGCCGAGCAGGTTCTGACGGAAGCGACCCTGCTTGCCCTTGAGCATGTCGGACAGCGACTTCAGCGGACGGTTGCCGGGGCCCGTGACCGGGCGACCACGACGGCCGTTGTCGAAGAGCGCGTCGACGGCCTCCTGGAGCATGCGCTTCTCGTTGTTCACGATGATCTCGGGGGCACCGAGGTCGAGAAGGCGCTTCAGACGGTTGTTGCGGTTGATCACACGGCGGTACAGGTCGTTCAGGTCGGAGGTCGCGAAGCGGCCACCGTCCAGCTGCACCATCGGACGCAGGTCCGGCGGGATGACCGGCACGCAGTCGAGCACCATGCCCTTGGGGCTGTTGCTGGTCTGCAGGAACGCGGAGACGACCTTGAGGCGCTTGAGCGCACGGGTCTTCTTCTGGCCCTTGCCGGTGCGGATGATCTCGCGGAGGCGCTCGGCCTCCTCGTCGAGGTCGAAGGACTCCAGGCGCTTCTGCAGCGCCGCGGCACCCATCGAACCGTCGAAGTACGTGCCGAAGCGGTCACGCAGCTCGCGGTAGAGGAGCTCGTCGCCCTCCAGGTCCTGGACCTTGAGGTTCTTGAAGCGGGTCCACACCTCGTCGAGACGGTCGATCTCGCGCTGCGCACGGTCGCGCAGCTGCTTCATCTCGCGCTCGGCACCCTCGCGCACCTTGCGGCGCACGTCGGCCTTGGCGCCCTCGGCCTCCAGCTCGGCCAGGTCGGTCTCGAGCTTCTTGGCGCGGGCTTCGAGGTCGGCGTCGCGGCGGTTCTCGATCTGCTGACGCTCGACGGAGACGTGGGCCTCCAGCGAGGGCAGGTCGCGGGTGCGGCGCTCCTCGTCGACGAACGTGATCATGTACGCGGCGAAGTAGATGACCTTCTCGAGGTCCTTCGGCGCGAGGTCGAGCAGGTAGCCCAGACGCGACGGAACGCCCTTGAAGTACCAGATGTGGGTGACGGGAGCGGCGAGCTCGATGTGGCCCATCCGCTCACGGCGCACCTTGGCGCGAGTGACCTCGACGCCACAGCGCTCACAGATGATGCCCTTGAAGCGGACGCGCTTGTACTTGCCGCAGTAGCACTCCCAGTCCCGGGTCGGACCGAAGATCTTCTCGCAGAAGAGTCCGTCCTTTTCGGGCTTGAGGGTGCGGTAGTTGATGGTCTCGGGCTTCTTGACCTCGCCGTGGCTCCACTGACGGATGTCGTCAGCGGTGGCCAGACCGATCCGGAGCTCATCGAAGAAGTTGACGTCGAGCACTATGCGTCAATCCCTCTCAGGGTTGTAAGTCATGGGGTCTGATACGGGGGTCCTGGGGCCGGCCGGGGGCTCATCGATGTTCATCGTCGAGCCCCCGTAACCGGACTCCCGTCAGACCTCTTCGACGCTGCTCGGCTCGCGCCGGG
Source organism: Streptomyces sp. NPDC005195 (assembly GCF_040608315.1). NCBI lineage: Bacteria > Bacillati > Actinomycetota > Actinomycetes > Kitasatosporales > Streptomycetaceae > Streptomyces > Streptomyces sp. NPDC005195. Next base: position 21,351 of record NZ_JBEXHZ010000021.1, read on the forward strand.
ACAGGTCGATGCCGAGCTCCTCCGCCGCGCGGAAGACGTCCTCGTCGGTGTCACGCATTTCGATGGACATACCGTCGCTGGACAGCACCTCCACGTTGAGGCAGAGAGACTGCATCTCCTTGATGAGCACCTTGAAGGACTCGGGGATGCCGGGCTCGGGGATGTTCTCGCCCTTGACGATGGCCTCGTAGACCTTCACGCGGCCGGTCACGTCGTCGGACTTGATGGTCAGCAGCTCCTGGAGGGCGTAGGCGGCGCCGTACGCCTCGAGCGCCCACACCTCCATCTCACCGAAGCGCTGGCCACCGAACTGGGCCTTACCACCCAGCGGCTGCTGGGTGATCATCGAGTACGGACCGGTCGAGCGGGCGTGCAGCTTGTCGTCGACCAGGTGGTGGAGCTTGAGGATGTACATGTAGCCGACCGAGACCGGCTCCGGGAACGGCTCGCCGGAGCGGCCGTCGAACAGCGGCGCCTTGCCGGTCGGGAGCACCATGCGCTCGCCGTCACGGTTCGGGATCGTGTGCTGCAGCAGACCCGCGAGCTCGTCCTCACGCGCACCGTCGAAGACGGGGGTGGCGACGTTGGTGCCCGGGGCGACCACGTCGGCCTCGATGGCCTGCAGTCGCTGCGCCCAGTCCTCCCCGAGGCCGGAGACGTCCCAGCCGCGGCTGGCGAGCCAGCCGAGGTGGATCTCCAGGACCTGTCCCGGGTTCATTCGGGACGGGACACCGAGGGGGTTGAGGATGATGTCGACCGGGGTGCCGTCCTCCAGGAACGGCATGTCCTCGATCGGCAGGATCTTCGAGATGACGCCCTTGTTGCCGTGGCGGCCGGCGAGCTTGTCACCGTCCGTGATCTTGCGCTTCTGCGCCACGTAGACACGAACCAGCTGGTTCACGCCCGGCGGCAGCTCGTCGCCCTCTTCACGGTCGAAGACGCGGACGCCGATGACCTTGCCGATCTCGCCGTGCGGCACCTTCAGCGAGGTGTCGCGCACCTCGCGCGCCTTCTCACCGAAGATCGCGCGGAGCAGGCGCTCCTCGGGGGTCAGCTCGGTCTCACCCTTGGGCGTGACCTTGCCGACGAGGATGTCGCCGGCGACGACCTCGGCACCGATACGGATGATGCCGCGCTCGTCGAGGTCGGCGAGGACCTCCTCGGAGACGTTCGGGATGTCCCGGGTGATCTCCTCGGGGCCGAGCTTGGTGTCACGGGCGTCGACCTCGTGCTCCTCGATGTGGATCGAGGAGAGGACGTCGTCCTGCACGAGGCGCTGCGACAGGATGATCGCGTCCTCGTAGTTGTGACCCTCCCACGGCATGAACGCCACGAGCAGGTTCTTGCCGAGCGCCATCTCGCCGTTCTCGGTCGCCGGGCCGTCGGCCAGTACCTGGCCGGCGATGACCCGGGCGCCCTCGTCCACGACAACCTTCTGGTTGACGGACGTGCCCTGGTTGGAGCGGGAGAACTTGTGCAGGCGGTACGTGGTGTACGTGCCGTCGTCGTTGGCGGTGGTGACGTAGTCCGCGGAGACCTCCTGGACCACACCGTCCTTCTCCGACTTGAGCACGTCGCCGGCGTCGACGGCGCAGCGGTACTCCATGCCGGTGCCGACGAGCGGCGCCTCGGACTTGATGAGCGGAACGGCCTGGCGCATCATGTTCGCGCCCATGAGGGCACGGTTGGCGTCGTCGTGCTCCAGGAACGGGATCATGGCGGTCGCGACCGACACCATCTGGCGCGGGGAGACGTCCATGTAGTCGACGTCGTCACCGGGGACGTAGTCGACCTCTCCGCCACGACGGCGGACCAGGACGCGGGACTCCTCGAAGCGGAACTCGTCCGACAGCGGCGCGTTGGCCTGCGCGATGACGAATCGGTCCTCTTCGTCGGCCGTCAGGTAGTCGACCTCGTCGGTGACGACACCGCCGGTGACCTTGCGGTACGGGGTCTCGACGAAACCGAACGCGTTGACCCGGCCGTAGGAGGCGAGCGAGCCGATCAGGCCGATGTTCGGGCCTTCGGGGGTCTCGATCGGGCACATGCGGCCGTAGTGCGACGGGTGCACGTCACGGACCTCGAAGCCGGCCCGCTCACGGGAGAGACCACCCGGGCCAAGAGCCGACAGACGGCGCTTGTGGGTGAGACCCGACAGCGGGTTGTTCTGGTCCATGAACTGCGACAGCTGGCTGGTGCCGAAGAACTCCTTGATGGAGGCGACGACCGGCCGGATGTTGATCAGGGTCTGCGGCGTGATCGCCTCGACGTCCTGGGTCGTCATGCGCTCGCGCACGACGCGCTCCATACGAGCCAGACCCGTGCGGACCTGGTTCTGGATGAGCTCGCCGACGTTGCGCAGACGGCGGTTGCCGAAGTGGTCGATGTCGTCGGTCTCGACGACGATCGAGGTGCCGTTGTCACTAACGGTCTCGGTCTCACCGGCGTGCAGCTTCACCAGGTACTTGATCGACGAGATGATGTCCTCGACGGTCAGGATCCCGGCGTCGAGCGGCGCGGTTCCGGCCAGCTTCTTGTTGACCTTGTACCGGCCGACCTTGGCGAGGTCGTAGCGCTTCGGGTTGAAGTAGAGGTTCTCCAGAAGCGTCTGCGCGGCCTCACGGGTCGGCGGTTCGCCCGGACGCAGCTTGCGGTAGATGTCGAGCAGCGCGTCGTCCTGGCCCTGGGTGTGGTCCTTCTCCAGGGTGGCGCGCATGGACTCGTACTCGCCGAACTCCTCGAGGATCCGCTCGGTGGTCCAGCCGAGAGCCTTCAGGAGAACGGTGACGGACTGCTTGCGCTTGCGGTCGATGCGGACACCGACCATGTCGCGCTTGTCGATCTCCATCTCCAGCCAGGCACCCCGGGACGGGATGACCTTGGTCGAGAAGATGTCCTTGTCGGACGTCTTGTCGATGGAGGAGTCGAAGTAGACACCCGGCGAGCGGACCAGCTGGGACACCACGACACGCTCGGTGCCGTTGATGACGAAGGTGCCCTTGTTGGTCATGAGCGGGAAGTCGCCCATGAAGACCGTCTGGGACTTGATCTCGCCGGTCTCGTTGTTGGTGAACTCGGCGGTGACGAAGAGCGGGGCCGCGTACGTGAAGTCGCGCTCCTTGCACTCGTCGATGGAGTTCTTCGGGGGCTCGAAGCGGTGGTCGCGGAACGTCAGCGACATCGACCCGGAGAAGTCCTCGATCGGGGAGATCTCCTCGAAGATCTCCTCCAGACCGGACTTCGTGGGGACGTCCTGTCCGCTGTCCAGAGCCGCCTCGACACGAGCCTTCCACGCTTCGTTTCCGAGCAGCCAGTCGAAGCTCTCGGTTTGCAGCGCAAGAAGGTTCGGAACCTCGAGGGGCTCCTTGATCTTTGCAAAGGAGATGCGCAGCGGGGCGGTGCTGGCGCCGTTGTTCGTATTCGCGGTCGAGGCAGTGCGCGAGGCGGCCAAGAGGGGGTCCTTCCGAGGGCTCGGACTCACTACGCGCGTACCGGCCCCCCACTGGGGCACAGAGACAGACTGTTCCCGACTCAGCCAAAAGGCCAGGTCAGAGGTAATCCGGTCGTCGGTGCTCAAGCGAGGGCATGCCCCTGGTGACGGGCAGGAGGCAGCTAACAGGCAGCGCAAAGGGTCAGTGTAGCCACTAGGCCCACTGATGTCCAGTCCCGGTTTTTGAGACCCTCGTTGTCGTCAACACCTGCGGCAAGCCACGCCCTCAATGCACATCGATACTGCCCTCTTCGTCGCCGATCCATGCCTCGGATCCGGATCGTTGTGACGACGCGTCCTGAGAATTGCGCGCTGCGTGCGGTTCGTCAAGGCCCCCCATGCCCAAAGCAAGTGCCGCGATCGTCACGTGCAACCTGTCTTGCAGCCCGTCTTGCAGCCCGTCACGGGCTCGGCCGGAGGCACAACGAAGATCACCATACTCGTCGCGAACCACAGTTCAAGGCAGCCGCTGCCGGACCCCCTGAACGCCGAAGAGCGACCACCCAGTTGGGTGATCGCTCTTCGGTGCGTCAGCGTTACAGCGCCACGAGGGCGACTGTGACAGCTCGCGAGGGAGCCCTCAGCGGGCTCCTGGGACTACTTGACCTCGACGGAGGCGCCGGCACCCTTGAGGGACTCGGCAGCCTTCTCGGCGGCCTCCTTGGCGACCTTCTCGAGGACCGCCTTCGGGGCGCCGTCGACGAGGTCCTTGGCCTCCTTCAGGCCCAGCGAGGTCAGCTCACGCACGACCTTGATGACCTGGATCTTCTTCTCGCCGGCACCCGTGAGGATGACGTCGAACTCGTCCTGCTCCTCGGGGGCCTCGACGGCGGAGGGGCCGACCGGGGCGGCGGCGACCGCGGCGGCGGCGGTGACGTCGAACTTCTCTTCGAAGGCCTTCACGAACTCGGAGAGCTCGATGAGGGTCAGGCTCTCGAACTGCGCGAGCAGCTCGTCCTGGGACAGCTTCGCCATGATGGCGTCCTTCCACTAATTCGGCAGGTGCCGGGATGTACTGGTGAGGCGGGCGTACGTTCGGCCCGCTGCGACCGTCGCCTCAGGCGGCGGTCAATGCGCGAGCCGAATTACTCGGCACCGCCCTGCTCGGCCTGCTTGGCACGAAGCGCCTCCGCGGTGCGGACGAACTTCGAGGGAAGCGCCTGGAAGAGCTGAGCAGTCTGCGTCTGCTTGCCCTTGAAGGCACCCGCCAGCTTGGCGAGCAGAACCTCGCGGGACTCGAGGTCCGCAAGCTTCTTGATCTCGTCGGCGGACAGCGCCTTGCCGTCAAGGACACCGCCCTTGATGACGAGGTTGGGGTTGTCCTTGGCGAAGTCACGAAGACCCTTCGCCGACGTCACCGGGTCACCGGTGATGAAGGCGACCGCCGTCGGACCGTTGAACAGGTCGTCGAGCGTGGAGATCCCGGCCTCGTTGGCCGCAATCTTGGTCAGCGTGTTCTTCACCACGGCGTACTGGGCGTCTTCACCGAGCGAACGGCGCAGCGTCTTGAGCTGCGCCACGGTGAGACCCCGGTACTCGGTCAGCACGGCGGCGTTCGAGCTGCGGAACTGGTCCGCGAGCTCGGCTACCGCGGCAGCCTTGTCGGGCCTTGCCATAGAGCGTCGGCCTCCTTCCGGGTGATGAGGACCGCTCGGAAGGGGCTGGGCAAACGAAACGCCCCGGCGCAGGCGCACGGGGCGTAGTTCGACCGGCATGTCCGCAAGCTGGGCAAGCGAACTCCGGGAGCGTATCCACGGTCACCTACGCGGGTCGTCCGCAGTTTCAGCGGATCCTTCGGCCACCCTGCCCTCTTGCGAGCGCAAAGCAACGACCAGCGGTCTTTGGCTTCTCGCGAACAGTACGTGAAGGGCGCGCTGTCAAGCAAATCCGCTCGACAGCGCCCGGGTTCAGCCCGCCTGGGCGTCCTTCATCATCGCGGCCAGGTCGACGGTGTCCTTGGCCGGCGGGGCCTTCACCGTCACCGGCTTGTTGTAGTCCAGGAAGGTCAGGGTCACGTCGAACGGGCCCTTGTCGGCGGCGGCGCGCACCCGCACCTGCTTGGTGTGGTCGTCCGGTCCGATCCACATGTCCATCGTGAGCTTGTCGGCGCCCAGGTCCTCGTACTGCTTCAGGCTCTTCTCGCGCTTCTCCCGCGTCGCCTTGTCCTCGCCCTTGAGGCTCGCGCGGAGGTCGTCGAGGGTGACCGTGCCCTTGTAGTGCGTGGTCCGGACGCCGTCGACCTTCTCGGTGCCGACCTTCTTCACGTCCTTGGACCCGGTCAGGTAGGTGGACTCCTGGGACGGGTCCTGGCCGGCCTGGCTCGGCAGCTTGCCGGTGCCGGGGCCTCCGGCCGCAGCGGAGAGGTCGAACTTCATCCAGCTCTTGCCGTCCAGCTCCTTGGCCGCGGCCTGTCCACCGCCCAGGTACATCGCCTTGTCGACGACCCGGATCTCCATCTTGCCGTCGGCGCCCTGGTCGAGCGCGTTCATCTTCATGCTCATGGCCGGCGGCTTCATGCTCATCGAGGCCTCGGCCTCGACCCGGCCGGTCTCCGGGACCTTGCCCGTCATCCGGTAGGTGAGGGATGTGATGGCCGCCGTGTTCTTCGCCGCCGCGGCGACGGCCGCGGCGGGCGTCATCTTCGGCGACTCGTCACCCTTCGCACAGCCGACGGCACCGCCCCCGAGGACCAGGGCGGCGAGTGCCGCCCCCGTCGCGCCACGACGCACGGAACCACGCACAGAGAACATCAGGATCCCCCCAGGGAACACATGAACGATTTACAGATTTGGTCCGAGCGTAACCCAGGGGGGTGCGTGTGGTCTTCCGAATTTCTTTGGGATTTCTTGAACCTCGGCGGCCTCAGCCGGCGGCGCCCTGCGTCTTCAGCAGGTCCTTGAAGTCGGCCGTGTCGCCTGCCGGGGGCGCCTGGCTGGAGACCTTCACCCCGTAGTCGCTGTAGTACGTGGTCGAGGACATCGTGCCGGTCGCGAGGTCGCCCTTGGAGACGGCCTTGACCAGCAGGTCGTCGCCGTCGACCCAGATGTCGACGTCCTCCGTCGTGATGCCGGCCTGCGTGAACTGCTTCTTCAGGTCGGCGAGCTGGCCCGCGGAGAGGTGCGAGCTCCTGGCGGCGAGGTCCGTGACGCCGACCGTGCCCGCGTAGTGCGTGGTCTGCCGGCCGCGGACCTTCTCCTCGCCGACCTTCTTCACGTCACCGGAGGCCAGCAGGAGCTTCACCGACTGGTTCGGCGAGCTGTTCTGCATCTGGTCCTTGAGGAGGGCTCCGGAGCCGCCCCCGAGCTTCGCCAGGTCGTCGTACCCGTACCGGATCCAGTGCTTGCCGCCGGCCTGCCGGGCGAAGGTCTCGCCCATCTTCGCGTAGTAGGCGTCGGACAGATAGCGGGCCTGCATGGACGTCGCGCCCGCCTTGCGCATGGTGTCGGCCATCGTGCCGCCGGTGTAGGTGATCGTCATGTCGCCGGTGAGTCCGTCGCCCCAGCCCATGACGCCGTCCGACTTCATGGACATCAGCGTGCCCATGGTCGTCGTCGACTCGACCTTGGCCGAGTCCGCGCCGTCGGTGGACTTCTCGGCGGACTGCAGCGCCGCTATGGGGCTGACGCGGGTCGGGCTCTTGTGAGCCGCCTTGTCGTCCTTGCCGGATCCCCCCGACGAGCCCGAGGAGCAGGCCGCCACTGTCGACAGCGCGCTCACCAGAGCGATCGCGAGGGTCACGCGGCCCGCGGTCGTGCTCTTCATCTGTCCCCACCCCTATGCAGATCCTGAGAGCTGCACGCTAGCGCAGCCCACTGACACACGTATCGGAATATGTGTCCAGGAATGGGGACGGGCCCCGCACCTCGAAAGGTTGCGGGGCCCGTACCAAGAACGCGTATGCGACGCGGTCACCGGGGTGAGCGGAGGGCTCAGACGGCGGCCGGGTCCTCCTCGACGAGGAGGTTGCGGGTGCGGTTCGGGTCGACGGGAACGCCGGGGCCGATCGTGGTGCTGATCGCGGCCTTCCTGATGTAGCGACCCTTGGCGGCCGACGGCTTCAGACGAAGGATCTCGTCGAGCGCGGCGCCGTAGTTCTCCACCAGCTTGGTCTCCTCGAAGGAGGTCTTGCCGATGATGAAGTGGAGGTTCGAGTGCTTGTCGACGCGGAACTCGATCTTGCCGCCCTTGATCTCGGTCACGGCCTTGGCCACGTCCGGGGTCACGGTGCCGGTCTTCGGGTTCGGCATCAGACCACGCGGGCCGAGGACACGGCCGAGGCGGCCGACCTTGCCCATGAGGTCCGGGGTGGCGACGACGGCGTCGAAGTCCAGACGGCCCTTCGACACCTCGTCGATGAGCTCGTCGGAGCCGACGATGTCGGCGCCCGCGGCGAGTGCGGCCTCGGCACGGTCACCGGTCGCGAAGACCAGGACCCGGGCGGTCTTGCCGGTGCCGTGCGGGAGGTTCACGGTGCCGCGGACCATCTGGTCGGCCTTGCGCGGGTCGACACCCAGACGGAAGGCGACCTCGACGGTGCCGTCGAACTTGCTCGTGGAGGTCTCCTTGGCGAGACGGACGGCCTCGAGCGGGGCGTAGAGCTTCTCCCGGTCGATCTTGGCGTCCGCAGCGCGGAGAGACTTGCTGCGCTTGCTCACTACTGCTCCTGATGTGTTCTGAGGAGTCGTGGTGCGGGCCGAGCAGGCCCTGCCACGGTCGTTCTCGATGTGCGGCTCGCGCCGCGTGGCCTACGAAGGTGGGCGTCAGCCCTCGACCGTGATGCCCATGGAACGGGCGGTGCCGGCGATGATCTTCGACGCGGCGTCCAGGTCGTTGGCGTTCAGGTCGGGAAGCTTGGTCGTGGCGATCTCACGGACCTGCGCCTGGGTGATCTTGGCGACCTTGGTCTTGTGCGGCTCGCCCGAGCCCTTCTCGACACCAGCGGCCTTGAGGATCATCTTCGCGGCCGGCGGAGTCTTGGTGATGAAGGTGAAGGAGCGGTCTTCGTAGACCGTGATCTCCACCGGGATCACCCAGCCACGCTGCGACTCGGTCGCGACGTTGTAGGCCTTGCAGAACTCCATGATGTTGACGCCGTGCTGACCGAGCGCGGGGCCGACCGGCGGGGCCGGGTTCGCCGCACCGGCGTTGATCTGGAGCTTGATAAGCCCCGTGACCTTCTTCTTCTTGGGAGGCATGTGCTCTCTCCGGGTCCTAGTGAGAGTTTTCAGCTTCCGTCCGGTTCATCCGGATGGAGGCATACCGCACAACGATAACGGGTATCCATGCGGGACCAAAAACCGAGCAGGTCAGACGGGCTGCGTGAGCCCGTCTGACCTGTTCGGAAGACGTACGTCCAGAAGTCGCTAGTTCTTCTGGATCTGGTCGAAGGAGAGCTCGACCGGGGTCTCGCGGCCGAAGATCTCGACGAGGCCCTTGACCTTCTTCGAGTCGGCGTTGATCTCGTTGATGGTCGCCTGCAGCGTGGCGAACGGGCCGTCGGTGACGGTGACCGAGTCGCCGACCTCGAAGTCCAGCACCTGGACCTCGACCTTGCGCTGCGGAGCGGGCCTGCCCTCGGCCTCGGCGGCCTCACGCGCGGCCTTCTCCTCGGCCTCCGGGGCGAGCATCTTGACGATCTCGTCCAGGGTCAGCGGGTACGGGTCGTAGGCGTTGCCCACGAAGCCGGTGACGCCGGGAGTGTTGCGGACGACGCCCCAGGACTCGTTCGTCAGGTCCATGCGCACCAGCACGTAGCCGGGGAGCTTGTTCTGACGGACGGTCTTGCGCTCGCCGTTCTTGATCTGCGCGACCTCTTCCTGCGGCACCTCGGCCTGGAAGATGAAGTCCTCGACGTTCAGCGAGACGGCACGCTGCTCGAGGTTGGTCTTCACGCGGTTCTCGTAACCGGCGTAGGTGTGGATGACGTACCACTCGCCGGGGAGAGTGCGGAGTTCCTCGCGGAGGGCCTCGACGGGGTCGACGGGCTCGGCCGGCTCGGCCTCCGCCTCATCGGCGTCCTCGGCCTCGGCCTCATCGGCGTCCTCGGCCTCGGCCTCGGCGAGAGCGTCCGCGGGGACGTCCTCGTCCTCGACGTCCTCACCGGACTCGTCCTCGACGTGCAGGGGCGTTTCCTCGGCGGGCTCGCCGGCGGCGGCATCGGCAGCCTCGAACTCGTCCACGACGTCCGCTCCCTCGACGATGTCGAGCTCGTCGTCAACGGACTCGACCGACTCGCTGGCGTCGTTCAGGTTCGGGTCAGACACGGTGGCTGCTTCTTCCTGGATACATGGGGGTGGAACACGCGAAAGGGGCGCCGGTGACGGCGCCCTTCGCTCTGGGCTCAGCCGAAGACGTACTTGGCGGCGTGATTGAGCCCATAGTCAATCACGGTCACCAGGCCAATCATGATGACGACGAAAACGATCACCACTGTGGTGTACGTCGTCAGCTGATTGCGAGTCGGCCAGACGACCTTGCGGAGCTCCGCGACGATCTGGCGATAGAAGGTGGCGAGGCGCTTCAGCGGGCCCTTCTTGGCACGCTTACCACCCTTGCGAGCCTTCTTACTGGACTCGGGCGCCTCGGCATCAGGCATGTCGATGGAGCCCACGGCGTCCGTCACTCGTCCTCACCTGATTCCGGGTCGTGGCCGTGCCGCGTCCGGTTGAGCCGCACGGCGGTGCATTGCAGTACGTACATGCGTGCACACATCCTGGCGAAGGAGTGTGTAGCAGGGCCGGAGGGACTTGAACCCCCAACCGCTGGTTTTGGAGACCAGTGCTCTACCAATTGAGCTACGACCCTTTGGTTTCCCCAACGTACCGCATCCGCCCGAGTGCTCGCTGTGCGCACGGTGGGTGCGGCCGGTGAAGGCCAACGAGGTGAGAGTGTACGTGGTCCGGGGCCGGTCGTCGAACAGAAAGTGTCCGTAAGGGCATTGTCCGTCGGAGATCGACCGGTGGGCTCCGCGCGTCCGGACTGGTGTTCTCACGCTGTTCAGTCTGTGAAACCCGCGTGCCGGTTGCGTTTCCGGTCTGGAACGATGGGCCCCATGAGCGCTGCAACCCCTCCCACCGAGCGCCGGGTCTCCGCCCGAGTCGGCGCGATCTCCGAGTCCGCCACTCTCGCCGTGGACGCCAAGGCCAAGGCCCTCAAGGCCGCCGGGCGGCCGGTGATCGGCTTCGGCGCCGGTGAACCCGACTTCCCGACCCCGGACTACATCGTCCAGGCCGCCATCGAGGCCTGCTCGAACCCGAAGTACCACCGCTACACGCCGGCCGGCGGCCTGCCCGAGCTGAAGGCCGCCATCGCCGCCAAGACCCTGCGCGACTCCGGCTACGAGGTGGAGGCCGCCCAGGTCCTGGTGACCAACGGCGGCAAGCAGGCCATCTACGAGGCCTTCGCCGCCATCCTCGACCCGGGCGACGAGGTCATCGTCCCGGCTCCCTACTGGACGACCTACCCCGAGTCCATCCGTCTGGCCGGCGGTGTCCCGGTCGAGGTCGTCGCCGACGAGACCACCGGCTACCGCGTGTCGGTCGAGCAGTTGGAGGCCGCCCGCACCGAGCACACCAAGGTGCTCCTCTTCGTCTCGCCGTCCAACCCGACGGGCGCGGTCTACGCCCGCGAGCAGGTCGAGGAGATCGGCCGCTGGGCCGCCGACAAGGGCCTGTGGGTCCTGACCGACGAGATCTACGAGCACCTGGTCTACGGCGACGCCGAGTTCCACTCCGTGCCCGTGGTCGTGCCCGAGCTCGCCGACAAGTGCATCGTCGTCAACGGCGTCGCGAAGACGTACGCCATGACCGGCTGGCGGGTGGGCTGGGTCATCGGCCCCAAGGACGTCATCAAGGCCGCGACCAACCTCCAGTCGCACGCCACCTCGAACGTGTCCAACGTGGCCCAGGTCGCCGCCCTCGCCGCCGTCTCCGGCGACCTGACGGCCGTGGCCGAGATGCGCGAGGCCTTCGACCGCCGCCGCGCGACCATCGTGCGCATGCTCAACGAGATCGAGGGCGTCCTGTGCCCCGAACCCGAGGGCGCCTTCTACGCGTACCCCTCGGTCAAGGCCCTGCTCGGCAAGGAGATCCGCGGCAGGCGCCCCCGGGACACGGTGGAGCTGGCCGCGCTCATCCTGGAGGAGGCCGAGGTCGCGGTCGTCCCGGGCGAGGCCTTCGGTACGCCGGGGTATCTGCGTCTGTCGTACGCCCTGGGTGACGAGGATCTCGTCGAGGGCGTCAGCCGGATCCAGAAGCTGCTGGCCGAGGCGCGGGACTGACGTCCCGGAGTCCTCTGCTCCACGTTTCGCGTTTCTCGCGCTCCACGCGCGTGTGCGGGCCGTTTCCCCCCGGGGAGACGGCCCGCTTCTTCGTGCGAGCAAGACCACTAAAGAGGAAAGCGCTACCGGGACGACCCGCACGTGCGGCAGGATCCTGGAATGGAGCGCGTACGTGATCTCTCTGAACTGCCGAAAGCCCATCTGCACCTGCACTTCACCGGTTCGATGCGGCCGACCACCCTGCTGGAACTGGCCGACAAGTACGGCGTCCGGCTGCCCGACGCGCTGACCGAGGCGCTGACCGGCGGAGAACCGCCGAGACTGCGGGCGACCGACGAACGCGGCTGGTTCCGCTTCCAGCGGCTGTACGACGCGGCACGGTCCTGCCTCAGAGAGCCCGACGACATCCGGCGGCTGGTGCGCGAGGCCGCCGAGGAGGACATCAAGGACGGCTCCGGGTGGCTCGAGATCCAGGTCGACCCGACCTCGTACGCGCCGCGCCTGGGCGGGCTCATCCCGGCACTGGAGATCATTCTGGACGCGGTGGACTCGGCCGTGCGCGAGACCGGCATCGGGATGCGGGTCCTGGTGGCCGCGAACCGTATGAAGCACCCCCTGGACGCCCGCACGCTCGCCCGGCTCGCGGTGCGCTACGCGGACCGGGGCGTCGTCGGTTTCGGGCTGTCGAACGACGAGCGGCGGGGCATGGCGCGCGACTTCGACCGGGCCTTCGCGATCGCCCGTGAGGGCGGACTGCTGTCCGCGCCGCACGGCGGCGAACTGGCCGGCCCGGCCTCGGTCCGCGACTGCCTGGACGACCTGCACGCCACCCGGATCGGGCACGGGGTGCGCGCCGCCGAGAACCCGCGGCTGCTGAGGCGGCTCGCGGAGCGCGGCATCACCTGTGAGGTGTGCCCGGCGTCGAACGTCGCCCTGGGCGTGTACGAGAAGGCGGAGGACATCCCCCTGCGCACGCTCTTCGAAGCAGGCGTCCCGATGGCCCTCGGCGCCGACGACCCGCTCCTGTTCGGCTCGCGGCTCGCCGCCCAGTACGAACTGGCGCGCCACCACCACGGCTTCACGGACGCCGAACTGGCCGAACTGGCCCGCCAGTCCGTACGGGGCTCGGCGGCACCCCAGGACGTCAGGGGGAAGCTGCTGGCCGGCATCGACGACTGGCTGGCCGCCCCTGTCGCCTGAAGCGGCCGACGCGCGTCGGCCGGCCATGAGCCGGCTGGTGCCGCGGCAGGCAACGTTCGCCCCGTCGCGGCACTAGAGGCGCACGCCGACCGTCACCGGTTCGTTGACCAGGGTGATCCCGAAAGCGTCACGCACCCCGGCGACGACCTCCCGGGCCAGCGCGAGGAGGTCCTCGGTGGTGGCCCGGCCGCGGTTGGTGAGGGCCAGCGTGTGCTTGGTGGAGATCCGGGCGGGCCCTGAGCCGTACCCCTTGGTGAATCCCGACTTGTCGATCAGCCAGGCCGCGGACGTCTTGGTGTGTCCTTCGCCCGCCGGGTAGGCGGGCGGCACGACGTCGGAGCCGAGCCGCTGCCCCACGCGCGCGTGGAACACGGCGAACTCCTCGTCCGTGAGGATCGGATTGGTGAAGAACGACCCGGCGGACCACGTGTCGTGGTCCTCGGGGTCGAGCACCATGCCCTTGCCGGAGCGCAGCTTCAGGACGGTCTCGCGGGCGGCGGTGAGGGGTACGCGGTCGCCCGGCTCCACACCCAGCGCGCGGGCCGTCTCGGCGTACTTGACCGGTGCCGACAGCCCCGCCGCGTCCTCCAGCCCGAACCGGACGCGCAGCACCACATGACGCTCGGGCTCGGCCTTGAAGCGGCTGTGGCGGTAGGAGAAGGCGCAGTCGGCGTTCGTGAGGGTGACCGTCTCGCGCGTCTTCCGGTCGTACGCGATCACTTCGGTGATGGTCGACGACACTTCCTGCCCGTACGCGCCCACATTCTGGATCGGGGTCGCGCCGGCGGAACCGGGGATGCCTGCGAGGCACTCGACGCCCGCGAGTCCGGCCTCGACGGTGCGGGCGACCGCGTCGCTCCACACCTCGCCCGCGGCCAGCTCCAGCCCCGTCCCGTCGAGCGCGAACCCGCGCGTCGCGATGCGCAGGGCGGTTCCGGCGAAGCCCTCGTCGCCGATGACCAGGTTCGATCCGCCGCCGATCAGCAGCAGCGGGGTACCGGTGTCGTCGGCCTCGCGGACGGCGGCGATCACCTCGGCGTCGGTCGTGGCGGTGATCAGCCGGGTCGCGGGCCCCCCGAGCCGGAAGGTGGTCAACGGGGCGAGCGGGGCGTCGTGGAGTTCCTGCACGCGCCCAAGACTACGAGAAGGCCCGGGGCTCCCGGCCCGCGGTACGCGCGGTGCGTCCGCCGGACCACCGCCCGCACCGACAGAAGGCCTGCGCAGGGCGTGCGGCGTGCGGCGTGCGGCGTGCGGCGTGCGAACGGCCCCGCCGTGGAGGCGGGGCCGTTTCGTGTCGTGCGGGATGTCGCGTGACGTGCGGGATGAGGACAGGCGGTTCAGTGGGAGGCGGTTTCCAGGGCCGGGGCCGGGGCGAGGGTGGGGACCGGACCCTCGGCCACGGTCTCCGACCGCGCCGCGCGCCGTGCCGACGGGATGAGCAGCACCGCGACTCCCGCCAGGGCGACCATCGCGGAGCCCACCACCAGCGCGGGCCGCAGGCCGTCCACGAAGGTCTTCGCAGTCTCGTAGCCGCCCTGCGCGGAGAAGATCGACGACATCACCGCGATGCCGAGCGCGCCGCCCACCTCGCGCAGCGCGTTGTTGGCGCCGGAGGCGATGCCCTGCTCCTGCGGACGGACGCTGGACATGACCAGGTTGGACGCCGGAGCGAAGTACAGGGACATCCCGATGCCGCTGATGATCAGGGCGGGCAGCTGCTCGGCGTACGAGACGTCGGCGGCGACCACCACGGCGTAGTAGGCGAGTCCGACGGCCTGCAGGAAGAGCCCGGTGGCGACCACGGGGCGTCCGCCGACGCGGTCGGAGAGGTAGCCGGCGATCGGCGCGACCAGCATCGGCATGCCGGTCCAGGGCAGCATCCGCAGCCCCGCCTCGGTGGGCGAGTAGCCGAGGACGCCCTGCATGTACTGGCTGAGCAGGAAGATCGAGCCGAACATCCCGAGGAACATGAGCAGGCTCGCGGCGTTGATCCCGGCGAAGGCGCGGGAGCGGAACAGCCGCATCGGCAGCATCGGGTTCTTCGCCCGGATGCCGTGCAGGACGAAGCCCGTGAGCAGCGCGGCGCCGGCGAGCAGGCCGGTCAGCACGACCGGGCTGGTCCAGCCGTCGGCGGGTCCGCGGACCAGGCCGTACACGATTCCGAAGAGGCCGCCGCTGGCGAGCAGGGTGCCGGGGATGTCGAGCCGGGCACCGGCGCCGTGGGACTCGGCCAGCCGCAGCCGGGCGAGCGGGAGGAGGGCGAGGCCCAGCGGAACGTTCAGCCAGAAGATCCAGTGCCAGGACACGTGTTCGGTGAGGCTGCCGCCGATGAGAGGTCCGGAGGCGACGGCGAGTCCGTTCACGGCGCCCCAGATCCCGTACGCCATCCCGCGCCTGGCGGCCGGAACAGCCGCCGTCAGGAGGGTCAGCGTCAGCGGCATCATGATGGCGGCGCCGACGCCCTGGACAGCGCGGGCGGCGATCAGCGAGTCGATGCCGGGGGCCATGGCCGCGGCCGCGGAGGCACCGGTGAAGACGGAGAGACCGACGAGGAAGAGCCGGCGGCGGCCGAAGCGGTCGCCCAGTGCCGCGCCGAACATCAGCAGGACGGCGAAGGTGAGCGTGTACGCGCTCACGGTCCATTCCAGGTCGTCCAGTGCTCCCCCCAGGTCCTTGCGGATGGAGGGCAGCGCGGTCGTGACGACGAGGTTGTCGAGGGCCGCCATGAATCCGGCGACGCTGGTGATGACGAGGGCCCAGGTAGCTCCCCCGCGCCGTGCTGTCTGCTGTGACATCGCTCCCCCAAGAGTGATTCACTCAAGTTGATTAGTTATTGATGACTAACTTCTGTGCCCATGAAAAGGCGACACCCGCCGCCTTCCGATGAACGTCTATCCGCCCGCCATCCGAGCGCGGCCGCCCACCCGGGACTCCGGGAACATTCCCTCCCAGACCCGGTGGTCGGCCGGAAACCCCATGGCCACGAAGCAGTTGATGAGCATCCCGTACGCCAGGAAGCTCGTCGTCTCACCCACGTCGGCCCCGAGCGGCAGATGGACCGTGTCCCACAGCCGCGTCCAGCCGGCCCGCACCGCCTCGCCGAACTCGTGGTCACCGGCTTCCTCTGCGGCCGCCACCGCGGTGTACGTCTGCATCTGCATGAGCAGCCGCTCCGGGTGCTCCGCGATGACCCGCGTGTACGCGTTGGCCATGGCGTGCAGGGCTTCCTCGCCCTCCAGCCCCTCGGAGACCCCCTCGAACGTGCGGCGGATGTCCTCGAGGCAGCGTTCGGCCGCCGCGAGGAAGATCGCCTTCTTGCCCGGGAAGAGCCGGAAGAGGTAAGGCTGCGAGACGCCCACACGCTTGGCGATCGCCTCGGTGGAGGTGCCGTAGTAGCCGCCGCGGGCGAACTCGCTGATCGCCGCGCGGATGACGCTCTCACGCCTGTCCTCTGCGCTCATCCTGACCATGCGAGAAAGTTAGTACTCAATCACTAACTAAGTCAAGGGGGTTCTGGAAAGGGGGCGGAGGTGTCCTGTGAGGTGCGTGGGGAGGGCTGTGAGGTGCGGGAGTGCGTGGTGTGCGTGGTGTGCGCGGAGAGAGCCGCGAGGTGCATGGTGGGGCGCGCCGATGAAGCGGGGCGGGGTAAGGGGCGTCCGCTATGGGTGGAAGCCCCTTACCGCCGGTGGTTTCCGGATTCCGGTCGGCGGTCGGCGGTCGGCGGTCGGCCTGGACGTACGGGCCGCCACCGAAACCGAACCGAACCCGGCCGCACGACCCGCCGTCAGGCCAGTCGAACGACCGCTCGCGACATGCCCAGGACCTTCTGGCCGGCGCTCGTGGCGGTGAGGTCGACGCGGACGGTGTTGTCGTCCAGCTTGGCCGCGACCTTGGCGCTCACCTCGACGGTCGCCCCCTTGTCGTCGTTCGGCACGACGACGGGCCTGGTGAACCGCACGCCGTACTCGATCACCGCGCCCGGATCGCCGACCCAGTCGGTGACGACGCGGATCGCCTCGGCCATGGTGAACATGCCGTGCGCGATGACGTCGGGGAGACCGACCTCGACCGCGAACTTCTCGTTCCAGTGAATCGGGTTGAAGTCCCCGGAGGCGCCCGCGTACCGCACGAGTGTGGCGCGGGTCACGGGAAAGGTCTGGGGCGGCAGCTCCGTACCGACCTCGACATCACCGTAGGTAATCTTCGCCGCCATGATCAGCCCTCCGCCCGCGCCACGAGTTTGGTGATGGCCGTCACCACGTGCTCGCCCGTCTCGTCGTGGACCTCACCGCGGATGTCCAGGATGTCGTTGCCGGCCATGGACTTGATCGCCTCGATCGTCGAGGTGACCGAGAGCCGGTCCCCCGCGCGCACCGGGCGGGTGTAGGCGAACTTCTGGTCACCGTGCACCACACGGCTGTAGTCGAGACCCAGTTGAGGGTCCTCGACGACCTGCCCCGCGGCCTTGAAGGTGATGGCGAACACGAAGGTCGGGGGGGCGATCACATCGGCGTGCCCGAGCGCCTTGGCGGCTTCCGGGTCCGTGTACACCGGGTTGGTGTCCCCCACGGCCTCCGCGAACTCGCGGATCTTCTCCCGGCCCACCTCATAGGGCTCGGTGGGCGGGTAGGACCGCCCCACGAAGGACTGGTCGAGCGCCATGGGCCCGGAACCTCCTGGTTTTCAGCCGATGCGGCGTCTGCCGCGGTGCAGCGGATCCCGGCCGGTGCCCGGGGCCGTCGCTGCGGCACTCGGTCCTGGCCGGAGGCAGGTGGCCGGCGCCCCGCGTTCGGTACGCCAGGCACCTGACCGGTGAACGACGCGAGGCCGCCCCCGTTACTGGGGACGGCCTCGTGTACGAGCCTGAAATTATCGCGTTTCGCGGTGCGCGGTGTGCGCGTTGCAACGCGGGCAGTGCTTCTTCATCTCCAGTCGGTCCGGGTCGTTACGCCGGTTCTTCTTGGTGATGTAGTTCCGCTCCTTGCACTCCACGCAGGCCAGCGTGATCTTCGGGCGGACGTCGGTGGCAGCCACAGGAGTGCTCCTTGACGAACGGATGGGACATTAAGACGATTAACGCACAGAAGAGTAGCCGATCGAAGGACCGACCCCACAATCGGCTACCGTCAGTAGCGGTGACCGGACTTGAACCGGTGACACAGCGATTATGAGCCGCTTGCTCTACCGACTGAGCTACACCGCTTTGATGTGATCGGACCCCGTCTTGCGACGGGGACCTCCCACACCAGAGCCCCAATACGGAATCGAACCGTAGACCTTCTCCTTACCATGGAGACGCTCTACCGACTGAGCTATTGGGGCGAGCGATGAAGACATTACACGGTCCTCCGCCGATCGCCCAAATCCGTTTCGCGGCACCCGCCCCGGCCTGTCCCCGGCGGCTTCCCAGCGGCTTCCGGACCGCTCACCGGCCCGTCTCCCGCCCGTTCCCCACGCCCCTCGCGGACGGTGCGCCACGCCCGCTCCACCCGGATCTCGCCCCGCCCCCCCCCCCCCCCCCGGCCGCGGGGGGCGGGGGCGGGCGGGGCGGCGCGCCG
>NZ_JBEXHZ010000021.1:39886-123515 GCF_040608315.1 Streptomyces sp. NPDC005195
CCCGCGCGGAGGGTGCGCCACCCCCGCACCACCCGGACCCCCCCCCCCCCCCCCCCCGCGTCACGGACGCATCCCCAGGTCCGGGGCCCCCTCCCGAGCGACGGACCACACCGGTACGACTATTGCGCTCCTCCCCGACGCGGACGGGTCGCCACCCTAGGCTCGACCCACAGAGCGTGATCTTGACCGGCTACCCTCCGTCACTCCACCCTCCACAACAGCACTCTCCGCAACCGACTCCCCGCAGTCGCCCCCGAGCCCCAGGAGCGCGATGCCCGACAGTCAGTCGCAGCCCCCCACTCGCCCTCCCCGTCGGGAGGGACCGACACCGCCACCCTGCTGCTGTGCGGAGCCCGGCTCACCGACGGCCGGACCGTGGACGTACGGCTCGGCGGCGGGCGTATCGAGGCGGTCGGCACCGCGGGCAGCCTGGCGACGGAGTCCTCCGGAGTGCGGACCCCGAAGGTGGACCTCGGCGGCCACCTGCTTCTGCCGGCCCCCGCCGAACCCCACGCACACGGCGACACGGCCCTGACGGCCGAGGGCGACGGCCCCGTCTCGTACGATCCGCACGAGGTCCAGCGCCGGGCCACCGAGGCCGCGTTGCTGCAGCTCGCGCACGGGGCGACGGCACTGCGCTCGCACGTGCGCGTCGGCGACGTACAGGGACTCGGCGCACTGGACGCGGTGCTCCAGGCGCGGCGGGCACTGCGCGGGCTCACCGAACTGTCGGTGGTGGCGATGCCGCGCGTACTCAGCGGGATCGCCGGGGCCGACGGTCTCGCGATGCTGCGGGACGCCGTGAAGATGGGGGCCTCGGTGGTGGGCGGCTGCCCGGACACCGACCCCGACCCGACGGGGTACGTGGAGGCTGTCCTGGAAATCGCCTCCGAGTACGGCTGCCCGGTGGACCTGCACACGGACGCCACCGACCCCGCCCGGCTCGGGCGGCTCGCGGCGATGGCGGGCGGGCTGCGGTCCGGGGTGACGCTGAGCCCGTGCGCCGGGCTCGGCCGGTTGCACGCCGAGGCGGCCGCCCTGGCGGCCGACCAACTCGCCGCCGCGGGCGTCACCGTGGTGTGCCTGCCGCAAGGCGGCTGCGGGGGTTCGGAGCGTCGCGGGACTGCGCCGGTACGGCTGTTACGGGCTGCCGGAGTACGGGTCGTGGCCGGCGGCGGCGCACTGCGGGACGTGGCGAACCCGGTGGGCCGCGGGGACCCCCTGGACGCGGCGTACCTGCTGGCCTCGCGGTACGGGCTGCGCCCCGAGGACGCCTACGACGCTGTGAGTTCCGGGGCGCGGTGCGCGCTCGGGCTGCCCGAGGTCCGCGTGGAGGCGGGATTCCCGGCCGAGTTGCTCGCGGTGCGGGGGGACGGGCTCGCGGGAGCACTGTCGCTCGCGTACAGCCGGATCGTGGTGCACCGGGGGCGCGTGGTGGCGCGGACCAGCGCCGTGCGTGAGTACTGCGACTCGGTGGTGGGCCTGGACCTGCCACGGCAGGGCAGCGGGGACCCCTCTTGAGTCGCTCTCGGCCTTCCCGACCCTCAGAAGCGTTCCGCTGGGCGGGCGTTGAGAATCGAGAATCGAGACACTAGAGGCAGCAGGCAGGAGGCGAGGGTTGCGGACGGAAAGGCTCGCCCACTCCCGCGTCCGATCACCCGTTCGCAAGATCACTCTCGTGACCGGTGAGTTGTCCACAGGTCATGCGGCGAACGCATGCGTCCGGGCGTACGGTCGGAAACATGCGCATTGTCATCGCTGGAGGTCATGGTCAGATCGCGCTGCGGCTGGAGCGCCTGCTCGCCGCACGCGGTGACGAGGTCGCGGGGATCATCCGCCGCGCCGAGCAGGGCGACGATCTGCGGGCGGCCGGTGCCGAACCGGTTCTGTGCGATCTGGAGTCGGCCTCGGTGGAGGAGGTCGCCGCACATCTGCGGGGTGCGGACGCGGCCGTCTTCGCGGCGGGCGCGGGGCCGGGCAGCGGCACGGCCCGCAAGGACACGGTGGACCGGGGCGCCGCGGTCCTGTTCGCGGACGCGGCGGAGCAGGCGGGTGTACGGCGCTACGTGGTCGTGTCCTCCATGGGCGCGGATCCGTCCCATCAGGGGGACGACGTGTTCGACGTGTACCTGCGCGCCAAGGGCGAGGCCGACGAGTACGTACGCGGCCGTACGGCCCTGGAGTGGACGATCCTGCGTCCCGGCGGCCTGATCAACGACGCCGGAACCGGCCTCGTACGCCTGGAGGCCTCGACCGGCCGCGGCACGATTCCGCGCGACGACGTCGCGGCCGTCCTCGCGGAACTGGTGGACACACCGGCGACGGCCGGGCTGACCTTGGAGCTGATCAGCGGTTCGACCCCTGTCTCGGTGTCGGTCAAGTCGGTGGCGGGGAACTGACTGGGTCCGCACATCCGGGACGGAGACCCATGGACCGGGCCGCGGGACCGGGACCGGGACGGGCAACCGGTCTCGTGACCCGGGTCGCCGTCGGTGCGTCGGCCGCGCGTGGCCGGAACCGAACCGTTCAGAACAGCGGGAGCTGACCGGGGAACTCGGCGACGGCGTACCCGTCCAGTGCCGGCTGTGCGGCCCCCAACTGCGCCTGCCTGCGCGACCCGGGACACGAGACCAGTTCCCCGTTGCCCCGCGCGCCCGGCGGATCGTGCCGGGCGAACCGTCCGGCGACAACGGCGATCTCCCGGCGGCACTCGGGGCAGTTCCTGCGACGCGACGACATGAGATCAGTGTGCCCCCGCGGCACCCGGCCCGCCCTCCCCACAAGCCCTCGCCCGTCACTGCCCTGTCCCACCCCTGGAGCACACCCCACCCCAGCCGTCGACGACTACAGCCGCCGCAAGCACACAGGCCCGACCCGACAACGAAGAAACCCCCTCTGATCTGCGTCAACGCAAATCAGAGGGGGTCTGCCTTCATGTGGCGGCGCCCGGATTCGAACCTGGGAAGGCGAAGCCGGCAGATTTACAGACCGCGTGGGACATCCGCTCCGAGCTGGGCTTGTCCACAACCCGAGGCTGCTGACCCCACACCCACCCCACGTTGCCGTCGAGAACAATCGCAGCGCTACGCAGTTGGCTTCTCGCCGCTTCGACGCTCGGAGAGCACACGCTTGAGCTGAACGGCACCCGTCACGACGGTTGCGATCAGAGATCCCGTGACGATGACAGCCAGACAGGCAAGCGTCGGATTCACCCAGCCTGGAACGAGGTCATACGAGGCGTTGCACATGTTGTGCAGAGGGAACGGGCCCGACGGCTGCTCTCCAAGCCCCTTTCGGTAGCTCGCGTCGAAGTCTTGTCCTTCTCCGAGTGCGCAAGTCTCTGCCACATCAAGGCCACCGGAGAACGCTCCCCACACCCAGGTAGGTACGAGCACCAGGACCGCCACGATCGAAGAGCCGAACCAGAAGCTCGGGTTCCACCGCAGGCGGGTCCTACCAGAGACCTTGATCACCTTGCACTCCGTCTCCCCACAGACGATGGACACCCGGGCCTAGCTGCCCAGACACAGCAGGGAGGCGCGGCAACCTGCCGCGCCTCCTTTGTCCTTGTCGGCCGTTGGTCGCCCTCGCGCGGCCCGACGACGGCCCAGCTCTGGACCCGGCAAATTTATAGAGGGCTGGCTCCGCTACCTCTGACCAGCCGCTCTGTCCCCCAAGCCAGTTTGGGGGGACGTGTGGGGGATCAGCGCTCCGGAGCTGAGGCCTGATCCGTACCCGCACCGCGCTGCCGCACGATGGCTACGGAGTCACGTCGGATCTCCGATCGGCGCTTCTCAATGGTGACCCTCAGTTCTTCGGGGGTAGGCCAGGGAGCGCGGCGGTGGATCATGCGATGGCAGTTGGCGCAGATGAGGGCCAGATCACCGAGCTTCGTCCGGCCTTCGCCTGCCGCATGCAGGGGCACCACATGGTGGCACTCGACGTACCCGGCACCGCGATCGCCGTAGATCTCTTCGAAGTCGAAACCGCACGCCTCACAGGCCAGACTTCCGCCCTTTCGCAGAACAGAGTCAATCTTCTTCTTCCGCAGGCTCTTATTCCGTTCCCGCGCCCGGTGCCGAAACAGAAGCAGGCGCCCTTCGGGGGCACTGAAGTCGTCGTCAAGTTCCTCGTCGTCCGCGAGGGCGAGATCCTGGAACTCACCCGTGGCAAGGCCCTGCCGGATGAGATGCGCGGCTTCGGTCATCTGGTCCGGACGGACGAGGAACTCGTTGAGGACTTCCACGTCGAGCACGCCACCGTTTGTCGGCTTACCGCGGTAGTCGGGGTGCCGGGTGGCGATATCGAACGTCTTGCGGGCCACGTCGTTGGGGTTCCGGAACTTCTCGTTACGGTCGGCTTCAGCGTGGATCGGCAGCAGCTGGAGCCGGGCGGACAGCTCGACGACTCGGCTGTCCTGCGCGTCCAGCCCCTTCCAGTCGTTCGCCATGACGAGGTGGCAAGCAAGGATGACTTCATCCCGTGCCCAGTCGGGGTTCTCCCGTGCCCAGTCGGGGTTCTTGAGTGCCTTGACCTGGAAGCCAAGACGCTTCAGCCAGGTGACCGCGTGGTCCCTGCCACCGCTGAACTCGGCGGCAGTCAGAGCCCGCCCATGGTCCCACTTGTGCGCCACTCCGGCGATCGCCTTGGAGTCGTACTCCCGCCCCTCGTACAGCAGGACGTACGAACGAGCCTCGCCGAACCCGTACCTCAACAGGAACGCCTCGCGTCCCAACTCATCGTGCTCAGCGACGGCCTTGGCTACGGACTCACGTGTGATCGCTCCTCTGCGCATGGCCGAAGGCTACGGCTGGGCTCTGACATCGATCACAGCCGCCGCTAACCCCTAGGCTCCCTGCTCGCGTTGTGCCTGGTCGCCGTCCTGGGCGGAGCCGCGTCCTTGGCCGCCATCGCCCGCTTCGCCGCCGATACCGACGCCGTGCACCTGCTCGCTGCCGCGCTGCACGCCTGCCAGACCGTGACAGCCCAGCGTCAGGTCGCCGCGAAGAGCAACGAAATCCCCGCCTTCGCCCCGCTGCTGG
Source organism: Streptomyces sp. NPDC005195 (assembly GCF_040608315.1). Lineage (NCBI taxonomy): Bacteria > Bacillati > Actinomycetota > Actinomycetes > Kitasatosporales > Streptomycetaceae > Streptomyces > Streptomyces sp. NPDC005195. The sequence goes on from NZ_JBEXHZ010000021.1 coordinate 44,929, forward strand.
ACCGGATCGACCTGCGCGGCGTCGTCGTCACCGCCGATGCGATGCGCACCCAGCGCGCCCACGCCGAGCACGTCATCGTTGTCGGCGGGTAACTCCCTTCCGTTCACATGAATTTGAGGCTCTCCTGAGCATTTCTCGATCTCTTGCGCCAAGGTCGCGTCGCCGGATATGAATGTCGCGCACACGACATCTGGGGAAGCGCCGCGGAGGCGCTGTGGAGTCGTGGGCTCAGTTTTGCCGACCTTTGAACCACTCGACCAGACTCATCGAAACGGGGACAAATGAAGCGTGCCATAACGCGTACCACGCTTTCTTTCATAACCGCTGCGGGCGTGCTGCTGGCAGCAACCAGCGCCGGCGCTGCCACGTCGGACGACGAACCGGTACCGGCTGACGACGCACAGGTTGTTCTGAACGACGGAACCGTCGCGCACGTCAACGACGAAATCGAGTTCACTTTCACCGGAGACAAGACCGCCACCAAGAGGCCGCAGGTCGCTGCGGCTTGTCCTGAAATCAACGATCCTCCGACGTACAAGGTGAAAGGCACACCGTACTTCCTGCCGGACAATAAGAAGCCTCAGTCGACGTGGCTCCTGCCTCGCCAAACGGTGGCCTGGACGGTAACGGGAAGTCACACCTTCACTTGGGACTTCGCTGTTGGATACGAGGCCGAGGCCAGCATTATCGTCGAAAAGGCCAAGGTGAAGGTCGACACCAAGATCAGTAACTCGTGGACCTGGACGGGCACGCAGACCGTCACCGACACGAACACCACCAACAAGGGGTACCGGGCCGTCCTGGGGCAGGTGGGCTGGAAACTCACCGCCGTGAAGACGTGGATCGCGCCTCCCTGTAACGTCAAGACGAAGACCATTGTCGTGAAGGCCCCGCGCAAGGGTGATATGTCGATTGGGCGGCAGAATTCGTGACGCAAACCGGAGCCCGACGGAACGCGGCGGCGCTGTGCCTCGTGGCCGCGGCGGCGCTCACCGGGGCCTGCGACCCCAACGAGCCGGCAGGCTCGTCGTCGCCCACACCCCGTACGAGTCAGTCTTCGTCCAGCTTGGTTCCGGACGGCAAGGCCGCACGGACAATCCTGGATCAGGTCTTCGTCGGCAGACAAGAGCTCGGGAGCGGATCCGGTGCCCTGCAGTCGCAGCTCGGAAACACCTTGCCCGCGCCGGACAAGAATGTGTTGAGCGTGACATTCGCCTTCACCTGTACGGGAAACGGCAAGGTTGCCTTCAAGTTTGCCGTCAGTGGTAAGAACGTCTCGTCAGCGGCACACACCAGCACCTGTGACAGGTCGGTCTTCCAGCAAAGCATAGAGGTCACCGACCGCGGTCCCATCACCTTCGAGGCCGACGTGACCGGCTCGAACAACGGTGGTTTCGCGTACGCCTACTACACCGAGAAGAAGCAAGTGCCGTAAACGGGTTCTTACGGTGCCCAAATGCGCGGTCCCCTTGCCGCTGCGACGGCAGGGGTCCGCTGCATGGACTACCGGGTGTCGATCACCTGGTCTCGGAGCGCTCGATAGCGAGCAGTTCGAGGCGCTCAAGATATCGGTATTTCCCAGGGTACGCCGCCGAACTCACCCCGGGCGAAGAGGTGCGGATGGCGTCGGCGGAGTGGCTGCATGCCCTGACCGCTCTCTACAGCGGCGAGGAATGCCGCCCCCTGCCAAAGGGCTGGCCCACCACTGGGAAGGTGCTGTCCGACCGGCTGAGGCGCATCCAGCCCACCCTGGCCGCGCGGGGAGTTCTGGTCGACTGGGGGCGCACCAGCGCCGCCCGCTACATCGGACTCAGCCGCCAGGCCCCGCCCCCGCAGCCCGAGCAGCAGACCGCGTTCTGGCCGCGCCCGGACAGGCGTACAAGCAAGAGGAGCACGCCTCACCGGGGGTGCTCCTCTTGGTGTTCAGCGGCGACAGCCGCCTTGCACAGGTCGCGCCGCGAAGCGGCCCGTTCTTCAAGCCCTGAGCAGGACGTACGACCTACAGACACCACCCCGTCTCTCTCCTGAGTAGGGAAGATCTGCGTCACTGCGTCACCCCGGATCCGACAGACGGCCGCTGACCTGCGGCGAGAGCGGTGACGCAGACGGTGAATCCTGCGTCATTCCGCGTCATCAGCGTCACCCCGTGACGAGTGTCCGTGTCATCGGTGACGCAGGGCCGACCTCTCTGCGTCACCGGAACCCGCAGGTCAGAAGCCTGATTGACGCAGGTGACGCGATCACGCAGAAATCCCGGCTTCGGACAGCACAGACCACCCGCCCCAAGACCAGCCCAAGCGAGGAGTCGCACCGTGGCACGCCCCAAGATGCTCAAACTCCCCGAAGTCCTCGAAGAGATCGAGATGAGCCGCGCCGTCTTCTACCGGATGCGAGCCCGCGGCAAGGCCCCGAAGCTCCCCAACGGCCAGCTCCGTTGCCGCCGCGCCGATCTCGACGCGTGGTGGTCAGCCATGGAAGACGCTGCCGCCTGACCGCCTCCCACACAAGACACGAGGGGCCCGCTTTCGGCGGGCCCCTCTGGAGTTCGCATGGCACTGACCTACGACGTTCGTCTCTACTCCATCGAGATCCGCAAGGATCGCCCAAAGCCTTACCGCCTGCGTTGGCTGGTAGGCGAGCGCAAGCACTCCAAGAGTTACACGCTCAAAGTCCAGGCGGAGGGGCTCCGCTCGGAACTCATGTCTGCTGTGCGGCGCGGCGACCAGTTCGACGAGGAAACGGGCCTGCCCGTATCCGAGTTGCGAGCCAAGCAGGGCTCCATCACTTGGTACGAGCACAGCCGCGCGTACATCGACCGCAAGTGGGCACGGCGGCGGCCAAGTCACGGAAGAACTACGCCGATGCGTTGGCCACCATCACTCCCGCCCTGGTGAAAACGAAGACGGGGATGCCTGACGCGGCACTCTTGCGTCGGGCGCTGTACGGGTGGGCGTACAACCGGAAGCGCTGGGACGATACTCCGCCGGACGATGTGGCCCGCGCACTCGCCTGGATCGCCAAGCACTCCATGCCGGTGTCCGCACTGGAGGACCCGGCGGCCGTGCGCCTGGCCCTGGACGCGCTGTCCCTTCGGCTGGACGGCAAGGAGGCATCGCCGCGCACCGCGAAGCGCAAGCGCGCCTGTCTGAGCGACGTTCTCGGGCTGGCCGTGGAAGCGCAGTACTTCACGATGCCGGTCAACCCGATCACGGCCGTGAAATGGACCGCTCCCAAGTCGGTGGAAGCGGTCGATCCTGAGAGCGTCGCCAATCCACGCCAGGTCCGCGCCCTGCTGGCCGGAGTGCGCGACCAGGGGGCGCGCGGGAGACATCTGGAGGCATTCTTCGGATGCCTGTACTACGCGGCCATGCGCCCCGCCGAGGCCACCGCGCTGAGCGTGGGCCAATGCCACCTTCCGGAGACAGGCTGGGGGGTGCTCACCCTGCGGCAAGGGGTTGTCCGGGCCGGACGGAGCTGGACCGATGACGGATCGGCGCATGAGGTGCGCCACCTCAAGGCCGGGCCAAAAAGGACTCCCGTCCGGTGCCGATCCCGCCGCACTTTGTTCGTCTGCTGCGACAGCACATCGCCGCGCACGGCACGGCGCCCGATGGCCGGCTCTTCCGGACAAACCGGGGAGGCCTGCTACAGGAGACCGGCTACGGGGAGGTGTGGGAGAGGGCTCGCAGAGACGTCCTGGGCGATGCCGGGACAGCGTCCCTACTTGCCCGACGCCCTTACGACCGGGTCTGCGGCACGCCGGGGTGTCGTTCTGGCTCAGCTCAGGAGTGGACGCAATGGAGTGTGCCCGCCGCGCCGGGCACAGCGTCGCCGTGCTGCACAAGGTGTACGCCAAGGTGCTGGACCAGACGCGGGAGCACGCAAACAGCCGGATCGACGCAGCCCTCCGGGAGTGGAACGAACCGGAGTGATCAAGCTCTCCCCCGGGGGACACCTGGGGGACACGCACTGATCGACGGTGGGATATGGGCGGAATGAGGTGAGACACGTCCACGCCCCGTCCACAACGACTCGAACGAGGACGGCAAATGAAAGACCCCCTCTGACCAGGCGAAATACCTGATCAGAGGGGGTCTACCTTCATGTGGCGGCGCCAGGATTCGAACCTGGGAAGGCTGAGCCGGCAGATTTACAGTCTGCTCCCTTTGGCCGCTCGGGCACACCGCCGGGTTTGTTGTCTTGAGACCGCTTTACGGCGGTGCTCTCTGGCAACGACGTAAACGATACCTGATGCCCAGGGGTGCTCCGCCACCCGATTGATCTGCGCTCGAAGGGGAGCGGGTGACTAGGCTTATGCGGATGCGGCCGGGGCCTACGCCGGGCTCGACGGCCGCCCCTACGCACCCCGATACAAGGAGCCACAGGACATGGCCGACTCCAGTTTCGACATCGTCTCGAAGGTCGAGCGGCAGGAGGTCGACAACGCCGTCAACCAGTCCGCCAAGGAGATCTCGCAGCGCTACGACTTCAAGAACGTCGGTGCCGCCATCTCCTGGTCCGGCGAGAAGATCCTCATGGAGGCGAACTCCGAGGAGCGCGTGAAGGCCATCCTCGACGTGTTCGAGACCAAGCTGATCAAGCGCGGCATCTCGCTGAAGTCGCTGGACGCCGGTGAGCCGCAGCTCTCCGGCAAGGAGTACAAGATCTTCGCGTCGATCGAGGAGGGCATCTCCCAGGAGAACGCGAAGAAGGTGGCCAAGATCATCCGCGATGAGGGCCCGAAGGGCGTGAAGGCTCAGGTGCAGGGCGACGAGCTGCGCGTCAGCTCGAAGAGCCGTGACGACCTGCAGACCGTGCAGGCCCTGCTCAAGGGCAAGGACTTCGACTTCGCGCTGCAGTTCGTGAACTACCGGTAGTCGTCGGTCCGTTGCGTGTGCGGCGCGTACGACTGTGTACGAGGGAGGGTGGGCGCCCGGAGTGCCCACCCTTCGCGTCTGCCGGCCGCGACCTCAGGGCTGCTCGGTCACCGGCGCGAGTCGCCGAACAGGACGCGGTAGAGGATCAGCAGGACGAGCGAGCCGCCGATCGCCGCCGCCCACGTGGCACCGTCGTAGAAGTGTTTGCTGACCGGGTGGTCCAGCCAGCGCGCGGATATCCAGCCGCCGAGGAATGCCCCCGTGACCCCGATGAGGGTCGTGCCGATGAAACCGCCCGGGTCCCGGCCCGGCAGCAGGAATTTGGCGATGGCTCCGGCCAACAGTCCCAAAATGATCCAGCTGATGATGCTCATGCCCTGAACCTGCCTCTCCGCGCTGTGTTTGTGCTGTCCTCCTGCTCCGGCCTGACTGTGTCCATGCCTTCCACTTCGAGCAGTCGGTGGTGGATACCGGTGTTCGTTGCGCGTTGGCAGGAAGGACGCCTGGCCGGCGCCGGGTGGTTGCAGCGATCAATAGGGTGCGGCCCATGACACCTTCCGGTTCCGCTCTGCGGCGCACACTGGGCATGTCGGACGCCGTGCTCGTCGGCCTCGGCGCGATGGTCGGAGCGGGGATTTTCGCAGCGCTCGGCCCCGCGGCACGGGCGGCCGGTTCGGGGCTGCTTCTCGGGCTCGCGGTCGCCGCCGTGGTCGCGTACTGCAACGCGATGTCCTCGGCGCGGCTGGCCGCTCTGTATCCCGCCTCCGGCGGCACCTATGTGTACGGGCGTGAGCGGCTCGGGGCCTTCTGGGGATATCTGGCGGGCTGGTCGTTCGTCGTCGGGAAGACGGCTTCCTGTGCGGCGATGGCGCTCACCGTGGGCGCGTACGTCTGGCCGGAGCAGGCGCACGCGGTGGCCGTCGCGGCCGTGGTGGCCCTCACTGCGGTGAACTACGGCGGCGTACAGAAGTCCGCCTGGCTGACTCGGGCGATCGTGACGGTGGTCCTCGCGGTCCTCGCTTCCGTGGTGGTCGTATGTCTCGGCTCGGGCGCCTCCGACGCCGGGCGGCTGAAGGTCGGGGTCTCCGACGGTGTGGGCGGTGTGCTCCAGGCGGCGGGGCTGCTGTTCTTCGCCTTCGCCGGATACGCGCGGATCGCCACGCTCGGGGAGGAGGTACGGGATCCCGCACGCACCATTCCGCGCGCGATCCCTACGGCACTGGGCATCACGCTGGTGGTGTACGCGGCGGTCGCGGTCTCGGTCCTTTCCGTGCTGGGTCCGGGTGGGCTCGGGCAGGCTCCGGCGCCACTCGCCGACGCGGTACGGGCGGCGGGTGTGCCGGGTCTCGTGCCAGTGGTGCGGGTGGGTGCGGCCGTGGCGGCGCTGGGTTCCCTCCTCGCCCTGATTCTGGGTGTGTCACGGACGACGCTGGCCATGGCCCGCGACCGTCATCTGCCGGACGTCCTGGCCGCCGTGCATCCCCGCTTCCAGGTGCCGCACCGGGCGGAGTTGGCCGTGGGCGCGGTGGTGGCGGCGCTGGCCGCGACGGTGGACGTCCGGGGTGCGATCGGGTTCTCCTCCTTCGGTGTGCTGGCGTACTACGCGGTGGCCAACGCGGCCGCCTGGACGCTGGGGCCGACTCCGTTGGTGCGGGTCGTGCCGGTAGTGGGATTCGTCGGATGCGTGACGCTGGCGTTCGCCCTGCCCTGGGTTTCCGTGGCCGTGGGCGCGGCTGTACTGGCGGTCGGCGCGGCCGCGTACGGCGTGCGGAAGAGGATGGCTTTGCGGTAGTCGTGGGCGGCGAGCGGGCCGCGCGGCGCCCGGCAATCGTCATCAGCCGTTGGTCGCTGGCCGCCGCTTGTCAGTCGTTGGTTGTCGGTCGTTGGTTGTCGGTCGCGGTGGCTCTGGGCGGGAGGAGGGTGGGGCTGGGAATGGGCGGGTCTGGGTCACGGTGCGGTCCCGCCCGTGGCAAGGCGGACGACTACGAGGCCGGTGCCGCCGTCGTGCGGGTGCGGAAGTCGGGCCAAGGGGACAGGTCCGCGTCGTCGCTGGACTCCTCGTACCAGCCGGTGCCTTCCAGCCAGATACGCAGCCAGGTCTCGAGGTCGGGCGTGTCCACGTACCACGCGTGGTCGGCCCCGTCGCCGTTCGGCTCGAAGAGCAGTACCGGGGCCCTGGGGCTCTGGCAGTCCACGCACGCGTACATTCCGCAGCCCCAGTGGGATATCGGCAGGACGCCCTCCGGCCACGGCCAGTCCGGGTCCTTGCGACCGCTCTCTCGGTGCGCGAGATACTGCGGGACGGCGGCCGGCTCACCGGACGCGGAACCGTCGAGCAGCGGCAGCAGACCGTACTCCGGGCCGAATCCGCCGTCCCCTATCCGCAGATAGAGCGCGGCGAGCAGGGGCGGCAGCATGAAGCCCAGGGTGGCCTCGGCGCGCACGACCGATGCCGCGTCCACGGGCTCGGGGAGCGAAGGCCAGCCCCACGGGCGGGTGTTGCGGGCCTCCGTGCCGACCCTTGCCAGCAACTGCTCGATTTCGGTCATGGGTTCATGATGCAGCGCGCCACCGACATTCGGGCAGCCTGTGGATAACCGTCGGGCGGGGAGGCGGACAGCCCTCGGACAGGCCGCGAACGACTGATGCGTGCAGACGATTTCGCGTCCCGCGGGGAGCAGCGGGACCCGGATGGGCTTGAAGCCGACGATGCCCCGGCCGGCTCGCTTCCCCGGAACTGACGACACTCCCAGAAAGGCGCCGCGGTTCCGGCTTCATGGCTGAGCACCCGATACTGGCGAGTGACACCGGGCATGGGCGTCATCCGCGAAGGGGCAGCGATCGTGAAACTCCTCAGTCTGATCCTCAACATCCTGTGGTTGGTCTTCTGCGGGATCTGGATGGCGCTCGCCTACACGGTGGCCGCGCTCATCTGTTTCGTCCTGATCATCACGATTCCGTTCGGCGTCGCTTCGCTGCGGATCGCCGGATTCGTACTCTGGCCCTTCGGGCGTACGACCGTGCCGAAGCCCGACGCCGGAGCGGGCTCCTTGATCGGCAACGTGATCTGGATCATCGTGGCAGGGTGGTGGCTCGCCATTGGTCACCTCGTCACAAGCATCCCGCTCTTCCTGTCGATCATCGGGATTCCCTTCGGCTGGGCGAACCTCAAGATGATTCCGATCTCCCTCATGCCCCTGGGGCGCGAGGTCGTATCGACTGACGAAGAGTTCGGCGGCCGCTGAGTGCCCAGGAGTGCGGGATACCGGCCCTCTCCCGCACAGCCACTGCACACGACCCGCCACCCGGGGCCCCCGCGGTACTGCCGCCCTCACAGCCATGTCCTGTGACGATCGGGGACAGCGAGGTGGGCGCGGTGGCGGCCGTCCGCGCTCAGGTGGAACCTGCTGGTGAACCCGCGCCGTGGGGCATCCGCTCAGGACGGGCCGAACGACGTTCGGACCGTCCTCATCGCTGGCGACCCGCCATCTGCTCGAGCCGGGAGATGCGCTCCGCCATGGGCGGGTGCGTGGAGAACATCTTCGACATCCCCTGCCCGGGACGGAAGGGGTTCGCGATCATCATGTGGCTCGCGGTCTCGATGCGCGGTTCCGGGGGCAGGGGCAGTTGCTTGGTGCCCGCGTCGAGCTTGCGCAGGGCGCTCGCGAGGGCGAGGGGGTCGCCGGTGAGCTGGGCGCCGGAGGCGTCCGCCTCGTACTCCCTGGAGCGGCTGATGGCGAGCTGGATGAGGGACGCGGCGAGCGGGCCCAGGATCATGATCAGCAGCATGCCGAGGATGCCGGGACCCTCGTCGTCGTTCGAGCGTCCGATCGGGATCAGCCAGGCGAAATTGACCAGGAACATGATCACGGAGGCGAGGGCGCCGGCGACCGACGAGATCAGGATGTCGCGGTTGTAGACATGGCTGAGTTCGTGGCCGATGACACCGCGCAGCTCGCGCTCGTCCAGGATGCGCAGAATTCCTTCGGTACAGCACACCGCCGCGTTGCGCGGATTGCGGCCCGTCGCGAACGCGTTCGGCGCCTCCGTCGGCGAGATGTAGAGGCGCGGCATCGGCTGGCGGGCCTGGGTCGAGAGCTCACGGACCATGCGGTACAACGCCGGGGCCTCGAACTCGCTCACCGGGCGCGCGCGCATCGCGCGTAGAGCCAGTTTGTCGCTGTTCCAGTACGCGTACGCGTTCGTCCCGATCGCGATGAACAGCGCGACGACGAGGCCGGTACGCCCGAAGAAGCTGCCGATGACGATGATGAGTGCGGACAGTCCCCCGAGGAGTACGGCGGTCCTGAGCCCGTTGTGCCGGCGGTGCACGGTACGCCCTCCAAGTGGTGCGGCAGGGGAACCCTTTGCTTGTCGAATGCTCTGCTTCCACTTTTCAGTGGACCCTCCCGTACTGGTCAACGCCAGGCGGGGAGCACTAGTTCCCTTGTGCGCACGGCGGCGCGTGTCGGCCGTCCGGGTGACTGCGGGCGTCATCCCACGTGTGTGGGGGGCTCATGGGTGCCGCGCGCGTGGGCCCCACGAATGCCTCGCGCGGGCGCCACCCGAGCGTCAGAACAGGCCGGTCGCCGAGAAGCGCAGAATCAGCTGGGGCGCCCCTGAGAGGGCGATGCCCAGGACCGCCGTCAGGGCGATCGCCGCGGTCAGCGGCGCCGGTACCGGGTGCCTCGCGGCCTCGCCCTCGGGGGCGCGGAAGAGCAGGGTCGTCCACTGGAGGTAGTAGAAGAGCGCGATCACGACGTTCACGGCCATGACCACGGCGAGCCAGCCGAGTCCCGCGTCGACAGCCGCCGAGAAGACGGTGACCTTCGCGAAGAGCCCGATGATGCCCGGCGGCAGTCCCGCCAGGCAGAGCAGGAAGAAGCCCAGGAGTAGGGCCGAGAGGGGGCTTGTCGCGTACAGGCCGCGGTAGTCGCTGATGCGGTTCAGGGGGCTTGTGCGGGCGACGAGGGCGGCCACCGCGAAGGCGCCGAGGTTCACGGCCGCGTACATCAGGGCGTACGCGACGGTGGAGCCGATGGCCTTTTCGGCGTCCTTGGAGTAGGCAGCCGAGGCGATCGGCACCAGGAGGTAGCCGGCCTGGCCGACGGAGGACCAGGCGAGCAGCCGTACCGCACTGTGCGCGCGCGTGGCCCGCTGTCTCAGGGCGCCGACGTTGCCGACGGTCATGGTGAGAGCGGCCAGCGCGGCGAGCGCCGGGCCCCAGACGTCCGCGTAGGACGGGAAGGCGACGACGGTGACGAGGATCAGTCCGGAGAAGCCGACCGCCTTGCCCACGACCGACAAGTAGGCGGCGATCGGCAGAGGTGCCCCCACGTAGGTGTCGGGCACCCAGAAGTGGAAGGGCACGGCCGCCGTCTTGAAGGCGAAGCCGACGAGGGTGAGGACGACGCCGGCCTGGGCGAGCGTGTGGAACTGTCCGTCGACGTGCTGGATCTTGTCCGCGATCCGGGTGAGATAGAGCGTGCCGGTGGTGGCGTAGACGAAGCTGACGCCCATGAGACTCACGGCGGTGGCGGTGACCGAGGACAGGAAGAACTTCAGGGCCGCTTCGGAGGACTTCTTGTCGCCGTGCTTGATGCCGACGAGCGCGAAGGCGGGCAGTGAGGCGACTTCCAGGGCGACGATGAGGGTCGCCAGGTCGCGCGAGGCGGGCAGCAGGGCGGCGCCCGCGGCGGAGGAGAGCAGCAGGAACCAGTACTCGCCTTCGGGCAGTCCCTTGTTGGCGTCCTTCAGGGCGGTGACCGAGAGCAGGGCGGCCAGGAGCGCTCCGCCGAGGACGAGGAGCTGGATGACGAGAGTGAAGCGGTCCGCCGTGTAGCTGCAGAGGCCGGTGTCGCCCGTCAGGCAGAAGGTGGCCCGGTCGCCGTCCAGGAGGGGCAGCAGCATGAGCGCGGACGCGGCGAGTCCGGCGACCGAGACCCAGCCGAGGAGCGCCTTCCTGCCGTCGCCCAGGAAGAGGTCGGCGACGAGCACGACGAGTCCGACGACCGCGGTGATGGTGGGCGGCGCGATCGCGAGCCAGTCGACGGACTGGACCATGGAGCTCATCGGGTGCCTCCTGCGAGGAGCTGCTGTACGGCCGGGTCGGTCAGCCCGAGGAGGGCCTTGGGCCAGAGGCCGGCGACGACGGTGAGGACGACGAGCGGCGTCCAGGCCGCGAACTCGTAGCTGTGGACGTCGGCGAGCTTCGGGGTCTCCGGCCGCGGGGTCGCGCCCATGCACACCCGGCGTACGACGAGGAGCATGTACGCGGCGGTGAGGAGGGTGCCGAAGGCGGCGATGGCCATGAAGGTCAGGAACGCCGGACGGCTGAGGTCGTCGGCGGGCTTGAACGCGCCGAACAATGCCAGCATCTCGCCCCAGAACCCGGCGAGGCCCGGCAGCCCGAGCGAGGCGACGGCGCCGAAGGCGAGCAGCCCGCCGAGGCGTGGGGCCTTGCCGTACAGCGCGGCGCCGGTCTCCTCGGCGAGGGTGTCGAGATCGGTCGTGCCCGTACGGTCCTTCAGCGCCCCGACGAGGAAGAAGAGCAGGCCGGTGATGAGGCCGTGGGCGATGTTGGCGAACAGCGCGCCGTTCACGCCGGTCGGGGTCATCGTGGCGATGCCGAGCAGGACGAAGCCCATGTGACCGACGGACGAGTAGGCGATGAGCCGCTTGAGATCGCCCTTCGCACCCTGTCTGACGAGAGCCAGACAGGCCAGGGATCCGTAGATGATCCCGACCACGGCGAAGGCGGCGAGGTAGGGGGCGAAGGTGTGCAGGCCCTCCGGCGCGACCGGCAGCAGAATCCGGACGAAACCGTACGTACCCATCTTCAGCAGCACACCGGCCAGCAGCACCGAGCCGACGGTGGGCGCGGCGGTGTGCGCGTCCGGCAGCCAGCTGTGCAGCGGCCACATCGGCGTCTTGACCGCAAGCCCGATCCCGATCGCCAAAACGGCGATGACCTGCACGGATGTGCTCAGCGACCGGCCGTTGTCAGTGGCGAGTGCCACCATGTCGAACGTGCCCGCCTTGATTCCGATCAGGAGCAGGCCCAGCAGCATGACGACCGAACCGAGCAGGGTGAAGAGGATGAACTTCCAGGCGGCTGCCTGGCGCTGTGCACCGCCCCAGCGGGCGATGAGGAAGTACATCGGGATGAGCACCATCTCGAACGCGAGGAAGAACAGCAGCAGATCGAGGACGGCGAAGGTCGCGAGGGTGCCGGACTCGAGCACGAGGACGAGTGCGACGAAGGCCTTCGGTGTCGGGCCCGCGGGCATCTTGAAATAGCTGTACAGCGCGCACAGGAAGGTCAGCAGCGCGGTCAGGACCAGAAGGGGGAGGGAAATGCCGTCGGTGCCGAGGTGGATCCGCACGTCGAGTGCGGGGATCCAGCTGATGTCGGTCGTGGCCTGCATCTTCGAGGGGTGGTCGTGGTCGAAGCCGAGTGCCAGGACGATCGCCGCGATGAGCACCGCGCCGGTGACGATCACACCGTGCCGCAGCACGGCCTGCCCGGGCGACTTTCCTTTCAGCCCGGGCGGAGCCGGCAGGAGAGCGGTGGCGGCGCCGATGAGCGGGCCGACGACGATGAACGCCAGAAGGATCTGCATCACGGATTCACTGATATCGATCACGCCAGCTCACGCTCCTGTGGCGACGAGGAGGGCGGCGACCACCAGGACGACGGTGCCGGCGAGCAGCGCGCTCACATAGGTCTGGACGTTGCCGGTCTGCGCGCGTCGTACGGCGGCGCCGAGCCAGCGGGGTAGGGCTCCCGCGGCGCGGACGTAGGTGTCGACGACCTCGCGGTCGAGGAACCGGACGAGTGAGGCCGCGGCCTGGACCGGGCGGACGAACAGCACGGTGTACACGGCGTCGAGGTGGAAGCCGACGGCCGCGTGCCGGTGCAGCGGGCCGAGCAGCAGCCGGCCCGGGTCCGCGGGGTCGGGCACGTAGGCCACGTCTCCGAAGGCGGGCGCGTGACTGGCGATCGCCTCGGCCTCGACCTGTCCGGCGTCGCGGCCGGGATGGGCCGCGACCGCGCCCAGCGGGACGCGGGCCGCGAGCACGGTGGTCTGGCGCCAGGCGCCGTAGGTGACGAGTCCGCCGACCAGGGCGAGCCCTGTACCGAGGACGGAGGTGGTGAGTACCGGTGTCAGGTCGCGGCCGTCGAACCAGTCGGGCAGCGGCCCGTACAGCAGGCCGAAGGCGAGCGACGGGACGGCGAGCACCCACAGTACGGCGGTCATGGTGAGGGGCTGCCTTCCGTGGTCGGGGGCCTCGGTGCCCCGGCCGCGGAAGGCCAGCAGCCACAGCCGGGTGGCGTACGCCGCGGTGAGCACGGCCGTGATCAGACCGGCGACGAGGACGATCCAGCCCGCGGCGCCAGGGGCCTGCTCGGTGTGGCCGGTGGCGACGTGTTCGGCGGCACCGAGGACGGCTTCCTTGGAGAAGAAGCCGCTGAACGGCGGGATCGCGGCCAGTGCGAGCAGCGCCACCGTCATCGTCCAGTAGGCGTCCGGGACGCGGGTGCGCAGGTCCTTCATCCGGGACATGACGGCCAGTGAGTTGGTGCCGGAGGCGTGGATGATCACGCCGGCGGCCAGGAACAGCAGCGCCTTGAAGGCGCCGTGCGCGAGGAGGTGGAAGACGGCGGCACCGCGGTCGCCGACGGCGAGGGCGCCGGTCATGTAGCCGAGCTGGCCGATCGTGGAGTACGCGAGGACGCGCTTGATGTCGTCCTGGGCGAGTGCGGCGAGTGCCGAGCCCGCCATCGTGACGGCGGCCATGACGGCGAGGACGGTCATCGCGGCCGACGAGGCCTGGAAGACGGGGAGGAGCCGGGCGACGAAGTAGACACCGGCGGCGACCATCGTCGCGGCGTGGATCAGCGCCGAGACGGGTGTCGGGCCGGCCATGGCGTCGGGCAGCCAGGTGTGCAGCGGGAACTGCGCGGACTTGCCCGCGACACCGGCGAGGAGCAGCAGGGCGATCAGTGTCGGATGGTGCAGTCCGCCGCTCGCGACGGTGCCCAGGACCGTGGTGATGCGGAAGGACCCGGCGTCGGTGGCCAGGGCGAACAGGCCGATGAGGAAGGGGACGTCGCCGAGTTTGGTGACCAGGAAGGCCTTGATGGAGGCGGCGCGGGCCTCGGGGGTCTCCCAGTAGTGGCCGACCAGGAAGTACGAGCAGATACCCATGACTTCCCAGCCGACCAGCAGCACGATCAGGTCGCCCGAGTACACGACGAGGAGCATCGCGGAGGTGAAGAGGGAGACGAGAGCGGCGTAGGAGGGGTAGCGGGGGTCGTCTTGCAGATAGCCCGTCGAGTAGATCTGCACGCAGGTGGCGACGACGCCGACGAGTACGGCGACGAGGGCGGCGAAGCCGTCGATGTACAGGGCGAGTTCGATCGGGACCGAGCCGGTGGGTGTCAGCTCGGTGGCGGCGCTGACGGCCTGGTCGCCGCCTTGGCGCACGGCGACGAGGACGGCGATGACGAGCGAGGCGAGGGGCGGGAGTACGGCGAGGGGACGCACGAAGCCGGGGGCCGTGCGACCGAGGAGGAGTCCGGCCACGGCGCCGAGGAACGGCAGGAGGGGGACGAGGACGGCGAGGCTGGTCGTGGTCACGCGATGGCCTCAGCCTTCTCGTCTGCCGGGACGGGGGCTCCTTCGGAGCCGTTGTCGTCGGGGCCGTCACTGTCCGGGCCGTGGCCGTCCGGGCCACCGTCGTCGGGGCCGCCCGTCTCGGGGCCCTCGGCGGTGTCGCGGAGTCGGTCGATGTCCGAGGTGCCGCGGTTGCGGTGGACGGCGAGGACGATCGCCAGGCCGATGCCGATCTCGGCGGCGGCGATGGCGATGGTGAACAGGGTCAGGGCCTGCCCGGAGTGGAGCGTGTCGCGGGAGGCCTTGGAGAGCCAGACGTCGAAGGCGACGAGGTTGAGGTTGACGGCGTTGAGCATCAGCTCGACGGACATCAGGACCAGGATCGCGTTGCGGCGGGCGAGGACTCCGTACAGACCCGTGCAGAAGAGGAGGGCGGCGAGCACGGCGGGGTAGGCGAGGTGCATCAGCAGGCCCCTTCCTTCTCCGAGGACTTCGTCTTGCGGGAGAGGACGATCGCCCCCACCAGGGCGGCGAGGAGGAGGACGGACAGCGCTTCGAAGGGGAGCACCCAGTTCTGGAAGAGGCTCGCTCCGGTCACCTCCGTGGATCCGGCGGCAGGACCCGCGAGGTCGACCCAGGTGGTGCGGAAGGCGTCGACGACGACCCAGACGAGGGCGGCTGCCGCGGCGACGGCCACGGTCAGGGCCGCCCAGCGGTTCCCGGAGTCGGCGTCCGGGGAGCGGCCGATCGGGGCCCTGGTGAGCATCAGGCCGAACAGGAGGAGGACGACGACGGAACCGACGTAGATGAGGACCTGCACCCAGGCGATGAACTCGGCCGTGAGCAGGAGGTATTCGACGGCAAGACCGCCGAGGGCCACCACCAGCCACAGGGCGGCGTGCACCAGTTGCTTGGTGGTGACGGTGACGATCGCGGCGCCGAAGGTGACCAGGCCGACGAGGAGGAAGGCGATCTCGACACCGGTCGGGGAGAGAAAGCCGTGGCTCCCGGCGGCGGTGGTCGTGGCGCGCGCCGCGAGGGTGGTGGCTGCGGTGGCTGCTGCGAGGCTCACGCGTCACCGTCCTTTGGTTCGGCGGGCTTGGACGGGGCCGAGGCCGGGGGCTCCGGCCGGGGCTCGGTCCGGGGCTCGGTCCGGGGCTCGGTCCGGGGCTCGGTCCGGGGCTCGGTCCGGGGCTCGACTTCGGCTGCCTGTTCAGCGGGACGGGGAGGCGTCGTGCGCGGGGTGGCCGGGGTGGCCGTCTCCGCCGCCGTCGTCTCGGTCGCTTCGGCGGCTTCCGCCACTTCCGCCACTTCGGTCGCTTCGGTCGCTTCGGTCGCTTCGGTCGCTTCGGCTGCGAGCTTCTCGGCCTCGGCCGCTTCCGCCGCCTGGGCCGCGAGTTTGTCGGCGGTCTTTCGGGCGGCGGCCAGTTCCTTCGGCTCCTCGGCGCCGGCGTCGAGGGCGGGCGGAGCCGGGACCGTCCACATCCATTCGCGCAGCTTGTCGCGCTCGTGGGTGAGTTCGTGGATGTCGGTCTCCGCGTACTCGAACTCCGGTGACCAGAACAGCGCGTCGAAGGGACAGACCTCGATGCAGATACCGCAGTACATGCACAGGGAGAAGTCGATGGCGAAACGGTCGAGGACGTTGCGGCTGCGCTCGCGTCCGCCGGGGGCGGCGGCCGGGACCGTCTCCTTGTGGGAGTCGATGTAGATGCACCAGTCCGGGCACTCGCGGGCGCACAGCATGCAGACCGTGCAGTTCTCCTCGAAGAGGCCGATGACACCGCGGGAGCGGGGCGGCAGTTCGGGCTGGACGTCCGGGTACTGCGCGGTGACGGTCTTCTTCGTCATCGTGCGGAGGGTGACGGCCAGGCCCTTGGCGAGTCCGGAGCCGGGGATGCGGGGGCGGGTGGACGGGAGAGACTCAGCCATGGTTACGAGATCACCACCTTGACGATGCCGGTGAGGGCGATCTGGGCGAGGGAGAGGGGGACAAGGAGGGTCCAGGAGAGTTTCTGGAGCTGGTCCTCGCGCAGGCGGGGGTAGGTGACACGGAGCCAGATCACGACGAAGGCGAGGATCGCGGTCTTCAGCAGGGTCCAGACCCAGCCGAGGCCGTCCGCGCCCCAGGGTCCGTGCCAGCCGCCCAGGAAGAGGACGGTGGTCAGACCGCACAGGACGACGATCCCGGCGTATTCGGCGAGGAGGAAGAGGGCGAAGCGCAGGCCCGTGTACTCGGTGTACGCGCCGAAGATGATCTCCGAGTCGGCGACCGGCATGTCGAAGGGGGGACGCTGGAGTTCGGCGAGGCCCGCCACGAAGAAGACGATCGCGCCGACGATCTGCCACGGCAGCCACCACCACTGGAACGCGTCGACGATGCCGGGGAGGGAGACCGTGCCCGCCGCCATCGCGACGGAGGCCGCGGTCAGCAGCATCGGGAGTTCGTACGCGAGCAGTTGGGCGGCGGTGCGCAGGCCGCCGAGGAGGGAGAACTTGTTGGCCGAGGCCCAGCCCGCCATGAGCGAGCCGAGGACGCCCACGCCCATCACCGCGAGGACGAAGAAGATGCCCGCGTCCACGACCTCGCCGACGGCTCCCTCGCCCGGACCGATGGGGATGGCGAGCAGGACCAGGAGGTACGGGAGGAGGGCCACGGCGGGAGCGAGCTGGAAGATACGGCGGTCCGCGCCCGCCGGGACGATGTCCTCCTTCTGCGCGAACTTCACGCCGTCGGCGACGAGCTGGGCCCAGCCGTGGAAACCGCCCGCGTACATCGGGCCGAGGCGGCCCTGCATGTGGGCCATCACCTTGTGCTCGGTCTGACCGACGATCAGCGGGAACGTCAGGAAGACGACGAAGACGACGACGAGTCGCAGGGCGACGTCGAGGGCGTCGTTCACTGCGTGCCTCCAGAGGGGTCGTCGGGGTCGGACTGGCGTTCGGCGGGCTGACGTTCGACGGGGTGCTTCGGCCCGGACTCCGGCGTGCTCTGGGCCGTGCTCTTCGAGGTGTCCTCAGGCGCACCCTCCGTCGGCTCCGTCGGCTCCATCCGCTCCGTCGGCGCCTTCGGCCCGGTCGGGCTTTTCGGCGCTTCCTCCGGCGTGCCCTCAGCTCTGTCCCCAGCCGTCTCCTCGGAAGGCGGCTCCGACTGCGGCGGTGACTGGGGCTGTGACTGAGGCTGAGGCTTGGGCTGAGGCTGAGGTTCTGGATTCGGCTCGTCGAAGGCGGGGCGGGCGTGGTGCCACGGGGCGTCCGAGTCGCGGGGCGCGGTGGGTCTCGACGGTGTCGCGGGAGCCGTCGGCCCGTCGGCGCTCACGGGCGCCGCCCCGGGGGTCTCCCCCGTTCCCTCGGCCCGCTGGGAAGCGGATCCCTGACCTGCACTGCGCGCGCGGCGGGGGCCGGCAGGCGCTGTCGGAGCAGTCGGCCGGTCGGCGTCCGGGACCGCGGTCCGTTCCGCCGCGGAGCCTCGGCCCACGGGCGCCTGCCCCGTGGAACTCTGCCCCGTGGAACTCTGGCTCGCGGAACTCTGGCTCGCGGAGCCCTGACTCGCGGAGCCCTCACTCGCGCTGCGCGCACGACGGGACGGCGCCACGGCACCCGTGCCGGCATCCGCACCCGCACCCCCGTCGACATCAGCACCGACACCGGCACCGACACCGCCGCTCCCCGCTCCGGCGGTGGGCGGCTGGCTGGCGGAACCGTCTCCCGCCGTACGCGCCCGGCGTACCGGGCGGTCGCCGGCGGCGGCGCGGGCGCCGCCCCGGGCCGGACGGGCAGGGGCCGGCGGGAGCTGACCCTTCAGCGGACCCCAGTCATTGGGGTCGGGGACGCCGGGCGGAAGCATCTGGCGGCGCTTCGGACCGCCGTGTTCGGACTCCCCCGGCTCCTTGGCGCCCGGCCAGGCCTTGGCCACGCGGGCGGCGAGGACGAAGTCCTTGCGGAGGGGATGGCCCTCGAAGCCCTCGGGAAGAAGGAGCGGGTCGAGACCGGGGTGGCCCTCGAAGGTCACGCCGAACATCTCGTGGGTCTCGCGCTCGTGCCAGCCGGCGCCCGCGTACACGGAGACCGCAGACGCCAGGACGGGTGCCGCGTGCGGGACGGTCGTACGGACGAGGAGGCGGCGTACCGGGGACAGGGCCACTACGTGAGCCGCGACGCGGAAGCCCGTAGCGGGTTCGTCGACGGCGCTCAGCCAGTCGAAATAGCTGCAGCCGAGGGTGGTCCGGGCCGTGTCGAGGGCCGCGATCCAGGAAGCGGGCGGTACGTCGACCGTCAGGACCTCGTACGACTCCTCGGCCGTGGCCTCCGGGCCGAAGAGTTCCTCGACGGGTGCGGGGAGCCAGCCGGTCACTTGTCGCCCTCCCCGGAAGCCGGAGTCCCGCCGGAAATCCCGTTCCCTCCGGAAACCGGTGTCTCCGCAGGCACCCGGGTCTCCGCGCCCGGCGCGACCGGCGGAGTCACCAGCCCGCTCTGGAGCGCGGCCGCCGACGGTCGGTGCGAAGAGCCGTAGCGCTCTCCCAGCGACTCCCTGGCGATCTTCTCCTGAAGCTTGAGAATGCCCTGGAGCAGTGCCTCGGGCCGGGGCGGGCAGCCGGGCACGTAGACGTCGACGGGGATGATCTGGTCGACGCCCTTGGTGACGGAGTAGGAGTCCCAGTAGGGGCCGCCGCAGTTCGAGCAGGCGCCGAAGGAGATGACGTACTTGGGCTCGGGCATCTGCTCGTACAGGCGCTTGACGGCCGGGGCCATCTTGTCCGTGACCGTGCCGGAGACCACCATCAGGTCGGCCTGGCGCGGGCCCGGCGCGAACGGGATCACACCGAGCCGGATGAAGTCGTGCCGGGCCATCGACGCGGCGATGAACTCGATCGCGCAGCAGGCGAGGCCGAAGTTGAAGACCCAGAGCGAGTAGCGGCGGCCCCAGTTCAGGACGACCTTCATGGGCTCGGGGGCGAGGCGCGAGAGCACGCCCAGCCGCTTCGGCTCCGGCAGCAGAACCGACTGCCCCGAGGTCTCGCCAGAGATCTTGCCGGAGGTCTCGCCCGAGGGATGACTCGAGGTCTCGCCCGAGGGATGGCCCGAGGTCTTGGGGGTCACGTCCATGTGAGGACGCCCTTCTTGTATGCGTACAGCAGGCCCACAGCGAGGAAGCCGAGGAAGATGAACATCTCCGCGAGCGTCGCCGCGCCGTAGCCGGGGGCGGCGAAGACGGTCGCCCAGGGGAAGAGGAAGATCGAGTCGACGGCGAAGATGACGTAGAGGAACGCGTAGACGTAGTAGCGGACCTGGGTGTGGGCCCAGCCCTCGCCGACGGGGTCGACACCGCACTCGTACGTCAGGAGTTTCTCGGGTGTGGGGACGACCGGCCGCAGCAGTCGGCCCGCCCCGAAGGCGACGGCGACGAAGAGCACGCCCACGACGGCGAGCAGTCCGACTACCGAGTAGGACTGGAAGTAGCCCGCCGCGACGACGGTCGGTTCCGGCACGTCAGCCCCTCGCTCCCTGACCTCGTGGCGTACGCCGCGCGCACGCCGCGCACGCTGCGATACGCCCTGTTCGACGATCTGTACGGACGGGAGTCTAGGGCCTGCTAAAGAAACGGTAAGCAGGCCGTCACACCCTGATTATCGTGCACACGTCATGGTCGAGTTCTGGACTCGTCCGGCTCGTGTGCCACGGGATTCCCGTCCGTCTCTCGCGATCGCTTCCCATTTGACCGCAGCCCGGCGCCCGGCACAGCACGGAACGTCACGAAGGTAGGGCTTTCCCCAGTGGATCGGGGCGGGTCACCTCATGGCGCGACGGCTCGCCGCCGGGCAGGCTAGCGAATATGACCGAACGCATCACCGCCGTCGCCCCGCCCGGCGGGACACCCTCCGGGACGACTGCCGAAACACCCGCCGAGCCGTCCGCCGAGCTGTCCGACGGGACGCCCGACGGGACGCCCGACGGCGACCGGCTGCCGTCCCCCCGCCTCGCCCTCGGCCGCCGCACCTGGCAGGAGATCGCGCACCTGCTCGCCAATCTGCCGGTCTCGATCTTCGGCTTCGTGTACGTCGTGACGATGGTGTCCACGGGCTCGGCGCTCGCGGTGACGGTGGTGGGACTGCCGTTGCTCGCGGGCGGCCTGCTGGGCGCCCGGCAGCTGGGCAAGCTGGAGCGGGCGCGGGCGCGGGCGCTGCTCGGCCTGCGGATCGACGAGCCGAGCCCGCTGCCGGTGCGCCGGACCGGCTTCTTCTCCTGGCTGTGGTCGAGCCTGAAGGACCCGGTGGGCTGGCGGACGGTGCTGTACGACCTGATCAGGCTGCCGTGGGGTGTGCTGACCTTCACGGTCACGCTGGTGTCGCTCTTCGTGCTGTGGCCGGTGCTGCCGTTCATCGCGCGGGGGCTGACCAACGTGGACCGGGCGATGGTGCGCGGGCTGCTGTCGCCCTCCGACGAGCTGGAGCGGCGCATCGCCGAGCTGGAGTCGGACCGGGGGGTCGTGGTCGACACGGCCGCGGCGGACCTGCGGCGCATCGAGCGGGACCTGCACGACGGGGCACAGGCCCGGCTCGTCAACCTCGCGATGGGACTCGGCCTCGCCAAGGAGAAGCTCCTCGAGGGCCGGGCCGACGAGACCGTCGCGGCCATGGTCGACGAGGCGCACGGCGAGGTGAAACTGGCCCTTCAGGAGCTGCGCGACCTGGCCCGCGGGATCCACCCGGCGGTCCTCACCGACCGCGGCCTCGACGCGGCGCTCTCCTCCGTCGCCACGCGCTGCACGGTGCCGGTGAAGGTGACCGCCGACCTCCCGTCGAGACCGGCCGCGGCGATCGAGGGGATCGCCTACTTCACCGTCTCCGAGCTGCTGCAGAACATCAGCAAGCACAGCGGGGCGAGGTCCGCGTCCGTCGACGTGTGGCGGACGGACCAGCGGCTGCTCATACAGGTCCAGGACGACGGGCGGGGCGGCGCGCGGCTCGACGGCGGTACGGGGATGGCGGGGCTCGCGGACCGGCTCGGCGCGGTGGACGGGCTGTTCGTCATCGACTCACCGCCCGGCGGCCCGACCACCATCACGGCGGAACTCCCCTGGCGGGACCGGCAGGATTAGCCGGCGCGCCATGCGTGCCACGCGCATCACGCGGACCCGGTGGGCCCGGCCACGCGGGCGGCGCGCCCAGCCGGTCCCGAGCGCGCCTCCGCACCCCGGGGCCCGGGACCCGGGCTTCCGGGCTTCCGGGCTTCCGGGCTTCCGGGCTTCCGGGCTCACCCGATACCCCGGGGACCCCAGAGGCCCGCACGCCGCACGCCGCACCCCGCACCCCAGGTGACCACCGTGACCCGCAGGACCACGCCCGCCCGACGCCTGTGCCGACCCCACGCCCATACCGTCCCGCCCGCCCCGACCGCCCCAATGCCCCGACCACCCCCACAACCACCCCCGGGGTAGGGAAAACCCCCGCCCCAAGAGGCCGACCCGCTCCATGTCCCCCACGCTCCGCAGCCAGCAGGGTTGAGGTACGAGCTGACGAGCAGGACGAGTAGAACGGAAGACGCCGATGGCCACGGAGTACGGACAGGGGTACGGGCACGGGAGTGGGCCCGGATTCCACGGGGCGGCTGCCGGAGAGCGGCGCCACCGCCTCCCCGCGGCGCTGCGGGCGCCGGTCGAGGCCCGAAGCTGGCGCGAGTTCGGCTACGTGATGCTGGGCCTGCCGCTCGGCATCGCCATGTTCACGTTCACCGTCACGATGTTCTCGCTGGGCGCCGGCCTGCTGGTCACCTTCCTGGGGGTCCCGGTGCTCGCCGGAGCGCTGGCGGGCTGCCGCGGGTTCGGCGCGCTGGAGCGGGCGCGGGCACGCGGACTGCTCGGGGTCGAGGTCGCCTCGCCGGAGCCCGTGCTCGTACGCAGGCATGGGGCGATGGCGTGGATGGGGGCGATCCTCAAGAACGGTTCGTCGTGGCGGCATCTGCTCTACGCGGTGCTGCAGTTCCCGTGGGCGGTGTTCTCGTTCGTGGTGGCGCTGACCTTCTGGGCGTACGGCTGGGCGATGCTGACGTATCCGCTGTGGTTCTGGCTCTTCCCGGCCTACGGCGGCCAGGGCGGCCTTCAGCTCTACGGCGACGGCACCCACAGCATCTACCTGGACAACCCCTTCGAGATCACCGTGACCGCGCTGCTCGGACTGCTGATCACCATGGCGACGCCGTGGATCGTACGGGCGCTGACGACGGTGGACCGGCTGATGGTGCTGGGGCTGCTCGGGCCGTCCCGGCTGGCGACCCGGGTGGTGGAGCTGGAGTCGGACCGGGGGGTCGTGGTCGACACGGCCGCGGCGGACCTGCGGCGCATCGAGCGGGACCTGCACGACGGGGCACAGGCCCGGCTCGTCAACCTCGCGATGGGACTCGGCCTCGCCAAGGTGAAGCTCACCGAGGACCCGCGGGCCGCCGCGCGGATGGTGGACGAGGCGCACGGCGAGGTGAAGACGGCGCTGCAGGAGCTGCGCGACCTGGCCCGCGGGATCCACCCGGCGGTCCTCACCGACCGCGGTCTCGACGCGGCGCTCTCCTCGGTCGCCACGCGCTGCACGGTGCCGGTGGCGGTGGACGTGGACCTTCCCGCCCGCCCCGCCCCGGCGATCGAGGGCATCGCCTACTTCACCGTCTCCGAGCTGCTGCAGAACATCAGCAAGCACGCGCGGGCGACCCGGGCCACGGTCGATGTCTGGCGCATCGAGAACCGGCTGATGCTTCAGGTCGTCGACAACGGCGTGGGCGGCGCCGACGCCTCCGCGGGCTCGGGTCTGGCGGGGCTCGCGGAGCGGCTGGACGCGGTGGACGGGATCCTGGACGTGGACTCCCCCGCGGGCGGCCCCACCCGGATCACGGCGGAGCTGCCCTGGCGGGGCTGATCCGCCCCGCACGACCGATGCCGCGGCAGGCGCGTCCGCCCCGCCGCGGCACCAGCCGGGCGTCGTCATCCCCCTGACCGCCCCCCGCGCCTCCCGATGACGCCCCGCGCGCGACCCCCTGAGCCCTGTCGCCCCGGCTCGCCCCGGCGATTCCCGTTGCCCGGGCGCCCGCCGGTCCGAATGCTGGAATGCTGAGGGCTGTCGTACGAGCGGGGCGCAACCGGCGCCGGCCGGTACGGGCTGTGGGGGGCCGAACATCGTGGAGGACAGGGTGCGGGTGGTCATCGCCGAGGATTCAGTGCTGCTCAGGGAGGGCCTGACCCGGTTGCTGACCGACCGTGGGCACGACGTCGTGGCCGGTGTCGGTGACGGCGACGCACTGATCAAGACCATCACCGACCTGGCGGCCGAGGGCGCGCTGCCGGACGTCGTGGTCGCCGACGTCCGGATGCCGCCGACGCACACCGACGAGGGCGTCAAGGCGGCCGTGCAGCTGCGCAAGCACCACCCGGGACTCGGAGTGCTGGTTCTGTCGCAGTACGTGGAGGAGCGCTACGCCACCGAACTGCTGGCCGGTTCCAGCCGTGGCGTCGGGTATCTGCTCAAGGACCGGGTCGCCGAGGTGCGCGAGTTCGTGGACGCCGTGGTGCGGGTGGCCCAGGGGGGTACCGCGCTCGACCCCGAGGTGGTCGCGCAGTTGCTGGGGCGCAGCCGCAAGCAGGACGTGCTGGCCGGGCTCACGCCCCGCGAGCGGGAGGTGCTGGGGCTGATGGCCGAGGGGCGGACCAACTCGGCGATCGCGCGGCAGCTGGTGGTGAGCGACGGAGCGGTGGAGAAGCACGTCAGCAACATCTTCCAGAAGTTGGGGCTGTCCCCGAGCGACGGGGATCACCGGCGTGTTCTGGCGGTTCTGACCTACCTCAACTCCTGAATGCCTGACACTGTGTCAGGTATAGGGAAGGCGGTGGCCGGCGGGCCGGTACGAGGTTCGCGCGAGGCTGCCGCAAGGCCGGCGTGAGAACCAGAAGGTGAGTGGGGAGCATCTTCGGGAGAAGCATCGGGGGGGCCAGCAAATCATGACAAGTCAGGGCGTCGAACCGTCTCAAAACGGTGTCCATCATGCGAACCGCCGAGGGAAGGCGACCCTTACGGACGTAGGGTTGGTCCTGGGAAGGCCTTCGGGAAGGCCGCTCCCAGACAGCCGCCTCGAAGGAGGTCCAGTTAAGTGACCAGCCAGGTCAGTAGCCCAGCGGAGCAGGCCGACGAAGCCGTCGTAGGAGAACAGCGCAATCCGGCGGGGGCGAAGGACGTTCGCCGGCTCGACCGGGTGATCATCCGGTTCGCGGGCGACTCCGGTGACGGAATGCAGCTCACCGGCGACCGTTTCACCTCCGAGACCGCGTCCTTCGGCAACGACCTCTCCACACTGCCGAACTTCCCCGCCGAGATCCGAGCGCCCGCAGGCACCCTGCCGGGCGTTTCCTCGTTCCAGCTGCATTTCGCGGACCACGACATCCTCACCCCGGGCGACGCGCCGAACGTTCTCGTCGCCATGAACCCGGCCGCCCTGAAGGCGAACATCGCCGACGTGCCGCGCGGCGCCGAGATCATCGTCAACACGGACGAGTTCACCAAACGGGCGATGTCGAAGGTCGGTTACGCGACGAACCCGCTGGAGGACGGCTCCCTGGACGGCTACAGCGTCCACCCGGTGCCTCTGACGACGATGACGGTCGAGGCGCTCAAGGAGTTCGAGCTGTCCCGCAAGGAGGCCGAACGCAGCAAGAACATGTTCGCGCTGGGCCTGCTGTCCTGGATGTACCACCGGCCGACCGAGGGCACCGAGAAGTTCCTGCGGACCAAGTTCGCGAAGAAGCCCGACATCGCGGCGGCCAACCTCACCGCGTTCCGGGCGGGCTGGAACTTCGGCGAGACGACCGAGGACTTCGCGGTCTCGTACGAGGTCGCCCCGGCCGAGCGCACCTTTCCGACCGGCACGTACCGCAACATCTCCGGGAACCTGGCCCTGTCGTACGGTCTGATCGCCGCCTCCGAGCAGGCGGACCTGCCGCTCTACCTCGGCTCGTACCCGATCACGCCCGCCTCCGACATCCTGCACGAACTCAGCAAGCACAAGAACTTCGGCGTGCGCACCTTCCAGGCCGAGGACGAGATCGCGGGCATCGGCGCCGCGTTGGGCGCCGCCTTCGGCGGCTCGCTGGCGGTCACGACGACCTCGGGGCCGGGGGTGGCGCTGAAGTCGGAGACGATCGGGCTCGCCGTCTCCCTCGAACTGCCGCTGCTGGTCATCGACATTCAGCGCGGCGGCCCCTCCACCGGACTGCCGACCAAGACCGAGCAGGCCGACCTGCTGCAGGCGATGTACGGCCGCAACGGCGAGGCGCCCGTCCCGGTCGTCGCGCCGCGCACACCCGCGGACTGCTTCGACGCCGCGCTGGAGGCGGCGCGCATCGCCCTCACCTACCGCACCCCCGTCCTGCTCCTGTCGGACGGCTCCCTGGCCAACGGCTCGGAGCCCTGGCGCATCCCGGACATCGACGAACTCCCGGACCTGCGGGTGCGGTTCGCGCAGGGCCCGAACCACACACTGGACGACGGCACCGAGGTCTTCTGGCCCTACAAGCGTGACCCTGGAACCCTGGCCCGCCCCTGGGCGGTCCCGGGCACGCCGGGCCTCGAACACCGCATCGGCGGCATCGAGAAGCAGGACGGCACGGGCAACATCTCCTACGATCCCGCCAACCACGACTTCATGGTGCGCACCCGGCAGGCCAAGATCGACGGCATCGACGTCCCGGACGTGGAGGTCGACGACCCCTCGGGCGACGCCGACACGCTGGTGCTGGGCTGG
Source organism: Streptomyces sp. NPDC005195 (assembly GCF_040608315.1). Taxonomy (NCBI): domain Bacteria; kingdom Bacillati; phylum Actinomycetota; class Actinomycetes; order Kitasatosporales; family Streptomycetaceae; genus Streptomyces; species Streptomyces sp. NPDC005195. The sequence continues at coordinate 71,201 of NZ_JBEXHZ010000021.1, forward strand.
GGTTCGACGTACGGCCCCATCACCGCGGCGGTACGGCGGCTGCGGACGGCCGGGGAGTCCGTCGCGCAGGCCCACCTGCGCCACCTCAACCCCTTCCCGCACAACCTCGGCGCGGTGCTGGGACGGTACGACAAGGTGGTGATCCCCGAGATGAACCTCGGCCAGCTCTCCACCCTCGTCCGGGCCAGATACCTGGTCGACGCGCGTTCCTACAACCAGGTCAACGGCATGCCGTTCAAGGCCGAACAGCTCGCCAAGGTGCTCAAGGAGGCCATCGATGGCTGAGACGACCACGGAAGGCGCGGACACGATCGAGGCACTCACTCTGGTGCCCAAGGCCGACGCCAGGCAGTCCATGAAGGACTTCAAGTCCGATCAGGAAGTGCGCTGGTGCCCCGGCTGCGGGGACTACGCGGTCCTGGCCGCCGTACAGGGCTTCATGCCCGAACTCGGCCTCGCCAGGGAGAACATCGTCTTCGTCTCGGGCATCGGCTGCTCGTCCCGCTTCCCGTACTACATGAACACGTACGGCATGCACTCCATCCACGGCCGCGCGCCCGCCATCGCCACGGGACTCGCCTCCTCCCGCCGCGACCTGAGCGTGTGGGTGGTGACCGGGGACGGCGACGCGCTGTCGATCGGCGGCAATCACCTCATCCACGCGCTGCGCCGCAACGTGAACCTGAAGATCCTGCTGTTCAACAACCGGATCTACGGCCTCACCAAGGGCCAGTACTCGCCGACCTCCGAGGTCGGCAAGATCACCAAGTCGACGCCGATGGGCTCGCTGGACGCGCCCTTCAACCCGGTGTCCCTGGCCATCGGCGCGGAGGCCTCCTTCGTCGCCCGGACCGTGGACTCCGACCGCAAGCACCTCACCGACGTCCTGCGGCAGGCCGCCGCCCACCCGGGCACGGCCCTGGTGGAGATCTACCAGAACTGCAACATCTTCAACGACGGCGCCTTCGAGGTGCTGAAGGACAAGCAGCAGGCCGAGGATGCGGTCATCCGCCTCGAACACGGGCAGCCGATCCGCTTCGGCACGGACGGCGCCAAGGGTGTCGTACGGGACGCGCCGACCGGCGACCTGAAGATCGTCGCTGTCACCCCGGAGAACGAGTCGCAGATCCTGGTCCACGACGCCCACGCCACGTCACCGACCACCGCCTTCGCGCTCTCCCGGCTCGCCGATCCGGACACCCTGCACCACACCCCGATCGGTGTCCTGCGCTCCGTGGACCGGCCGGTCTACGACACCCAGATGGCCGACCAACTGGACGCGGCCATCGAGCAGAACGGCAAGGGGGACCTGGCCACGCTGCTCGCCGGCGGGGACGCCTGGACGGTCGTCGGCTGACCGGACCCAGCGGTTCAGGAGGCCCGGGTGCCTGACGCCCGGGCCTCGTCGTACGTGTGGCGGGCCTTCTCGACGTCGTCCATCCGGTCCTTGGTCCAGACGGCCAGCGCGCGCACCTGCCCGGCGGCCTCGCGGCCGAGTCCGGTGAGCGAGTAGTCGACGCGCGGCGGGATCGCGGGCTTCGCGTCGCGGTGGACGAGACCGTCGCGCTCCAGTGTCTGGAGGGTCTGGGTGAGCATCTTCTCGCTGACCCGGCCGATCGCCCGGCGCAGCTCGCTGAAGCGGTGGGGGCGGTCGAGGAGCTCGATCAGGACGAGCACACCCCAGCGACTGGTGACGTGCTCCAGGACGAGGCGGTACGGGCACATCGCCTCGCCGGTGTCGTACTTGCCGGCCACCGGCTCACCGGCGGCGGCCCTGCTGACTGCTCGGGTACTTACGGCCATGCCAGTACCTTACTTCAAAGTGGGTACTTTCCCAAAGTTAGCGCACCTCCTAGGGTTAGCGACAGACCACCCCACAAGGAGCTGACCCATGAGTATCGTCGTCACCGGAGCCACCGGACACCTCGGCCGCCACGTCGTCGAAGGACTGCTGGAGAGGGTCCCGGCGGACCGGATCACCGCCGTCGTCCGCGACCCGGAGAAGGCCGCCGGCTTCGCGGCCCGCGGCGTGCGGATCGCGGTCGCGGACTACAACGAGCCCGAGACCTTCGGCACCGTCTTCTCCGCCGGCGACAAGGTGCTGCTGATCTCCGGCAACGAGTTCGACAAGGGCCGCGTGCACCAGCACCAGATCGTCCTCGACGCCGCCAAGGCCGCCGGGGTCGCGCTCTTCGCCTACACCAGCGCCCCGGGCGCCCTGACGGCCGCCCTCGCCGACGACCACCGCGGCACCGAGGAGGCCATCGCCGCCTCCGGCATCACCTACACCCTGCTGCGCAACGGCTGGTACAACGAGAACTACACCGAGAACCTGGCCCCCGTCCTGGAGTACGGCGCCGTCACCCAGGCCGCCGGAGAGGGCCGGATCGCCCCCGCCGCCCGCGCCGACTACGCGGCCGCCGCCGTGGCCGTGCTGACCGGCGAGGGCCACGAGAACAAGACGTACGAGCTGAGCGGCGACACGGCCTGGGGCTTCGCCGAGTACGCCGCCGAGATCGCGAAGCAGTCCGGCAAGGAGATCGTCTACAACTCGGTCTCCGTCGAGGACTTCACCGGCATCCTGGCCGGGGCCGGCCTGCCCGAGCCGCTCGCCGCGATCATCGCCGGTGTCGACGCGTCCATCGAGAAGGGCGAGCTCGCCGCGACCAGCCGCGACCTGTCCCGCCTCACCGGGCGCCCCACCACGCCGATCGCCGAGTCGATCGCGGCGGCCCTGAAGGGCTGACCCCGACCGGACACCGGCCCGCCACCCTCCCACCCCGGCCTGTCATGACCGTATGGCGATACGGACATGACAGGCGGGGGTGTGCGGCGCTACCTTCTTGAAGGCTGCACGGGAGCAGCTGTGCGAGAGAAAGGGCCGGTGGCCGTGCAGCATCAGGCGAGGAACGCGACCGGCTCCACAAGCTCCAAGGCGGCCCGGAGCGAGCAGCGCGTCGGGCTGCTGAACGGCTTCGCGGCGTACGGGATGTGGGGCCTCGTTCCCCTCTTCTGGCCGCTGCTCAAACCCGCCGGGGCCCTTGAGATCCTCGCTCACCGGATGGTGTGGTCCCTCGCCGTGGTCGGTGTCGCGCTGGCCGTGATGCGGCGCTGGGCCTGGCTCGGCGAGCTGCTGCGGCAGCCGCGCAAGCTCGGGCTGATCACCGTCGCGGCGGCCGTGATCACGGTCAACTGGGGCGTCTACATATGGTCCGTGAACAGCGGGCACGTGGTGGAGGCGTCCCTCGGATACTTCACCAATCCGCTCGTCACCATCGCCATGGGTGTTCTGCTCCTCAAGGAGCGGCTGCGCCCGGTGCAGTGGGCGGCCGTCGGTGTCGGCCTCGGCGCGGTGCTCGTCCTGACCGTCGGATACGGACGTCCGCCGTGGATCTCCCTCACGCTCGCCTTCTCGTTCGCCACGTACGGGCTGGTGAAGAAGAAGGTCAACCTCGGCGGCATCGAGTCGCTCGCCGCCGAGACCACGGTCCTGTTCCTGCCCGCGCTCGGGTACTTGCTGTGGCTCGGGGCGAGGGGGGACGCGACCTTCGCCGCGCACGGGGCGGGACACGCGACGCTGCTCGCCGCGACGGGCGTGGTGACCGCGGTGCCGCTGGTCTGTTTCGGCGCGGCCGCCATCCGGGTGCCGCTGTCCACGCTGGGGCTGCTCCAGTACCTGGCCCCCGTCTTCCAGTTCCTGCTCGGGATCCTGTACTTCCATGAGGCCATGCCGGCCGAGCGGTGGGCCGGGTTCGCGCTGGTGTGGCTCGCGTTGTCGCTGCTGACGTTCGACGCGTTGCGGACGGCCCGACGGGCGGCGCTCGCGCTGCGCGGGCGGCCCGGTGTCGTCGGCCCCCGTGTCGCCCCGGCGGACGTGACACCCGCGGACGCCAAGCCGTAACCCTGCCGGGGAGTTCTCGCCCCCATCCTCCTGGGGCTCCGCCCCAGACCCCGCCAAGGGGCTGCCGCCCCCTGGACCCCCGCATCACCCGAAGGGCTCGTCCTCAAACGCCGGACGGGCTGACATACATGGTCCGGCCGGCACCATCAGCCCGTCCGGCGTTTGAGGACAAGGCCCTTAAGGCCGATACGGGGGTCTGGGGGCGGAGCCGGTGCGGCGGTTGCCGCGTCGTGGGCGGAACCACTATGAGTGGCTCCATGACGCACACCCCACCCCTGCACTGGAAACTCGTCATCGACGCAGCCGACCCCCACGCCCAGGCCGACTTCTGGGCGGCGGCCCTCGGCTATCGCCTGGAGGACAACAGCGCCCTGATCGAACGTCTCCTGGCCCTCGGCGCCGCCCCGCCGGAGGCCACCCTCGAGTCCCATGGCCGCCGCGCCTGGCGGGACCTGATCGCCGTACGGCACCCGGACGACCCGTACGAGGAGGAGACCGGGATCGGGCAGGGCCGGCGGCTGCTCTTCCAGCGGGTACCGGAACTCAAGGCCGCGAAGAACCGGCTGCACCTCGACGTGCACGCGGGCCCCGGACGCCGCGCGGAGGAGGTGGCCCGCCTCCAGGGGCTGGGCGCGAGCGTCCTGCGGCACGTCAAGGAGCCGGGCGGCGAGTGGGTGGTGATGGCCGACCCCGAGGGGAACGAGTTCTGCGTGCAGTGAGGCGGACACCACCCGACCGTGTCGGCCCGGCCGGATCGCGCTCTTGACGTCACGTCAGCCACAGCTTCACCATCAGGCACCCCATTCACTGTGGGATTCCCCTGGAATCCCCATGGAATTCGGAGCCCCCCACATGAAGCTCTCCGTTCCCGGGCGCGTCACCTCGGCCGCGGTCGTCACGGCCGTCACGCTCCTCACGACCGGTGCGATATCCGGCGCGGCGCCCGCCCGCACCACCGCGCCCCCCTTTGCCGCGGCCGCCGCTCCCGACATCCCCGTGGCCAACGTCAAGAGCCACCTCGCCCAGCTCCAGTCCATCGCCACCGCCAACGGCGGCAACCGCGCGCACGGCCGCACCGGCTACAAGGCCTCCATCGACTATGTGAAGGCGAAGCTGGACGCGGCCGGATTCACCACGGTCCTCCAGCAGTTCACGTCCTCCGGCCGCACCGGCTACAACCTGATCGCCGACTGGCCCGGCGGCGACACGGGCCACGTCGTCATGGCCGGCTCGCATCTCGACAGCGTGACGGCGGGCCCCGGCATCAATGACAACGGCTCCGGATCCGCCGCGATCCTGGAGACCGCGCTCGCCGTCTCCAGAGCTCAGTACCAGCCCACCAGGCATCTGCGCTTCGCCTGGTGGGGGGCGGAGGAGCTGGGCATGGTCGGCTCGAAGTACTACGTGAACAACCTGTCCTCGGCGAACCGGGCGAAGATCAGCGACTATCTGAACTTCGACATGATCGGCTCGCCGAACCCCGGCTACTTCGTCTACGACGACGATCCCACCATCGAGAAGACCTTCAAGGACTACTTCACCGGCCTCGGTATCGCGACGGAGCCGGAGACCGAGGGCGACGGCCGTTCGGACCACTCGCCCTTCAAGAACGTGGGCATCCCGGTCGGCGGCCTCTTCAGCGGCGCCGACTACATCAAGACGGCGGCGCAGGCGGCGAAGTGGGGCGGTACCTCGGGGCAGGCCTTCGACCGCTGCTACCACGCCTCCTGCGACACCTCGTCCAACATCAACGACACGGCGCTGAACCGGAACGCGGACGCGCTGGCGTACGCGGTGTGGGGTCTGTCCTCCTGACGGACCTCAGGTCGCACTCCCGCCCGCGCGGGCGCCCGCGCGTTCGGCGAGGCGGCCCATACGGGTGCGGGCCGATTCGAGCTGCTCGAGGTCGTCGGCGGCGGGGCCGCCGTCGGCCACGAGCCCGGTCCACACCTCGATCAGAACGCGTCCGAGGTTCATCCCCTGCGCGGGATCACGGACGGCGCGCCAGGCCGTGGCCGCGCTCTGCACGTTCCCGTACGCGGCGTCCGGGTCCCGCTGGTGACGGCGGGCCCGGGCGAGGTCGAGCGACAGATGGAACGACCTGAGGGCGTCACCGGCCAAGTAGGCGATGTACGCGGAGAGTTCGCCCAGGCGGAGCACCTCGGGATGTTCGGGTCCCAGCGTCCGTGCCGCTTCCGCCACGGTCCGCCCGGCCAGCATCGCGGCCTCTTCGATCCTGCCCTCCTTCACCGCTTCGTTGATCCGCGTCACGGGCTCCGCGAGGAACGCGGCGCCCTCCGTCTCCACCACCGGTGTCAGCACCGACTCGGCGACGGCGTCGAAACCCCGTGCCGGCGTGGGCCTCGGGTCCGGCTCGGGCTCCATCATGGCCATGGCCTCCGCGGCCAGCGACGGATGGCGCGCGAAGACCACTCCGGCCGCCGGGGTGGCCCGCGCGGAGACGGGAGGCAGCGGCTCGGGGGCGGGAGGCATCTCCGGTGCCGGGCCGAACTCGCCTGTCGGGGCTACCGCGACGCCGGGCCGGGCGTCCGCCACCGGCCCCTGGATCACCCGTAGAACGTGCGTCGACGGCGCCTCGGGCCAGACCGTGGGCGCCGGGAGGGGGCCCGATACGGGCTCCGTCCCGGGCGCCAGGTCGGAGACCGGCTCGGGCCACACCTGGGCGACCGCCTCCGCTACCGGCCCGACCACTGGCTCGACCACCGGCTCCGGGACCGGTTCCGAGACCGGCTCAGGAACTCGATCCGGGCCTCGGTCCGCAGCCCAACCCGGGCCTCGGTCCGCAGCCCGGCCCGGGGCCCGATCCGAGTCCGACTCCGGCTCCGACTCCGACTCCGACTCCGACTCCGACTCCGACTCCGACTCCGACTCCGAGGCCAACTCCGGTTCCGGCTCAAGGACTCGCTCCGGGACCGCCCCCGAGTCCGGCTCCAGGACGGCGTCCGGGATCGGCCGGGAGACGGGCTCCGGAGCCTGCTCGGAAAGCGGATGCGCAGCCCGCTCGGACGTCGGCCCGGATGCCGGGTCGGGCGTCGCCCCGGAGTCCGGGCCTGGCGTCGGCTCGGAGTCCGGGCCGGATGTCCGGTCGGAGTCCGGGCCGAGTGTCGCTTCGGGCGACCGGTCCGGCACCGGCGGCGGAGTCGAGGGGGGCGTTCCCACCCGTACCGGCTCGCCCGCGTACCGGCTCGACCCGTCGCCGTACACCTGGAGCGGGACGACGAAGCCGATGCGTTCGTCGTGGACCCGGGCGAGGACGGGGCGCCCGGTGGCGCGGGCGATCCGGTGGAGGTGGTCCAGGACGGCGCCCTGGACGGTCTCACCGGGCGTGACGGCCAGGGGCACGCCTCCCACGGTGGCGCCCACGGCGGACGTCGGCACATGGACCTCGAGGGCCCGCGCCGGCTCGCCCGCGTGTCCTCCCAGGACGGCCGCCGAGCGCTGCCGCTTGATTTCCCGCTTCTGTTCGCGGCTGAGTCGAGACATTGGTTCCCTCACTCGGGGGTGATCAGGGGAGGGTGGTCAAGGGAGAACGGAGCAGGGGACCGCCCGGTCCACGGGATCGCTCCCACGCCGGGCACGGCCAAGGCGGCAACGTCCTCGTACGCATCCTCGGCTCCTCTCCCGCGGGCCCGTCGCCATGGTGCCGGCCCAGCCTGCCCACCAGTCTCCCGGTTCTCTTCCGGTCCTCGCGTCACCATGGCGTCACAGGCTCGTTCCAGGAACCCGTCCCCCGCTGCTTAACCTGTCCGGGCGCCGTGAACTCCGGCGCGTCACGACCGGTGCGCCGATGACGGAGGGGACTGGCGATGGGAATCGCGCAGCAGGGGCCGGACGGCCCCGAGATCTGGATCCGCGGGCCGGTGGGCGAAGCGGCGCCGCCGCGGACGGAGCACGGACAGGGCCTCGCGGGAGCGCGGCGGTTCGCCTGGGTCGCCACCCACGGCGGGGCCGGAACCTCGACCCTCGCGACGGTCTTCGGCGGCCAGGACGCGGGCCGCGACTGGCCACGGTCCGAGCGCGACGAGGCGTGGTCGGTCTTCCTCGTGGGACGTACGCACGCCGCGGGGCTGGAGTCCGTCTCGTACACCCTGGACATCTTCCGCCGGGGCGAGGCGCCGCCGGGGCTCGACCTCGAAGCGGTCGTTCTGGTGGCGGACGCGCCCGGCCGGCTGCCTCGCCCGCTCGCCCAGCGGGTCAAGGCGCTGACCTCGGTGATCGACGTCCACCAGGTGCCGTGGGTGCCGGCCTGGCGGATCGGCGACCTCGGTGCCGTGCCGCCGCGCGAGAGCGCCGCGCTGGCCCGGCTGACCGCGTCCGCGGAGCGCCCCTGAGGATGTCCGCTCCGGCCGCTCCAGGCACTCCGGCCACTACGCCGTGATGTCCTTCGCCGTGAACCGCGCCCATGCCGCCGAGCCGAACACCACCGCGTACAGGCCCTGGAGGCCGAGGTTGCGGACGAGGTCGTCCCAGTACACCGGGTCGCGCATGAGGTCGGCGAAGGACAGCCAGTAGTGGGAGAAGAAGTACGGCTGGAAGGCGTGCAGCTGGGGGATCTGGTCGAGGATCTGGACGGTGATGAGCAGCCCGACCGTCGTCGCCATCGCCGCGATGCCGCTGTTCGTCAGCGTCGAGACGAACAGCCCGAGGGCCGCCACGCCGATCAGTGACGCGGCGACGACCAGCGCGATGAGGAACGCCCGGCCGAGCCCCTCGGCCAGACCGATCCGCGTTCCGGAGATCGTCGTCAGCTCGCCCAGCGGGAAGAGGAGCGCGCCCACCGCGAGTGCCGAGACCGCCACCACCACCGTCGCGACCAGGCAGAACGTCATCGTGGTCGCGTACTTGGTCAGCAGCAGTCGGGTCCGGCCCGCGGGGGCGACGAGGAGATAGCGCAGGGTCCCGGCGTTCGCCTCGCCCGCGATGGCGTCGCCCGCGATGACACCGATCGCCATCGGCAGGAAGAAGGGCAGCGTCGCGGCGAGCGCCGTGAACACCAGGAACAGGCCGTTGTTGGTGACCTGTGCGATGAACGCCGGTCCCCCGCCGCCTCCGCCGCCCGCCGACGAGCCGTCCCGCGTCTCGATCCTGATGGCGACACCGATGAGGACCGGTACGGCCGCGAGGACGCCCAGCAGCGCGATCGTCCGCCAGCGCCGGAACGTCGTGACGAGCTCGCTGCGCAGCAGCCCGAACGTCCACAGCGCGCGAGGCGTCCGCACGGCCGGCGTCCCGCTCCCCGTGCCCGGAGACCGCGCCCCGCCCTGCGTCGCCAGCTCCCTGTCCCGCGCCGTCGACGCCCCGCCCTGCGCGGCCGACGTCCTCTTCCGCCCGGCAGGCACCTCAGCCCGCGACATCGAATCCCTCTCCCGTCAGCGCCAGGAACGCGTCCTCCAGCGAGGCCCGTTCCACCCCGAAGCCGCGCACCCGGACGCCCGCCGTGACCAGCGCGGCGTTCAGTTCGGCGAGTTCGCGGTCCCGGTCCGGCGGCTCGGCCGTCACGCCCGTCTCGGTCACCACCACGTCCCCCACCCCCTGTTCCTTCAGGACGCGCGCCGCGTCCCCGGGGTCGGGCGTGGTCACCACGAGGCGCCCCCGTGCACCCGCCGCGAGATCGGCCACCACGCCCTGCGTGATCAGTCTCCCCTGCGCCATCACGGCCGCATGAGTGCACACCTGTTCGATCTCGTCGAGCAGATGCGAGGAGAGGAAGACGGTGGTGCCGTCCGAGGCCAGTTCCCGCACCAGGGAGCGGATCTCCCGCATGCCCTGCGGGTCGAGGCCGTTGGTCGGCTCGTCCAGGACCAACAGGCGGCGGGGCTGGAGGAGCGCCGCCGCGAGCCCGAGCCGCTGCTTCATGCCGAGTGAGTACGCCTTGGCCTTCTTGCCGGCGGCGGCGGTGAGTCCGACCCGGTCGAGGGCGGACCCGACCCGCGCGCGCCGGGTGCGCGGGTCGGCGGTCGGGTCGGCGGCGTCGTACCGCAGGAGGTTGTCGCGGCCGGAGAGGAAGCCGTACAGCGCGGGGCCCTCGATGAGAGCGCCCACCTGCGGGAGCACGGCGCGGGTGGCGCGGGGCATGGGCCGGCCCAGTACCCGCGCGGTGCCCGAGGTCGGCTCGATCAGGCCCATCAGCATGCGGATGGTGGTGGTCTTGCCCGAACCGTTCGGCCCGAGGAAGCCGAAGACGCTGCCCGCCGGGACGCTCAGATCGAGGCCGTCGACGGCGAGCTGCCCGCCGCGGTAGCGCTTGGTGAGCGCACGGGTGGCGATCACCGTCTCCGCCATGTCCGGTTCCGCGGCGGACAGTTCCTCCATGGGCTCCCTCGATTCGAGCTTCGCGGACGCGCCTGCTAGTGGGCGGCGTTGGCCGCCTTCACCAGCGCGGACTTGGTGACCGCGCCCGCGTACACCTTGCCGTCGTCCGTGACCAGCGCGTTGATCAGGCGGGTCGAGAAGACCGTGCCCGAGCCGAACTTGCCGGAGACGTGGTCGCCGAGCGAGTCCAGGAACCCGGAGACGGGGCTGTCGCCCGACGCGGAGCCCGAGGGCACGCCCTGGCCGCCCGTGTCGAACTCGACGATCGAGCTCCAGCCCTCACCGACGGTCTTCATGCCGTCGAGCCCCTTGCCGGGGTTCTCCCCGGGCTTCGAGGAGCCCTCCGGGAGCTTGCCGTGCCTGCCCTCGCCCTTGTCACTCTTGTCGCTCTTGTCGCCCTCGGCGCCCTTGTCCGCGTGGTTGCCGAGTTCCTTGCCCAGGTCGTCGCCTTCGGTGACCTTCGCGCCCTTCGGCGGGGTGAAGTCGAAGGTCGAGGCGGCCGGCCTGGAGAAGTCGACCTTGGTGAAGCCCGCGTCCACGACGGCCGCGCCGCCGCTGGCCGGCGTCAGCGTGAACTTCAGCGGCACCCCGGTCTTCGCGTCCACCGCGACGCTGATCGCGCCGACCGTGGAGCCGGACTGCCTGGGCTTGATGAGCAGCTTGTAGGCATCCCGGCCCGCGACCTGCGCCGTGCCGTCCACGGTCACGGAGGTCGTGTCGTCGACGGACTTCAGGGCCTCGTCGGCGAGCTCCTTGGGCGTGCTCGGGACGTCCTTGGGCGCCGCCCCGCGCCGCTCGTCGGACGCGGGCGCCTTCGAGTGGTACACCTCGTTCGACTTGCTGTCGTACGCCCATACGTCGTTGCCGTTGCGGATGACGCTGTACTCGGCGGCGCTCTCCAGCAGGGAGACCTTGCCCTTGTCCGGGCCGTCGGCCGCGACGCGCAGCGTGTGCGTGCCGGAGGCCAGCTCCATGAGTTTGGACTGCGGGTCGGCGGACGAGCCACCGGCGCCCTGGGCGGCGCCGGACATCAGGCTGTTCTCCAGACCGCCCAGATTGGGCAGCCCGAGGTCGGTGCTGATCTTGACCGTGCCGGAGAGCTGCTGGACGTCGGACTTGGCGATCTTCTCGACGAGCTGCTGCGCGGTGATCTTCGGCAGGCTGGGGTCACCGGAGTCGGCGAGCGCCGGGACGAGCCCGATGGTCGCCGCCGCCACCCCCACCACCGCGACCGGGACGACGTACCGCGCTGCCTTGCGGCGGCCGGCGCGCGTCTCGTCGGCCTCGTCGCGCAGCCCTTCCGCCCCGGCGGTCCTGTCGGATTCGTTCGGTGCCATGTGTGCCTTACCTCCGTCGTCGGCGGCGGCCTGCCATCCTGCGCTTCCCCACCCCTATAGCCGCCATTCTCACCCGAACCGGTGAGGAGTGGTGCTCTCCATATGACCAAATCGGGCGGAGAGATGCGTCAGACCCCGGACGCAACTCCACGTACTCCTGCGGTATGACACGGGGAGGCGGTACCGGCATCGACCCGTAGGGGTTCGCCGAGGACATCGCGACGCCGGTCAGGATCAGATCCTCCCGCGACGCGTACCGAACATACGAAACACATAGAATGTGCGAAACGTACAGAATGCACAGAAGATACGTAATGCACGGAAGCTACGTAATGCACGGAACGCATCGACCATGACGTTCGACTACATTCTTCCGCTTTCTCCCCGTACCGCCACCGACGTGACGCCCCCGCGCCGGGTTCCTCGCATCGACACGGCCCCCTGTCCGAGTCCGGACTCCCTCTCACCGCGTGACGGACATCACATTGATGAGAACCGGTCCGCCCCCGGGAACGACACCCCCGCGTACGCCGCTACGGGCGCCCGGCACCGGCGCTGACGAAGGCGTCAGCCCGCCCGGTGCACCACCGCGTCCACGAGCTCCACCAACGCCGCCTTCGCGTCGCACTCCGGCAACGGGGCCACCGCGGCCCGAGCCTCCTCCGCGTACCGCACGGTGTCCCGCCGCGCCTGCTCCAGCGCCGGGTGCGTCCGCAGCCGGGCCAGTGCTTCGGCGTGCCGGTCGTCGTCCGTGAGGTCGGAGTCCAGCAGCTCGCACAGCGCGATGTCCTCGGCGAGACCGAGCCGCTCCGCCCGCTCCCGCAACCGCAGCACCGGCAGCGTGGGAATGCCCTCGCGCAGATCCGTCCCGGGCGTCTTTCCCGACTCGTGCGAGTCGGACGCGATGTCCAGCACGTCGTCCGCGAGCTGGAAGGCCACGCCCAGCCGCTCCCCGTACTGCGTCAGCACGTCGACGACCGTCTCGTCGGCCCCGGACATCATCGCGCCGAACCGGCACGCCACGGCGACCAGCGAACCGGTCTTGCCGCTCAGCACGTCGAGGTAGTGCTCGACCGGGTCCCGCCCGTCGCGCGGACCCGCCGTCTCCAGGATCTGTCCGGTGACCAGCCGTTCGAACGCCTCGGCCTGGACGCGGACGGCCTCGGGACCGAGGTCGGCCAGCGTGTGCGACGCGCGCGCGAAGAGAAAATCGCCGGTGAGGACGGCGACCGAGTTGCCCCAGCGGGTGTTCGCGCTGGGCACCCCGCGCCGCGCGTCGGCCTCGTCCATCACGTCGTCGTGGTACAGCGTGGCGAGATGGGTCAGCTCGACGACCACGGCCGAGGGCACGACACCCGGCGCGTAGGGGTCACCGAACTGCGCCGCGAGCATCACGAGCAGCGGACGGAACCGCTTCCCGCCGGCCCGCAGGAGATGCTGCGCGGCTTCCGTGATGAAGGGGACCTCGCTCTTGGTGACTTCGAGCAAGCCCTCCTCGACAGCCGCCAATCCGGCCTGGACATCGGCTTCGAGAGCCTGGTCCCGCACGCTCAGCCCGAACGGCCCGACGACGGTCACGAGAGGTTCTCCTGTCTGCTGACGATCACATGGCGAACTCGGTCGATCATTCGGTCGATGACACGGTTTGTCGATGTGTCGCTGCCATCACTCAAGTCAGCGTATCCGGTCACGTTTCGATCACCACGAGCGCCCACCGTCCCCACTGTCGACTTCCTCCCGACTTCCCTCTCCCCCGGCGTCCGATGTCCCCCGGGAGGCAGGCAGTCCCACGCAGTCCCACGTCCGGGTGGCGGCCCGTCACGAACGTTATGTTCCTGATAGGCCGGTATGGCAGTGGATAAACCGAATCACCCGCGAGCACCGGGAACACCGGGAACACCGGGAACACCGGGAACACCGACAAGAGCATGCACGCCCGTACGGCCTTCCCCTACGAGACGACTCACGAGGACGTCCGGATCCCTCCGGCGGACGGCACCCGGCTGTACGCGGGCCACGGGACTCGCCCACATCACCCGCCCGCCGGACTCGCGCACGTCGGCCGGGTGATGTGGCGCGACATCCGGGTGAAGCGCCTGGCGACGGTGGCCCCGTTCATCCATACGTGGCCGCCGCCGCGCCCGGCCCAGGACGCGCACGGGGGCGACGGCGGCGTCCGCCAGGGTGGCCCCGCGATCCGTGCGGCCGTCCCGGCGGTGGGCGGGCGGCCGGCGGGACCCGCACCCCGACCCGGTACCGCGCCTGGTCCAGAGCCTCCCGCCGGGCCCGGCGATCGGCTTCCTCCCGGAGGCGCCGCACTGGGGGACCACTGGCCCGAGCCACACAGCACGCGCACCCCGACCGACACGGACGCGCACACCCCGACCGACCCGGACAGCGGCCCGGTGACGCCGGAGCCCCTTCCTCGCCCCTATGTCACGGACGCGCACCCACCGGCGACGGTCTACGCCTCCCCGCCCGGCCGCCGGGTGGGCGACACCGCGGGATCCTCCCTCTTTGGTCACTCCCGTCGCGTACGCGCTCCGGGGTGCGCCGGTGCTTGTGCGCTCCCCTCAGCACACCGGCGTGGACACGGGTCGCCTCCGCCCCTCAACACACCCGCGCGGACCTGTCTCCGGACCGCCGCGAGGGTGGGTCCGGGTGATCGGCCCCGGTGTGCGACGCGGCCCCTGACGGCACCTCGACCCCGGTCACTCGTAGTGCCGTGAACCTGTCAGTGCGCAACCGCCGCGATCAGTCGCTCCCCTCGAAACCGGTCACTACGGAGGACGTAGGTTTCGGCCCGGCCGCCATCGGCCGGGCCGTCCCGCCCGGCCCTCGCATCCGCCTCTGGCTCGCTCCCTCCCCTCCCTCTTCCTGGCCCTGAATCCGGCCCGAGCCCGGCCCGGAGGCCGGCTTCACCCCGGACCCGTCGGTCAGTTCTCTCGAACTCCCCTTACGAGCAGGGGAGTCCGGTTCCACGAACGCCTTCGCGGAACCGGACCCTCCGTACCGCTCGGGATGGCCTCCGCCGCCGCTTTCGGCGAACCCCGCCCGAACGCCGGTCAGTGGACGACGTGGCCAAGGGCGAGCGATGCCGCGAAGTCGTCCGCCGCCACCGCGGCACCCGCGCCCACCCGGACGGCCTCGAACACGCGGAGGAGGCTCGAGGCGTGCTCCGCCCAGGAAGCCGAGCCTCGAGCGCCCGCGCCCGCCTCCCCTGGTCGATCCGCCCGCGCCGCCCGCGACCGGCCCGGGAGGCGCGACCCGGGTCCCGCCCCGAAGTCGGCTACGGGACAAGGGACTTCGCTCTCCCCCGAGCTGGTCCGCAAGGCCTTCACCGAGGCGGCCTCCCCTCGTACGGGGGAGCGGCGGATCCCGCGCATCGCGGGCCGAAGCCCCGGCGGCCCCGCGGAGCAGAGCGTGGACCGGTGCATCCCTGACGGACCCCGGCGAGGGACACGCGCCCGTCCTCACGGGCGGCCAGGAGTGGGTCACGCGCTTCGGCGTCATGCGGGCGGATCCCGGACCGTAATCAACAGGGTGCGCGCGGGCTGGAGTTCGGCCCCCGTCCCGACCTGAAGCGCCGCGCGCATCCCGAACACCGGCCCTACGGAGACCACTTCAGGACCGTCGAGAACCGGCTGCCCCACGGCGACCCCGGCACGGGCCTGCCCGCACGAACGGTGCGCACGGCTCCGACCGAGGGCTCAGCGGCCTTTTATCCGCGCCTTATATGCCCGACTTGCCGCCATTGCCGCTTTATTCCTGTCGGATCGAGTGAGTTGGGTCACGCGCGAAGGTCATCTACCTCGCGAACCCATCCAGCGACTACCCGTTTGCATAAGCCAAGTTGAGCGAAGTATTCCGGATTAATCGGGCAATTCATCCGCCCTTATGTCCTGGTGAAAACGATCTACACCGCGACATCAAGGCTTGTTTCGGACATGTGCTCTCGCATACCTTCACGTCACTCCGGACGGACCGCCCAATCCTGCCGCCGACCGGAACCACACCCGACCACACACGCACGGCAGGAGCGGGGGACCCAGGTAAGCCGCCGATCCGAAGTCCGGAACGGCTAGGGGTGAAGTCGCACTCACCGTGCGGCCGGGCAGCTCCCGCCCGAACCCGACAGCTCACCTCGCAGGCGCCGGAGAGGAACTCGTCATGGCCGCAGCAGGTAGACACTGCCACCCGAAGACCCGCAGCACCCTCGTTCGCGGCATTCTCGCGGCGGGCACGGGCGCCGCGGTACTCGCCCTCCCACTCCTGGGCGCCACCTGCGCACAGGCCGCCACGGGCGCCTCCGACGTCCAGCTCGTCACCTACAAGGTGGTCACGGGCGACACCCTGGTCAAGATCGCGCAGAAGTACCCCTCGAGCGGCGGCTGGAAGAAGCTGTACGAGGCCAACAGCGCGGTCATCGGCTCCAACCCGTCGGCGCTCCGCACGGGCCTCACCCTGACGGTCGGCACGAAAACCGTCCAGAACACCACAAAGTCGGCAAAGGTCACGGCGGCGGTCGCCAAGACGACCAAGTCCACGACCACGGCGGTCAAGACCGCGACGGCCAAGACCAAGGCGGCCACCGAGACCACCGCCGCCGTGAAGACGTACACGAACGACCTCGACGGCTGGATCAAGCAGTCGCTGGACATCATGGCCAAGAACGGAATCCCGGGCACGTACAACGGCATCCACCGCAACGTCATGCGGGAGTCCTCCGGAAACCCCAAGGCCATCAACAACTGGGACTCCAACGCCGCCGCCGGTATCCCCTCCAAGGGCCTGCTCCAGGTCATCGACCCGACGTTCAAGGCCTACCACGTGCCCGGCACGTCCATGGACTCCTACGACCCGGTCGCGAACATCACCGCCGCCTGCAACTACGCCGCAGCGAAGTACGGCTCGATCGACAACGTCAACGGCGCCTACTGACCGGACGCCACGAGACCGGGGTGCCGGGCCGGACTTCCGGCACCCCGGGAATCCGAGGCTTCGGGGCTTCGGGGCTTCGGGGCTTCGGGCAACCGGGGCTACGGTGCGGAGAGCGGGAACAGCCGCTCCAGCACCACCGCGATCCCGTCGTCCTCGTTCGACAGCGTCACCTCGTCGGCCACCGCCCTGAGCTCCGGGTGGGCGTTGGCCATGGCGACCCCGTGGGCGGCCCAGTCGAACATGGGGATGTCGTTGGGCATGTCACCGAAGGCGATGGTGGCTTCGGAGGCCAGCCCGAGATGGGCGGCGGCGAGAGCAAGGCCCGTCGCCTTGGTCACCCCGCATGGCTGGAGTTCGACCGTGCCGGGCCCCGACATGGTGACCGTGGCCAGGGAACCCACCACTCCCCTGGCCGCCGCGGCCAACTCGTCGTCGGACAGCAGCGGGTGGCGCAGCAGGACCTTGCTGATCGGCTCCGTCCAGAGGTCGTCGCGGCGACCGACCCGTACCGCGGGAAGCGTCGGGTGCGGCATCACGTAACCGGGCTCGATGAGTGTCAGTCCGTCCACGCCGTCCTGGTCCACCGCGGCGTAGAGCAGCCCTACCTCCGCCTCGATCTTGCCGAGCGCCGTCTCCGCGAGTTCCCTGTCCAGGGTCACCGACCACAGCAGACGGTCCTCGCCCGCGTCGTAGAGCTGCGCCCCCTGTCCGCACACCGCCAGTCCCGCACCGCCGAGTTCGCCGAGGAGCGGGCGCACCCTCGGCGCCGGGCGCCCCGTCACGACCAGATGGCGGGCGCCCGCCTCCACCGCCCTCGCCAACGCGGCCCGGGTCCGGTCGGAGAGCGTGTCGTCGCCGCGCAGCAGCGTTCCGTCCAGGTCAGTGGCGATGAGTGAATATGCAGTCGGAGCGGCCATGATCCGAAGAATACGGATCCGACGACTCATCGGCCCGGCGTGAACCGGACGACGTCCGGTATCCCGTCAGCAACGCCGTTCACCGCACGGGCCACGCGCGCCCGACGACGTCATACACCCTCCGATCCGCCGTGCCGGGCGCCCGAGAGCGCCGCGAAACCGGCCTCAACACCCGCCGCGGACGGGCATGTTACGGACCGCGCACGGCCGGCCGCTTCCCGGTGACGTCGGAGCCGTGGCCCCCCGCCACCGCCCCGCCCGCCGAACGCCCCACCGCCGTACGCCGTCTCAGCTGTGAGCCGCCGCCAAGTGCCTGGCCAATCGCGGCGAAGCGAACTCCGTCCCGCACACGAACCGCATCACGGGCCCGTACGAGGCCGCCGCAGGCAACCCCGTGAAGTACAGCCCGGGGACCGAGGACCGGTATCCGGCTCCGAGCTTCGGGGTGCCGCGGCTCACCACCAGCTCCGTCCGCAACGCGTGTCCCAGGAAGTCCATCGCGGCGATGTCGACGCGATAGCCCGTCGCCGCGATGACGTGGTCGGCCGCGAGCTCCTCGGGCGCACCGCCCAGGGTCCGCACGGAGAGCACCGGGCGACTCCCGGAGACCGAGGCACGCTCGATCCGGGCGATCTGGCTGACCTCGACCTTGCCCTCGAAGCGGTCCCGGAGCCACCACGCGCCGAGCGGGCCGAGCACCCGGCGGACGAGGTAGTGGCGGGCCTCTGCGGGCAGGTAGCGGTAGGGGTGCGGGTAGTAGCTGAGCGCCCACAGCGACCAGGCGCGTCCGAAGGGCGACTCCGGGCGCAGCTTCGGCTGTCCCCAGGGCGGCGCGCCGAAGGCGACCCTGCCCCGGCCCCGGGACACCACGCGCACCTGTGCGCCCGCCTCCGCCGCCAGTGCCGCCGTCTCCAGGGCGGACTGCCCCGCGCCGACGACGATCAGTTCCCTGCCGGAGAACCGGGTGAGGTCGTGGTGCTGGGAGCTGTGCGAGACGGGGCCGGTGGGCGCCGGTCCGTCCGCCGCCGCCTCACCGAGCTCGGGCGGCAGATGGGCGAGGCCGTACAGGCCGGTGGCCACGACGACCGCCCGTGCCGTGAACGACTCCCCCGAGTCCAGCTTCAGCTCGAAGCCGTCGCCGCCCCGTCGGTCGACGGAGACGACCCGCACCTGCTCCAGCTCGGGCACGAGCTGTTGCTGGAACCACTCTCCGTAGGCGATGAACGTCTCGACCGGGATGATGTCCTCGTCCGTGACGAGCCGCGGTATCCCGGCCGCGTCGCAGTAGTCACGGAGTGTGTGGCCCGGCTGCGGGGCGTCGATGCTGGAAGCGGCCGGGGTCGATTTGAGGAGCATCCCCTCGGGCATGTGGTCGCGCCAGCTCACCATGGGCCGGCCGAAGACACGCACCGGGATGCCGCGCGCCCGCAGATGGGCGGCGGTGGACAGGCCGAACGGGCCCGCACCGATGACTGCTACCGGATGAATCACGAAGTCCCTCCCCAGGACGTTCTTCCGTCACTTCGTGGTCGTGCTGGTACTGCTGCCGCGGCGGTTGGTCCGCCACAGCTGGTACAGATGTCTCGCGCCCGGCCGCACGAAGCGCGCGAGCATCGTGAAGAACGGCCGCAGGTCGTCACTCGCCAGCCAGGCCAACTCCGTACCGCTCGCGCGCGCCGGCGCGTGCGGGGTGGTGTAGCCGCTGCGCCGGTAGGCGAGCAGGGCCGGCAGGTCGATGTTCTCCACGATGTACCGGTGGCCGGCCCGCTGTTCACCCTCGGGAACGGTGCGCCCGGTCAGGTCGAGATGCATGGCCCGGACGACGTCGATCCCCGACTCGTTCTCGAAGAGCCGGAACTGCGCGCCCATGCGGGGGTTGAAGTCGAGAAGCTTGTACAGCCCGTCGCGGCGGTCGAAGCGCAGGTCGAGGTCGATGACGCCGCTGAAGCCGATCTGTTTGATGAAACGTGCGGCGAGGTCCGCGAGTTCCGGATTGTCGACGACGTACGCGTTCGCCGTCATGCCCGCGTGCGGTGGCCAGGAGCGGACCTTCACGCCCGTGAACATCGCGAGCGGCGTCGAGTCCGCGTCGAAGTACGCGTGCACGATCCAGTCCTCCGCCTCCTCTCTTGGCAGGTACTCCTGGAGGATCACGCCCGGGTTGCCTCCCCAGTCCCGGGCGAGTGCCAGCAGCCCCTCCCGGGTCGCGATCCTCGTCGTCCCGTTGACCGCGGGCCGGCTGCGGCGCACGAACGCCTCCCGGTTCTTGGCCACGAGCGGGAAGCGGGCCGAGGCGGCGAAGCGCTCGATCTCCTCGTACGACTGGGGAAAGGCGGCCGCCGGACTGGGAATGCCGTGCTCCACGCACAGCTCGTGCAGGCCCTGCTTGCTGGCGAGGCGGCGGGGCAGTTTGGCGTCCACCCGAGGAAACAGAAAGCGCTCCGCGAGTTCTTCCTGGTGTTCCGCTATCAGGACGGCGGCCTCCTCGTCCGTCGGGACGAGCACCGTCGGCCGCCCTATGCGACGGCCGATCCGCAGCAGCCCCTCGACCAGGCGCTCCGGCTCCTCCGTCCCCGTCGTCGGCCAGACGAAGGCACGGCGCAGATAGCGTGAGGCCGCGGCAGGCGTGTAACGGTCCTCGGTGATCGCGTACATCGGTATGCCCAGGCGGCCCAGGCTCCGTATGGCGCCCACTCCTCCGTGATGCAGCGGATAGTCACCGAATTTCACTATCAGCCCAGGAACGTCCCGGTCGGCGTCGACCGGCACTCCACTGACGCTCCTGGCCACGGGTCCCCCCACGTGTCCCCCCTACGGACCGGACCCACCCCGTCCGTGTCCCCAAAGGACGCTAAGCCGGAATTGCCGCGTCCGACAAGGCCTATTCGGACATTGCGAACTCTTTAGGCACTGCCACAGCATGGTCACTCCCCCGTAACGTGTGCCGCGACCACACGGAACGCGTGGAACACATGGATCACGGCGCGTACGACCACGAAAGCGAGGCACCACCCGATGCCCCCCTTCGATGTCCCCGAGGGCGATCCCTTCGGCCCGCACAACCTTCCCTACGGCGTCTTCTCCCGGGCCGGCTCGTCCGAACGGAGCGTCGGTGTCCGGCTCGGCGACCACGTCCTCGACGCGGGCGCGGCGGCCCGGTCACTCGGTTCCCCGTACGCGGAGCTGCTCGCACGGCCGAACCTGAACCCGCTGCTCGCGGCGGGCCGCACGGCCTGGTCCGACGTGCGCCGCGCGCTGACAGGCTGGGTGACGGTCCCGGCCCACCGGGAGACCGTGGCACCCCATCTGTACCCGCTCTCCGAGGTGACCCTGCACCTCCCGTTCGAGGTCGCGGACTACGTCGACTTCTACGCCTCCGAGAACCACGCCCGTAACGTCGGACAGATCTTCCGCCCCGACGCCGCGGACTCCCTCACCCCCAACTGGAAGCACCTGCCGATCGGCTACCACGGGCGCGCGGGCACGGTGGTGGTGTCGGGTACGGAGGTGGTGCGTCCGTCGGGCCAGCGCAAGGCCCCCACGGACACGGTGCCCGCCTTCGGCCCGTCCGTCCGGCTCGACATCGAGGCCGAGGTCGGCTTCGTGGTCGGCGCCCCCTCGCCCCTCGGCACTCCGGTGCCCCTCGCCGACTTCCGCGACCACGTCTTCGGCCTCTGCCTCCTCAACGACTGGTCGGCGCGCGACATCCAGGCCTGGGAGTACGTCCCGCTCGGTCCCTTCCTCGGCAAGTCCTTCGCCACCTCGGTGTCGGCGTGGGTCACCCCTCTCGACGCCCTGGACGACGCCCGTGTCGCGTCTCCGGTCCGCACGCACCCCCTTCTTCCCTACTTGGACGACTCCGCGGAGGACCCCGGCGGCTACGACCTCCGCATCTCCGTCGCCATCAACGGCCACGTCGTCTCGGAGCCGCCCTTCTCCACCATGTACTGGACGGCCGCCCAGCAACTGGCCCACATGACGGTCAACGGAGCCTCCCTGCGCACCGGCGACCTGTACGGCTCGGGAACGGTCAGCGGACCCTCGCCGCGGGAACGCGGCTCCCTCCTCGAACTCACCTGGAACGGCCGCGAGCCCCTCGATCTCCCCACCGGCAAGTGGACCTTCCTCGAGGACGGCGACGAGGTGACGATGACGGCCTGGGCTCCCGGCCCGAACGGCACCCGCGTCGCCCTCGGCGAGGTGACGGGGCGCATCCGCTAGGTCCCCCGCCCCTCGCTCTCTCACCCCACGCCCGGCCCGGCCCGACACGACGCGGGACGGGGCTGGGCGGGACGGGGCTGGGCTGGCGCCGCCCGAAGGATCCCTGTCCTGAACCTCGGGGCACCGAGGCTCGGCGCTACATCCAGTCCTCCGGCTCCGGCTCCGCGTCCATCTCCGGCCAGTCCAGGTCCGGCGCCCCGGCGGACGTGGGTGCCGACGCCCCTGCGGACGTGGGTGCCTGGGCCCCTTCGGGGGTGCCGCCCAGGGCGGCGAGCACCCCGACCACGCCCTCTCCGTACGTCGCGAGCTTCTTCTCGCCCACGCCGCTGATACCTCCGAGGTCCGCCACGGAGGTGGGCCACACCGTGGCGATCTCCCGGAGCGTGGCGTCGTGGAAGATGACGTACGCCGGGACTCCCTGTTCCTTGGCCTGCTCGGCACGCCACGCGCGCAGGGCCTCGAAGGCGGGGACGAGTTCCTGCGTCAGCTCCACGACGGCCTTGGCCTTGCGTTCGCCCCGCGGCGACGAGGGCGAGGAACGGGAGGCGGCCGGCTTCGGCTGCTCCTTGCGCAACGGCACGTCGCGCTCGCGCCTCAGCACCGTCCCGCTCTCCTCGGTCAGCACCAGCGTCCCGTACTCGCCCTCGACCGCGAGCAGCCCCTGTGCGAGCAACTGCCGTACGACACCGCGCCATTCGGATTCCGACAGCTCCTCGCCGATGCCGAACACGGACAGCTGGTCGTGGTCGAACTGGATCACCTTGGCGGTCCGGCGACCCAGCAGGATGTCGACGATCTGGAGCGCGCCGAACTTCTGCCCCCGCTCCCGCTGCAACCGCACCACCGTCGACAGCAGCTTCTGTGACGCGACCGTGCCGTCCCAGGTCTCGGGCGGCGTCAGACACGTGTCGCAGTTGCCGCACGCCGGGATGTGCGGGTCCTGGCCGAAGTAGGCCAGCAGCTGGGAACGCCGGCACTGGGCCGACTCGCACAGCGCCAGCATCGAGTCCAGGTGGGCGGCGGCCCGCCGACGGAACGCCTCGTCGCCCTCGGAGCCCTGGATCAGCTTGCGCTGCTGGACGACGTCCTGGAGGCCGTACGCCATCCATGCCGTGGACGGCTGTCCGTCACGGCCCGCGCGGCCCGTCTCCTGGTAGTACCCCTCCACCGACTTGGGCAGGTCCAAGTGGGCGACGAACCGCACGTCCGGCTTGTCGATGCCCATGCCGAAGGCGATCGTGGCGACGACGACCAGGCCCTCTTCGCGCAGGAAGCGCGACTGGTGCGCGGCGCGGGTGCCCGCGTCCAGGCCCGCGTGGTACGGCACCGCCTCGACGCCGTTGCGGGAGAGGAACTCGGCGGTCTTCTCGACCGAGTTGCGCGAGAGGCAGTACACGATGCCCGCGTCGCCCGCGTGCTCCTCGCGCAGGAACGACAGCAGCTGCTTCTTGGGGTCGGCCTTCGGGACGATCCGGTACTGGATGTTGGGCCGGTCGAAGCTCGCCTCGAAGTGGCGCGCGTGCGGCATGGCCAGGCGCTGGGTGATCTCCTTGTGCGTCGCGTGTGTGGCCGTGGCCGTCAGGGCGATGCGCGGAACATCCGGCCAGCGCTCGCCGAGCAGCGAGAGTGCCAGGTAGTCGGGGCGGAAGTCGTGACCCCACTGGGCCACGCAGTGCGCCTCGTCGATCGCGAAGACGGAGATCTTCGCCCGCGACAGCAGGTCCAGCGTGCTGTCCAGCCGCAGCCGCTCCGGTGCCAGGTAGAGCAGGTCCAGCTCGCCCGCCAGCAGCTCGGCCTCGACGACGCGGCGCTCGTCGAAGTCCTGCGTGGAGTTCATGAAGCCGGCGCGCACACCCAGCGCGCGCAGTGCGTCCACCTGGTCCTGCATCAGGGCGATGAGCGGCGAGACGACCACGCCCGTACCAGGTCTGACCAGGGACGGAATCTGGTAGCAGAGTGACTTGCCGCCTCCCGTCGGCATCAGGACGACGGCGTCACCGCCCGCCACCACGTGCTCGATGATCGCTTCCTGCTCGCCGCGGAAGGCGTCGTACCCGAAGACCCGGTGGAGCGTGGCCAGCGCCTCGCCCTCCCCCAGCTTCTCCGTCGCGTCCGCTTCGGTCATCACACCCGTCCCGCCCATCGTCCTGTCCCCCGTACGTCGCGCCTCGACCACTGCGTCCACGATAGGGGTCCGCGCCGACAGTCTCGGAGTTATCCACAGGCTGCGACCGCTCGGCTCCTCTGCGCACCGTTGTCCCGCCCCCGCTCACTCCACCGGGCGGCGCACCCTACCCGCGTTCCACCCGTTGGCCCCTCTCGTATGGCGACCCCTCACGAACACGGGACATGCTGCTCGGGCCGGCGGAGGGGCCGCAGCCGACGGACCGGCACCGTCCCGTACGCCGCTCTCGCGCTCTAGGAGTCATCGCATGTCCCAGCGTCCGCTCAGGACCGCTTTCGCCCTCGTGACAGCCGTCGCCGCCTCGCTCGCCCTGGCCGCCGTGCCCGCCCCGGCCGCGGGCGGCCCCGCGGCCCCCGTGGGCCCCGTGGACCCCGCGGTCGTACGGGACCTGGACACGGCGTACGCGGCCAGCGTGAAGTATCTCGACGAGTCGACCGCCCTCGCCGACGGCTACGTTCCCTTCGCGTGCTCGGCGGACCCCGCGGGCCACGGCGCCATGGGCTACCACTACTTCAACAAGTCCCGCTACGGCTCCCTCGACCCGGCCAAGCCGGGAGCACTGCTCTTCGAGGACGGGCCGGACGGAAGGCGCAGGCTGGCGGGGGTGGAGTGGATCGTGGTGGACAAGGATCAGAACATGAAGACCAGCGGCGACCGCCCTTCGCTGTTCGGCCAGAAGTTCGAAGGCCCGATGCCGGGTCACTACCCCGGTATGCCGGTCCACTACGACCTGCACGTCTGGCTCTGGAAGCACAACCCCGATGGCCTGTTCAACCGGTGGAACCCCCGTGTGACGTGTCCGGCCGTCTCGGCGCACTCCGCGCCGTCGGCCCACACGGCCCACGCAGCCCACTGAGAACGGCTCGGGCCCCGCTCCCGGAAGGAGCGGGGCCCGAGCCGTGAGTGGTCCCGGTCAGCGGACGAAGACGCCCGCCTGGTTCGCCAGATCGAGGAAGTACTGCGGCGCGACGCCCAGCACCAGCGTGACCGCGACGCCGAAGGCGATCGCCGTCATGGTCAGCGGCGAGGGCACCGCGACGGTGGGCCCTTCCGGCTTCGGCTCGCTGAAGAACATCAGCACGATCACCCGGATGTAGAAGAACGCCGCGATCGCCGACGAGATCACACCGACCACGACCAGGGCGCCCGCGCCGCCTTCCGCCGCCGCCTTGAACACGGCGAACTTTCCGGCGAAGCCCGAGGTCAGCGGGATGCCCGCGAAGGCCAGCAGGAAGACCGCGAAGACGGCCGCCACCAGCGGGGAGCGGCGTCCTAGGCCCGCCCACTTGGACAGGTGTGTCGCCTCGCCGCCCGCGTCGCGGACCAGGGTCACGACCGCGAAGGCCCCGATCGTCACGAACGAGTAGGCACCCAGGTAGAAGAGGACCGACGAGACACCGTCCGGCGAGGCCGCGATGACACCGGCGAGGATGAAGCCCGCGTGCGCGATCGACGAGTACGCCAGCAGGCGCTTGATGTCGGTCTGGGTGATCGCCACGATGGCACCGCCCAGCATGGTGACGATCGCGACGGCCCACATGACCGGCCGCCAGTCCCAGCGCAGGCCCGGCAGGACGACGTACAGCAGGCGCAGCAGCGCACCGAAGGCGGCCACCTTCGTCGCCGCCGCCATGAAGCCGGTGACCGGTGTCGGTGCTCCCTGGTAGACGTCCGGCGTCCACATGTGGAAGGGCACCGCACCGACCTTGAAGAGCAGGCCCATGACGACCATCGCGGCGCCGATCAGCAGCAGCACGTCGTTGCCCATGGTGCCCGCGAGTGCCGGGTCGACCGTGGTGACCGTGCCGTCGACGACCTGCGCGATCCTGGCGTACGACACCGAGCCCGCGTAGCCGTAGAGCAGGGCGATGCCGAACAGGGTGAACGCCGAGGCGAAGGCACCGAGCAGGAAGTACTTGACCGCGGCCTCCTGCGACATGAGGCGCTTGCGGCGGGCCACGGCGCACAGCAGGTACAGGGGCAGCGAGAAGACCTCCAGCGCGATGAACAGCGTCAGCAGGTCGTTGGCCGACGGGAAGACCAGCATGCCGCCGATCGCGAAGAGCAGCAGCGGGAACACCTCGGTGGTGGTGAACCCGGCCTTCACCGCGGCCTTTTCACTGTCGCTGCCGGGCACGGAGGCGGCCTGCGCGGCGAACGAGTCGACGCGGTTGCCGTGCACCTCCGGGTCGAGCCGGCGCTCGGCGAAGGTGAAGACGCCGAGGATGCCCGCCAGCAGGATCGTGCCCTGCAGGAACAGGGAGGGCCCGTCGACGGCGATCGCGCCCATCGCCGCGATGTGTGCCTTCGTCGTCCCGTATCCGCCGGCCGCCATCGCGACCACCGCGGCGAAAGCGGCGGCGAGCGCGACGACGGACACGAACACCTGGGTGTAGTAGCGGGACTTGCGCGGGACGAAGGCCTCGATCAGCACCCCGACGAGCGCCGCCCCGATGACGATCAGGGTGGGCGACAATTGCCCGTATTCGATCTTCGGCGCGTCGATCTTCGCGATCGGCTCCGCCGCGGTTGTCCACAGGCTGTGGACGGCTACTGCGCTCACTTGGCCGCCTCCACCTCGGGCTGGGGGTCCTTTTTGTGTACGTCCGACATGGTCTGCTGGACCGCGGGATTGACGATGTCGGTGACGGGCTTCGGATAGACGCCCAGGAAGATCAGCAGAGCGATCAGCGGAGCGACCACCAGGAGCTCGCGCACCCTGAGGTCGGGCATCTCGGCGACCTCGGCCTTCACCGGGCCCGTCATCGTCCGCTGGTACAGGACGAGCGTGTAGAGCGCGGCGAGCACGATGCCGAAGGTGGCGACGATACCGACGACCGGGTAGCGCGTGAACGTGCCGACCAGGACGAGGAATTCACTCACGAAGGGCGCGAGCCCGGGAAGGGAGAGGGTCGCGAGGCTGCCGACCAGGAAGGTGCCGGCGAGCACCGGGGCGACCTTCTGGACTCCTCCGTAGTCGGCGATCAGACGCGAGCCGCGCCGCGAGATCAGGAAGCCCGCCACCAGCATCAGGGCGGCCGTCGAGATCCCGTGGTTGACCATGTAGAGCGTCGCGCCCGACTGGCCCTGGCTGGTCATCGCGAAGATGCCCAGGATGATGAAGCCGAAGTGCGAGATCGACGCGTACGCCACCAGCCGCTTGATGTCCCGCTGGCCGACCGCGACCAGAGCCCCGTAGACGATGCTGATCAGGGCGAGGACGAGGATGGCCGGCGTCGCCCACTTGCTGGCCTCGGGGAAGAGCTGGAGGCAGAAGCGGAGCATCGCGAAGGTGCCGACCTTGTCGACCACCGCCGTGATCAGGACCGCGACCGGTGCCGTGGCCTCCCCCATGGCGTTGGGCAGCCAGGTGTGCAGCGGCCACAGGGGTGCCTTCACCGCGAACGCGAAGAAGAAGCCCAGGAACAGCCAGCGCTCCGTACTGGTCGCCATGTGCAGCGAGCCGTTGGCACGGGCCTGCACGATCTCCTGGAGCGAGAAGTTCCCGGCGACCACGTAGAGCCCGATGACCGCGGCCAGCATGATCAGACCGCCGACCAGGTTGTAGAGGAGGAACTTCACCGCGGCGTACGACCGCTGTGTCGCCGCGACCTCGTCGCCGTGCTCGTGGGCCTTGTCCCCGAAGCCGCCGATGAGGAAGTACATCGGGATCAGCATGGCTTCGAAGAAGATGTAGAAGAGGAAGACGTCGGTGGCCTCGAAGGAGATGATCACCATCGCCTCGACGGCCAGGATCAGGGCGAAGAAGCCCTGGGTCGGCCGCCAGCGCGTGTTCCCGGTCTCCTGCGGGTCGGCGTCGTGCCAGCCCGCGAGGATCACGAACGGGATCAGCAGCGCCGTCAGCGCCACCAGCGCCAACCCGATACCGTCCACACCCAGCTCGTACCGCACCCCGAAGTCCTTGATCCAGGAGTGGGATTCGGTGAGCTGGTAGCGGTTGCCGCCCGGGTCGAACCGTACGAGCACGATCGCGGCCAGGGCGAGTGTGGCGAGCGAGACGAGCAGCGCCAGCCACTTGGCGGCGGCACGTCGCGCGGCCGGCACGGCGGCCGTGGCCACCGCTCCGAGGGCCGGGAGCGCCGCCGTCGCTGTCAGCAGAGGAAAGGACATCGGGATCAGACCGCCCTCATCAGCAGGGTCGCGGCGATGAGGACCGCCGCACCGCCGAACATCGAGACCGCGTAACTGCGGGCATAGCCGTTCTGCAGCTTGCGCAGCCGCCCGGAGAGGCCGCCCATCGAGGCCGCCGTACCGTTGACGACCCCGTCGACCAGGGTGTGGTCGACGTAGACCAGGGAGCGCGTGAGGTGCTCCCCGCCGCGCACCAGCACGACGTGGTTGAAGTCGTCCTGGAGCAGGTCGCGCCGGGCGGCCCGGGTGAGCAGGGAACCGCGCGGGGCGACGGCCGGGACGGGACCGCGCCCGTACTGGAGGTAGGCGATTCCGGCGCCGACGACGAGGAGCACCATCGTGGCCAGCGTGACCGTGAGGGCGCTGACGGGCGAGTCGCCCTCCGCGTGCCCGGTGATCGGCTCCAGCCAGTGCAGGAAGCGGTCGCCGATGCTGAAGATGCCACCCGCGAAGACCGAGCCGAAGGCCAGCACGATCATGGGGATCGTCATGGACCGGGGCGACTCGTGCGGGTGCGGCTCGTGGCCCTCCGCGTCCGGCTGCCAGCGCTTCTCACCGAAGAAGGTCATGATCATCACGCGCGTCATGTAGTACGCGGTGATCGCCGCGCCGAGGAGGGCGGTGCCGCCGAGGATCCAGCCCTCGGTACCGCCCTTGGCGAAGGCCGCCTCGATGATCTTGTCCTTGGAGAAGAAGCCGGACAGACCCGGGAAGCCGATGATGGCGAGGTAGCCGAGGCCGAAGGTGACGAAGGTGACCGGCATGTACTTCCTGAGGCCGCCGTACCTCCGCATGTCGACCTCGTCGTTCATCCCGTGCATCACCGAGCCGGCGCCGAGGAACAGCCCCGCCTTGAAGAAGCCGTGCGTCACCAGGTGCATGATCGCGAAGACATAGCCGATCGGACCGAGGCCCGCGGCCAGCACCATGTAGCCGATCTGCGACATCGTCGAACCGGCGAGCGCCTTCTTGATGTCGTCCTTCGCGCAACCGACGATCGCACCGAACAGCAGGGTGACGGCACCGACCACGGTGACGACCAGCTGCGCGTCCGGCGCCGCGTTGAAGACCGCGCCGGAGCGGACGATCAGGTAGACGCCTGCGGTCACCATCGTCGCGGCGTGGATGAGGGCCGAGACCGGGGTCGGGCCCTCCATCGCGTCCCCGAGCCAGGACTGCAGCGGCACCTGGGCGGACTTGCCGCAGGCGGCGAGCAACAGCATCAGCGCGACGGCGGTGAGTTTGCCCTCCGTGGCGCCCCCCACCAGCCCCGGGTGTCCCTCGGTGCCGAGCACCGGTCCGAAGGCGAAGGTACCGAAGGTGGTGAACATCAGCATGATGGCGATCGACAGGCCCATGTCGCCGACGCGGTTGACCAGGAAGGCCTTCTTCGCGGCGGTGGCGGCGCTGGGCTTGTGCTGCCAGAAGCCGATCAGCAGGTACGAGGCGAGGCCCACGCCCTCCCAGCCGACGTACAGCAGCAGGTAGTTGTCCGCGAGGACGAGCAGCAGCATCGCCGCGAGGAACAGGTTCAGATAGCCGAAGAAGCGGCGGCGCCGCTCGTCGTGCTCCATGTACCCGATGGAGTACAGGTGGATCAGGGAGCCGACGCCCGTGATCAGCAGGACGAACGTCATCGACAGCTGGTCCAGCTGGAGGGAGACGTCCGCCCGGAAGCCCGCGACGGGGATCCAGCTGAACAGGTGCTGGCCGAGGGGCCGGTCGGCGGCACTCTTGCCCAGCATGTCGGCGAAGAGGACCGCGCCGATCACGAAGGAGGCCGCCGCGAGCGCCGTGCCGATCCAGTGGCCGACGGCGTCGAGCCGCCGGCCGCCGCACAGCAGTACGGCCGCTCCGAGCAGAGGCGCCGCTACCAGCAGCGCAATCAGATCTTCCACGATTCAGCGACCCCTTACAGCTTCATCAGGCTGGCGTCGTCGACCGAGGCCGAGTGGCGGGAACGGAACAGCGACACGATGATCGCGAGCCCGACCACGACCTCCGCGGCGGCGACG
Organism: Streptomyces sp. NPDC005195; assembly: GCF_040608315.1. Lineage (NCBI taxonomy): Bacteria > Bacillati > Actinomycetota > Actinomycetes > Kitasatosporales > Streptomycetaceae > Streptomyces > Streptomyces sp. NPDC005195. The sequence goes on from NZ_JBEXHZ010000021.1 coordinate 101,203, forward strand.
ACCATCGTGAAGAAGGCGATGATCTGGCCGTCGAGATTGCCGTGCATGCGGGAGAAGACGACGAACGCGAGGTTGCAGGCGTTGAGCATGAGCTCGACACACATGAACACCACGATCGCGTTGCGCCTGATCAGCACGCCGGTGGCGCCGATCGTGAACAACAGGGCGGCGAGATAGAGGTAGTTGACCGGATTCACTGGGACGCCTCCTCCGTCTTCGTGCGCTCCAGGCGTTCTTCGGCGCGCTGCTCCAGGGCCTTCAGATCGCTCAGTGCCTCGGAGGACACGTCACGGACCTGGCCGCGCTCCCGCAGTGTCTTGTTGACGGTCAGCTCCGAGGGGGTGCCGTCCGGAAGGAGACCCGCGATGTCCACCGCGTTGTGCCGGGCGTAGACGCCCGGGGCCGGCAGCGGCGGCAGGTGCTTGCCCTCCCGCACCCGCTGCTCGGACAGCTCGCGCTGGGTCTTGGGGCGCTCGGTGCGCTCCCGGTGCGTGAGCACCATGGCGCCGACGGCGGCCGTGATGAGCAGCGCGCCGGTGATCTCGAAGGCGAACACGTACTTCGTGAAGATGAGGGCCGCGAGACCCTCCACGTTGCCGTTGGCGTTGGCCTTGCCCAGGCCGTTGAACTCGGTCAGCGACGCGTGGCCGATGCCCGCGATCAGCAGGACACCGAAGCCGAGACCGCAGACCAGGGCCAGCCAGCGCTGCCCCTTGATGGTCTCCTTCAGGGAGTCCGCCGCGGTGACACCGACGAGCATGACCACGAACAGGAACAGCATCATGATCGCGCCGGTGTAGACGACGATCTGCACGACGCCCAGGAAGTACGCGCCGTTGGCGAGATAGAACACCGCGAGGACGATCATGGTCCCGGCGAGACAGAGCGCGCTGTGCACGGCCTTCTTCATGAAGACGGTGCACAGGGCGCCGATCACGGCGACGGTGCCGAGCACCCAGAACTGGAAGGCCTCCCCGGTCGAGGTGGAGTAGGCGGCGAGCTGCGCGCTCATGCGTCCACCCCCTCCTCATCGGGCTTCTCGCCCTTGGAGACGGCCACTTGGCGCACGGTGCCGGGCGCCGCCTCCGTGACCAGGCCCTGGTAGTAGTCCTGCTCGTCCGTCCCGGGGAAGATCGAGTGCGGTGACTCCACCATGCCCTCCTCGAGACCGGCGAGCAGCTGCTCCTTGGTGTAGATGAGGTTGGCGCGGCTGCTGTCCGCGAGCTCGAACTCGTTCGTCATCGTCAGCGCGCGCGTGGGGCACGCCTCGATGCACAGACCGCACAGGATGCAGCGTGCGTAGTTGATCTGGTAGACGCGGCCGTAGCGCTCACCGGGCGAGTAGCGCTCCTCCTCGGTGTTGTCCGCGCCCTCCACGTAGATGGCGTCCGCGGGACAGGCCCACGCGCACAGCTCACAGCCGACGCACTTCTCCAGGCCGTCCGGATGACGGTTGAGCTGGTGCCGGCCGTGGAACCGCGGGGCCGTGGTCTTGTGCTGCTCCGGGTACTGCTCCGTCAGCCGCTTCTTGAACATGGCCTTGAAGGTCACGCCGAAGCCGGCGACGGGGTTCTGGAAACCGGGTTTGGTCTCCTTCGGCTCCTCAGACATCCGACCCCTCCTTTCCATCGCGAGATCCGTCGTCCGATCCGTCACTCGCAGTATCCGACCCACCACTGACAATCAACTCCCGCTCGCGGTGCGAGCGGCGCCTCGGCACCGGCGGCAGTTCCTGCCCCGGCAGCGGCGGCACCGGGAATCCACCGGCCATCGGGTCGAAGGCGGCGGCCTCGGCCGGCGCCTCCCGGGCCTCCGGCTTCTCGCGGAAGATGTCCACGGCGAACGAGATCAGCAGCAGCGCGAGGACACCGCCGCCGACGTACAGCGCGATGTCGGCGAAGTCGTAGTGCTGGTTGCGCAGGGTCCGTACGGTCGCGACGAGCATCAGCCACACCACGGAGACCGGGATGAGGACCTTCCAGCCGAGCTTCATCAGCTGGTCGTAGCGGACGCGCGGGAGCGTGCCGCGCAGCCAGATGAAGAAGAACAGCAGCAGCTGCACCTTCACCACGAACCAGAGCATCGGCCACCAGCCGTGGTTGGCGCCCTCCCAGAAGGTGCTGATGGGCCACGGGGCGCGCCAGCCGCCGAGGAAGAGCGTCGTCGACACGGCCGAGACCGTCACCATGTTCACGTACTCGGCGAGCATGAACAGCGCGAACTTGATGGACGAGTACTCGGTGTTGAAGCCGCCGACGAGGTCGCCCTCGGACTCCGGCATGTCGAAGGGGGCACGGTTGGTCTCGCCGACCATCGTGATGATGTAGATCACGAAGGAGACCGGCAGCAGCAGGACGTACCAGCGGTCGTGCTGCTGCTCGACGATCGTCGAGGTCGACATCGACCCGGAGTAGAGGAACACCGAGGCGAACGAGGCGCCCATGGCGATCTCGTAGGAGATCATCTGCGCGCAGGAACGCAGTCCGCCGAGGAGCGGATACGTCGACCCGGAGGACCAGCCCGCGAGCACGATCCCGTAGATGCCGACCGAGGCGACCGCGAGGATGTAGAGCATCGCGATCGGCAGGTCGGTGAGCTGCATCGTGGTGCGGTGCCCGAAGATCGAGATCTCGTTGCCCGCGGGTCCGAAGGGGATCACCGCGATCGCCATGAAGGCCGGGATGGCCGCGACGACCGGTGCGAGGACGTAGACCACCTTGTCCGCGCGTTTGACGACGAGGTCTTCCTTGAGCATCAGTTTGATGCCGTCGGCCAGCGACTGGAGCATGCCCCAGGGGCCGTGCCGGTTGGGGCCGATGCGCAGCTGCATCCAGGCGACGACCTTGCGCTCCCACACGATGGAGAAGAGCACGGTGATCATCAGGAAGGCGAAGCAGAAGACCGCCTTGACGACGACCAGCCACCAGGGGTCGCGGCCGAACATGGAGAGGTCTTCTGTGGCGAGGTACGGCGTGTACGGCGTCATGCCTCCACCTCCTTGGGGGCCTCGGTGGCGAGCGTCGCCGGACCGATGCGGACGAGTGCGCCGGGCAGCGCCCCCGTGTCGGAGGCGACGCCCCCGCCGGCGGAGTTCAGCGGAAGCCAGACCACGCGGTCGGGCATATCGGTGACCTGCAGCGGGAGGGCGATGGTCCCGGCGGTGCCGGTGACGGCGAGGAGGTCGCCCTCCTTGACACCTGCCTCGGCGGCCGTGGCGGCCGACACGCGTGCGCGTGCCGCGTGCCGGGTCCCGGCGAGCGCCTCGTCGCCCTCCTGGAGACGCCCGAGGTCGAGCAGCAGCCGGTGGCCCGCGAGCACGGCCTCCCCGGCGGCGGGACGCGGCAGCGACGCCGCGATCTCGACGGGTTCGGCGGCCCGCGGCCCGCCCCAGGCGCCGAGCCGGTCCAGCTCACCGCGCGTGGTGCGCAGGTCCGGCAGACCGAGGTGTACGTCCATGGCGTCGGCGAGCATCTGGAGCACCCGCGCGTCGGTGGGTGCCAGGGTGCGTGTCATCTGCTCGGGCTTCAGCGCGGCCTCGAAGAGGCGGGCCCTGCCTTCCCAGTTGAGGAAGGTGCCGGACTTCTCGGTGACCGCGGCCACCGGGAGGACGACATCCGCGTGTTCGGTGACCTCACCGGGTCGCAGTTCGAGCGACACCAGGAAGCCGATCTCCGAAAGTGCCGCACGCGCGCGTGCCGGGTCGGGCAGGTCGTTGACCTCCACACCCGCCACCACCAGGGCCTGCAGTTCGCCGGCTGCGGCGGCCTCGACGATCTGGCCGGTGTCGCGACCGTAGCGGTGCGGGAGCTGGGACACGCCCCAGGCGGCCGCGACCTCCTCCCGCGCGCGCGGGTCGGTGGCCGGACGCCCGCCCGGCAGCAGCGACGGCAGAGCGCCCGCCTCGATGGCGCCGCGTTCCCCTGCCCGCCGCGGGATCCACACCAGCGTGGCGCCGGTCGCGGCCGCGGCTCGTACGGCGGAGGTGAGCCCGCCCGCCACCGTGGCGAGCCGCTCGCCGACGGCGATCACGGCGCCTTCTCCGCGCAGTGCCTCGGCGGCCCCGGCTCCGTCACCCTCCAGACCGACCCCGCTCGCGAGGGCGTTCAGCCACTCGGTCTCGGTGCCGGGCGCGGCGGGCAGCAGCGTGCCTCCCGCCTTGGCCAGGCCGCGCGTCGCGTGCGTGGCGAGGGAGAAGGTCCGCTGCCCGTGTCCGCGCCAGGCCTTGCGCAACCGCAGGAAGACTCCGGGCGCCTCCTCCTCGGACTCGAAGCCGACTAGGAGAACCGCGGGCGCCTTCTCCAGGGAGGTGTACGTGACGCCCGTACCGTCGAGGTCCCGTCCCCGGCCGGCCACGCGGGCCGCCAGAAAGTCGGCCTCCTCGGCGCTGTGCACGCGCGCGCGGAAGTCGATGTCGTTGGTGTCGAGGGCCACGCGCGCGAACTTGCTGTAGGCGTAGGCGTCCTCGACGGTGAGCCGCCCGCCGGTCAGGACACCGGTCCTGCCCCGGGCCGCCAGCAGTCCCCGGGCCGCGGCCTCCAGGGCCTCCGGCCAGGAGGCGGGCTCCAGTTCACCGGAGGCGCCGCGGACCAGAGGCGTCTCCAGCCGGTCACGCTGCTGCGCGTACCGGAAGCCGAAGCGCCCCTTGTCGCACAGCCACTCCTCGTTGACCTCCGGGTCCGGAGCCGCGAGGCGTCGCATCACCTTGCCGCGCCGGTGATCCGTGCGCGTCGCGCAGCCGCCCGCGCAGTGCTCGCACACCGAGTGCGAGGAGACGAGGTCGAAGGGGCGGGAACGGAAGCGGTACGCCGCCGAGGTGAGCGCTCCGACCGGGCAGATCTGGATCGTGTTCCCGGAGAAGTACGACTCGAAGGGATCGCCCTCGCCGGTGCCGACCTGCTGGAGCGCCCCGCGCTCGATCAGCTCGATCATCGGGTCGCCCGCGATCTGGTTGCTGAACCGGGTGCAGCGGGCGCACAGCACGCACCGCTCGCGGTCGAGCAGCACCTGGGTGGAGATCGGGACCGGCTTCTCGTACGTCCGCTTCTTTCCGTCGAAGCGGGACTCGGCGCCGCCGTGCGACATCGCCTGGTTCTGCAGCGGGCACTCGCCGCCCTTGTCGCAGACCGGGCAGTCCAACGGGTGGTTGATGAGCAGCAGCTCCATCACGCCGTGCTGGGCCTTCTCGGCGACGGGCGAGCTGAGCTGCGTCTTCACCACCATCCCGTCCGTGCACGTGATCGTGCAGGACGCCATGGGCTTGCGCTGTCCCTCGACCTCGACGATGCACTGGCGGCAGGCGCCGACGGGGTCGAGCAGCGGGTGGTCGCAGAAGCGGGGGATCTCGATGCCGAGCTGTTCCGCGGCGCGGATGACCAGGGTGCCCTTGGGCACGCTGATCTCGGCGCCGTCGATCGTCAGCGAGACGAGATCCTCCGGCGGAACCGCCGCCTCTCCCCCTCCCGAGGGAGCGCTGGTGGTCACCGTCATGCGTTCACCTCCGTGTGCTTGTCCGCCCAGGCCGTCGACCTGGCCGGGTCGAAGGGGCAGCCGCGGCCCGTGATGTGCTGCTCGTACTCCTCGCGGAAGTACTTGAGCGAGGAGAAGATCGGCGAGGCGGCACCGTCGCCGAGGGCGCAGAACGACTTTCCGTTGATGTTGTCGGCGATGTCGTTCAGCTTGTCGAGGTCGGACATGGCGCCCTTGCCGGCCTCGATGTCGCGCAGCAACTGCACGAGCCAGTAGGTCCCTTCGCGGCACGGGGTGCACTTGCCGCAGGACTCGTGCGCGTAGAACTCGGTCCACCGGGTGACCGCCCGGACGACACAGGTCGTCTCGTCGAAACACTGGAGCGCCTTGGTGCCGAGCATGGAACCGGCGGCGCCCACTCCTTCGTAGTCAAGAGGGACGTCGAGGTGTTCTTCGGTGAACATCGGTGTCGAGGAGCCGCCCGGTGTCCAGAACTTCAGGCGGTGTCCGGCGCGCATCCCGCCGCTCATGTCGAGGAGTTGCCGGAGCGTGATACCGAGCGGGGCCTCGTACTGGCCGGGGCTGGTGACGTGGCCGCTGAGCGAGTAGAGCGTGAAGCCCGGGGACTTCTCGCTTCCCATCGACCTGAACCATTCCTTGCCTTTTTGCAGGATTGCGGGAACTGACGCGATCGACTCGACGTTATTCACGACAGTTGGGCACGCATAGAGCCCTGCGACGGCTGGGAAAGGGGGACGAAGCCGCGGTTGACCACGGCGGCCTTCGAGCGAGTCGAGCAGTGCGGTCTCCTCACCGCAGATGTACGCGCCCGCGCCCGCGTGCACGGTGAGCTGGAGGTCGAGTCCGCTGCCCAGGATGTTCTCGCCGAGGTAGCCGGCCGCGTAGGCCTCACGGACGGCCTCGTGCAACCGCCGCAACACGGGGACGACTTCACCGCGGAGATAGATGAAGGCATGCGAAGACCGGATGGCATAACACGCGATCACAATGCCCTCGATGAGGCTGTGCGGGTTCGCGAAGAGGAGCGGGATGTCCTTGCAGGTTCCCGGCTCCGACTCGTCGGCGTTGACAACTAGATAGTGGGGTTTTCCATCGCCCTGCGGAATGAACTGCCACTTCATTCCCGTGGGGAATCCCGCGCCGCCCCGGCCGCGCAGCCCGGATTCCTTGACGTACGCGATCAGGTCGTCCGGCGACATCGCCAGCGCCTTGCGCAGCCCCTCGTATCCCTCGTGCCTTCGGTAGACGTCCAGCGTCCAGGACCGCTCCTCGTCCCAGAAGGCCGACAGCACGGGTGCGAGCAGCTTCTCGGGGCTGGTCTCCCCGCCGCGCTCGAATGCGCTCGCGCGGGCGGTGCCCTCGTTCTCGGGTGCCAATGTCATCACTCCCCCTCCTCGGCTGCGGGACCCGCCGGGTGCGACGGATCGGAGGCCGATGTGTCCTGCGGCGCGTCGTGCGAGCTCAGGTGCTCGGCCGGCGGCTGGTCCTGCGGAGCGCCGCCACCTCGCGGATGGACCACGCGCGCGGCACCGCTCTCCCCCTTGGCCAGGCGGAGGCCGGTCAGCGAGGCGGGGCCCGCGCTGCCACCCGCTTCCACGGCTCCGGGGCGCTCGTCGGGGAAGCCCGCCAGGATCCGGGCGGTGTCCTTGAAGGTGCAGAGGGGGGCGCCTCGGGTGGGCTCGGCCGCTGTTCCCGCGCGCAGGTCGTCGACGAGGCGCTTGGCGGAGGCCACGGTCTGGTTGTCGAAGAACTCCCAGTTGACCATCACGACGGGTGCGAAGTCGCAGGCCGCGTTGCACTCGATGTGCTCCAGGGTGACCTTGCCGTCACCGGTGGTCTCACCGTTGCCGACGCCCAGGTGGTCCTGCAGGGCCTCGAAGATCGCGTCGCCGCCCATGACCGCGCACAGGGTGTTGGTGCACACACCCACCTGGTAGTCACCGCTCGGCTTGCGCCGGTACATCGAGTAGAAGGTCGCGACCGCGGTGACCTCGGCGGTGGTCAGGCTCAGTACGTCCGCGCAGAACTGCATCCCCGTGCGCGTGACGTGGCCCTCCTCCGACTGCACGAGATGCAGCAACGGAAGGAGCGCCGAGCGGGAGTCCGGATAGCGGGCGATGATCTCGCGCGCGTCCGCTTCGAGCCGGGTCCGAACGTCGTCCGGGTAGTCGGGCGCGGGCAGTCGGGGCATGCCCAGGCTGACGCCCTCGGGGGTGGTGGTCACCGGTCGACGCCTCCCATCACGGGGTCGATGGACGCGACGGCGACGATGACGTCGGCGACCTGGCCGCCCTCGCACATCGCCGCCATGGCCTGCAGGTTGGTGAAGGACGGGTCCCGGAAGTGGACCCGGTAGGGGCGGGTGCCTCCGTCGGAGACGGCGTGCACCCCGAGTTCGCCCTTGGGCGACTCGACCGCCGCGTACGCCTGTCCCGGCGGGACGCGGAAACCCTCGGTCACCAGCTTGAAGTGGTGGATGAGGGCCTCCATGGAGGTGCCCATGATCTTCTTGATGTGGTCGAGGGAGTTGCCCAGACCGTCGGGACCGAGGGCGAGCTGCGCGGGCCAGGCGATCTTCTTGTCGGCGACCATGACCGGCCCCGGCTGCAGCCGGTCCAGGCACTGTTCGACGATGTGGAGCGACTGGCGCATCTCTTCGAGGCGGATCAGGAAGCGCCCGTAGGAGTCGCAGGTGTCGGCGGTCGGGATCTCGAAGTCGTACGTCTCGTAGCCGCAGTACGGCTGGGACTTGCGCAGGTCGTGCGGCAGGCCCGCCGAGCGCAGGACGGGTCCGGTGGCGCCGAGGGCCATGCAGCCGGCCAGGTCGAGATAGCCGACGTCCTGCATACGGGCCTTGAAGATGGGGTTCCCGGTGGCGAGCTTGTCGTACTCGGGAAGGTTCTTCGTCATCTTCTTCACGAACTCGCGGATCTGGTCCACCGCGCCGGGCGGCAGGTCCTGGGCGAGTCCGCCGGGGCGGATGTACGCGTGGTTCATCCGCAGGCCGGTGATGAGCTCGTAGATGTCGAGGATCAGTTCACGGTCACGGAAGCCGTAGATCATGATCGTGGTGGCGCCGAGCTCCATACCGCCGGTGGCGATGCACACCAGGTGGGAGGAGATCCGGTTCAGCTCCATGAGGAGCACGCGGATGATCGAGGCGCGGTCGGGGATCTGGTCCTCGATGCCGAGGAGTTTCTCGACCGCGAGGCAGTACGCCGTCTCGTTGAAGAACGGCGTCAGGTAGTCCATGCGCGTCACGAACGTGGTGCCCTGTGTCCACGTACGGAATTCGAGGTTCTTCTCGATGCCGGTGTGGAGGTAGCCGATGCCGCAGCGGGCCTCGGTGACCGTCTCGCCGTCGATCTCCAGGATGAGCCGGAGCACGCCGTGCGTCGACGGGTGCTGCGGGCCCATGTTGACGATGATGCGCTCGTCGTCGGACCTCGCCGCGGACTGCGCGATCTCGTCCCAGTCGCCGCCGGTGACCGTGTAGACGGTGCCCTCGGTCGTCTCGCGGGCGGATGCGGCAGAAGAAGGGGTCTGCGTGCTCATGAGTACGACCTCCGCTGGTCCGGAGCCGGGATCTGGGCGCCCTTGTACTCGATGGGGATGCCACCGAGGGGATAGTCCTTGCGCTGCGGGTGGCCCTGCCAGTCGTCCGGCATCATGATCCGCGTCAGTGCCGGGTGACCGTCGAAGACCAGGCCGAAGAAGTCGTACGCCTCGCGCTCGTGCCAGTCGTTCGTCGGATAGACGGGGACGAGCGACGGGACGTGCGGGTCGGCGTCAGGGGCGCTGACCTCGATGCGGATCAGCCGGTTGTGGGTGATCGAGCGCAGGTGGTAGACGGCGTGCAGTTCGCGGCCCTTGTCGCTCGGGTAGTGCACTCCGCTCACGCCCGTGCACAGCTCGAAGCGGAGGGCCGGGTCGTCGCGGAGGGTCTGGGCGACCCGGACCAGGTACTCGCGTTCGATGTGGAAGGTGAGCTCGTCGCGGTCCACGATCGTCTTCTCGATCGCGTTCCCGGGGACGAGTCCCTGTTCCTCCAGGGCGCCCTCCAGCTCGTCGGCGACCTCGTCGAACCAGCCGCCGTAGGGGCGGGCGGCCGGGCCGGGCAGCCGGACGGAGCGGACCAGGCCGCCGTAGCCGGAGGTGTCGCCGCCGTTGTTGGCGCCGAACATGCCGCGCTGGACGCGGATCTCCTCACCGCCGTCGCCACGCTGTCCGGGGAGGTTGGACGCGCCGAGGTCCTTCTCCGGGTTCACGCCGTTGCCGGCGCCGTTCGCGTCGCTCACCGCAGCAGGCCCTTCATCTCGATGGTGGGGAGCGCCTTGAGCGCCGCTTCCTCCGCCTCGCGGGCCGCCTCCTCGGCGTTCACACCGAGCTTCGAGGACTGGATCTTCTGATGGAGCTTGAGAATCGCGTCCATCAGCATCTCGGGCCGCGGCGGACAGCCGGGCAAATAGATGTCGACCGGAACAATATGGTCGACTCCCTGCACAATGGCGTAGTTGTTGAACATTCCGCCCGACGAGGCGCAAACGCCCATGGAGATCACCCACTTGGGGTTGGGCATCTGGTCATAGACCTGCCGCAGTACGGGCGCCATCTTCTGGCTGACGCGCCCGGCGACGATCATGAGGTCGGCCTGGCGCGGTGACCCGCGGAAGACCTCCATGCCGAAGCGCGCCAGGTCGTAGCGGCCCGCGCCGGTCGTCATCATCTCGATGGCGCAACAGGCGAGTCCGAACGTGGCGGGGAAGACGGACGCCTTGCGTACCCAGCCCGCGGCCTGCTCGACGGTGGTCAGCAGGAATCCGCTCGGCAGCTTTTCTTCGAGTCCCATGTCTTAAAGGCCCCTCAGTCCCATTCCAGGCCGCCGCGCCGCCATACGTACGCGTACGCGACGAAGACGGTGAGCACGAAGAGCAGCATCTCCACGAGCCCGAAAACACCCAGGGCGTCGAAGGTGACAGCCCAGGGGTAGAGGAAGACGATCTCGATGTCGAAGACGATGAAGAGCATCGCCGTCAGGTAGTACTTGATCGGGAAGCGCCCGCCGCCGGCCGGCGTGGGGGTCGGCTCGATACCGCACTCGTAAGCCTCGAGCTTGGCCCGGTTGTATCGCTTTGGACCGATAAGCGTGGCCATGACCACGGAGAAGATCGCAAAGCCTGCCCCGAGGGCTCCCAGTACGAGGATCGGCGCATACGCGTTCACGCTCCTCGCTCCTCTCAGTCGGCACTGACTGCTGGCGGTTGCGTCGGGCCGGCGGTTCCGCCCACCTGTCCCACGAGCCCCGTGCGTCCCGACGAAGATCGCGTACATGTGAAGCAGGTCACAAGCCCAACTGCCTCGCATCCTATGCCCGCCGGTCTGTGATCTGCGACACGGGGTATTGCACTAGCTTTGTGATCTCCACCACCTGACGAAGGATCATGAAGTCGGATGAGCGGTGATCTTCACACGCGAAGCGTCCGCACAGTCACCAGAGGTGACATTTCCGCTCGTCATCGCAGGTCCGGGGGGACGTCTCCATATCAAGAGAGTTCCTCCGCATGCAAATTGGCGATGGACGGGGAGGCTTGATAGAGGAGCCCGTTCACACCTCGGGGGAGGGTTGTGGACGGATGTGGACGACCTCCACGCGTGCACGCGTTCACGAGCAGGGAACTTTCTGGATCTACGCGCGAGGCACGCCATCCGTGAGACGGCTGTGTGACCTGTGCCACATCTGTCTATGTGCCAGATAAGCGGGGCTTGGCCACTGGCCGCAACGAGTGGTAGGCGGAGGGCAATTCGGGCGTATTACAGAAACGGCATGATCACAGGCTTGATCGTCTCTGTCCGCAATGCCCGTTACGGCGTCAATAAGGAGTGACGCGCCCCGGATTCGGCCGCGGATTGAACAACTGTGGCGCACCACACGTTTCTTGAAGGTATGAGGGAGCCCCTGATACCGGTTGTACCCATGTCCCACACCGCTCACATACGTAGCCACCGGAAGCCCCGCCGCAACGCGTCGACGCTCGCGATGCGCGCCGGAGTTGCCGGTGGCGTTCTCAGCACCCTGGCCGTCGCCGGTGCGGCCGGCTCTGCGAGCGCGGCCGAGCCCGTGACGCAGACCTTTGAAATGCCGACCCTGACGGCCGACCTCGCCACCCAGGTCGCCCAGTCCGCCGACGCCACCCAGCAGGCCGCGGCCAACTACGAGTTGCAGGCCGAGCGCGACGCGGCAGCCGCAAATGCCGCGAAGCAGGCCAAGGCGGACCTCGCCGACGCCAAGAAGAAGGCGGAGGCCAAGACGAAGGCCGAGGCCGCGCGCAAGGCCGCGGCCGAGCAGGCCGCCTCGCGCTCCGCCGCGCGGACCACCCTGTCCGCTTCGGCCTCCACCTCGGCCTCCACGACCTCGACCGTCTCGGCGCCGGCCAGCGGCAGCGTCGCGACCGTCATCGCCTTCCTCAAGGCACAGGTCGGCGACGCGTACGTGATGGGCGGTACGGGCCCCAACACGTGGGACTGCTCCGGTCTCGTGCAGGCCGCGTTCAAGCAGGTCGGTGTCGACCTGCCGCGCGTCTCCCAGGACCAGTCGACGTCCGGTACGCCGGTCTCGCTGTCCAACGTCCAGGTCGGCGACATCCTGTACTGGGGTTCGGCCGGTTCGGCGTACCACGTGGGCGTGTACATCGGTAACGGGCAGTACCTGGACGCCGCCAACCCCTCCAAGGGTGTCGTGATCCAGAACCTGTCGGGCTACCCGGCCACCGGCGCGGTACGCGTTCTCTGAGCCGCACCCGCGTCCGAAGTCCTACGGCTTGAGGGCCGCCGCCTGAAGGCGGCGGTCCCCGTCGTCGTATCCGCGGGGCGACCGTGGCCCGTTCGGGCCTCAGAGGGCCCTCACAGCGACGGGAAGAGCCTGCCGACGACGGTCACCGGATGCGCCTCCGGCGACTGGGCCGGCGGGCGCCGCTCGCGGACCTGACCGCGCCGTCCCCGCCCCGCCCCTCCCCCGCCAGGCGGGCTCGCGCCCGCACCCTCGCTCGCCACGGAGGCCACGGACGAGCATGCCCGCCGGTGCGCGAGATCCCGCTCGACGCGTCCGTAACGGGTCAAGTGCCGCAGAGGGAACGAGAGTGCGCGCCGCGCCCATAACGGGCACATCTGTCCGCGTCGGCTCTCCCGACGCGACCGGGTGGACGCGCCAAGTACGCGCCACGGTGCACGGAGGCCGAGCCGGGGGCCGGCCTCCCCGCGCCGCGCGGCGGACCCGGCCTCAGGCCTTCGGTGCCACCTTCGACAGCCCGTTGATGATCCGGTCCATCGCGTCGCCGCCGGTCGGGTCCGTCAGGTTCGCCAGCATCTTGAGGGTGAACTTCATCAGGAGCGGGTGGGTCAGGCCCCGCTGCGTCGCGATCTTCATGACCTTCGGGTTGCCGATCAGCTTCACGAAGGCGCGGCCGAGGGTGTAATACCCGCCGTAGGTGTCCTTGAGGACGCGGGGGTAGCGCTCGAGGGCCAGTTCGCGCCCGGCGGGCGTCGAGCGGGCGTGGGCCTGGACGATGACGTCCGCGGCGATCTGGCCGGACTCCATGGCGTACGCGATGCCCTCGCCGTTGAAGGGGTTCACCAGGCCACCGGCGTCGCCGACCAACAACAACCCCTTCGTGTAGTGCGGCTGGCGGTTGAAGGCCATCGGAAGGGCGGCGCCGCGGATCGGGCCGGTCATGTTCTCGGGCGTGTAGCCCCAGTCCTCCGGCATCGAGGCGCACCACGCCTTCAGGACCTCGCGCCAGTCCAGCTCCTTGAAGGAGTCGGAGGTGTTGAGCACTCCGAGGCCGACGTTCGACGTGCCGTCGCCCATGCCGAAGATCCAGCCGTAGCCGGGCAGCAGACGGTCCTCGGGGCCCCGGCGGTCCCACAGCTCCAGCCAGGACTCCAGGTAGTCGTCCTCATGGCGCGGGGAGGTGAAGTACGTACGGACCGCGACGCCCATCGGGCGGTCCTCACGACGGTGCAGGCCCATCGCCAGCGAGAGGCGGGTGGAGTTGCCGTCGGCCGCGACGACCAGCGGCGCGTGGAAGGTGACCTCCCGCTTCTCCCCCGTGTCGCCGAGCTTGGCGTGCACGCCCGTGATGCGGCCCGTGCGGTCGTCGATGATCGGGGCGCCGACGTTGCAGCGCTCGAACAGCCGCGCGCCCGCCTTCTGCGCCTGTCGTGCCAGCTGCTCGTCGAAGTCGTCGCGCTTGCGGACGAGCCCGTAGTCCGGGTAGGAGGCGAGATCCGGCCAGTCGAGCTGGAGGCGGACACCGCCGCCGATGATGCGCAGTCCCTTGTTCCGCAGCCAGCCGGCCTCTTCAGAGATGTCGATGCCCATCGAGACGAGCTGCTTGGTCGCGCGCGGGGTCAGCCCGTCACCGCAGACCTTCTCGCGGGGGAACGCGGTCTTCTCCAGGAGCAGGACGTCGAGTCCGGCCTTCGCCAGGTAGTACGCGGTCGTGGAACCGGCTGGCCCAGCCCCGACGACGATCACATCTGCGGTGTTTTCGGAGAGGGGTTGGGGCTCGGTCACGGCGGGGTCTCCCCAAGACTCGAAATCTGCGTGCTGACGGGCACTGGACATGGGCAGTCTATGCAGCGGTACTGACTGACCTGGCTGAAGGGCTGCCCCCGTGAACCGAGCTCTCCCCGACGTCCGACTCCGTGTCCCCACCGACGAGGACGCGTTCGCCTGGCACCGGATCTTCGCGGACCCGGAGGTCATGGAGTTCCACGGCGGCCGGGCGGCCGAGTTGTCCGTGTACGAGGAGCTCACGGCGCGGCAGCGACGGCACGACGCCGAGCGCGGGTTCTGCCTGTGGACGATGGTCGACCCCGAGGGCGAGGTGCTCGGGTTCACGGGCGCGCAGCCGTGGCCGCGCGAGTGGGGGCCCACGGGCGAGATCGAGATCGGCTGGCGGCTCGGGCGCGCGCACTGGGGCAAGGGGTACGTCACCGCGGCCGCGCTGACCACCCTGGAGCGGGTACGCGCGGCGGGCGTCCCCCGGGTCGTCGCCATGGTCAGACCCGGCAACGAGCGGTCGATCGCCGTGACCCGACGCGTGGGCATGGAACTGGCCGAGGTCTTCGCCGGTCCCACTCAGGAGAATGCGGCGCACTGCTACCGGCTCACCCTCTGACGGTTCCCGCGAGGGGCTCCGGCGGGGGCCGCGTACGAAGGGCTGCGCGCGGTTCCCGCAAGGGCCGTTCACCGGTCCGTCGCCGGAGGCCGCCGACAGCTCGCGCCGAGCCCGTCGGCGGCCCGAGCGGAGCCCGCCGACGGCCCGCGCGAGGGCCGTCGACGCCTTCCGCAACGGACCGGCCGGGGCTTACCCTGCCGGTACCGCTGGGGGTGACGTCCGTGCGCCTGACACCCGGGACACCCGAAGTGCGCGTGCCGCGGCTCATCGGCCTGATGGCTGTGGACGCCCGGGAGAGGGCCGAGGCGCGAGGCGTGCTGCTCGCCGCACCCGACCGGCCCGACTTCGCTCTCACCGTCGTCGACTACGTCGTACGCCAGTCCCCGCCGCCCGGCTCCGAGATCCCGCGCGGTGCCGTGGTCACCGTATGGTTCGACCTCGGTGACACCGAGGGAGGCGCCGGGGTGCGTGAACCCCGGTTGCCGCTCCCGCCGTCGGGCGGTCCGCGCCGTGAGCTCGACGAGCCGGGTGACCCGTTCGAGGCGCTGAGATCCGTCAGGCCTTGAAGCCCCGGTGCAGGGCGACCACGCCACCCGTCAGGTTCCGCCACGCCACCTTCGACCAGCCGGCCTTGCGCAGCCGCTCCGCCAGGGCGGGCTGGTCGGGCCACTCCCGGATGGACTCCGCGAGATAGACGTAGGCGTCGGGGTTGGACGACACCGCGCGGGCGACCGGCGGCAGGGCCCGCATCAGGTACTCGGTGTAGACCGTGCGGAAGGGTGCCCAGGTCGGGTGAGAGAACTCGCAGATCACGACCCGGCCGCCCGGCTTGGTCACCCGGTACAGCTCGCTCAGCGCCGTGTCGGTGTCCTGGACGTTGCGCAGACCGAAGGAGATCGTCACCGCGTCGAAGGTGTCGTCCTTGAAGGGCAGCTTCGTCGCGTCGCCGGCGGTCAGCGGCAGCCAGGGGTGGTTCTTCTTGCCGACCCGGAGCATGCCGAGGGAGAAGTCGCACGGCACGACGTACGCGCCGGTGCGGGCGAAGGGGAGCGACGAGGTCGCCGTGCCGGCCGCCAGGTCCAGGATCTTCTGCGCGGGGCGCGCGTCGACCGCTTTCGCGACCTCTCTGCGCCACACCCGGTCCTGGCCGAGCGACAGCAGGTCGTTCGTCAGGTCGTACCGTTCCGCCACGTCGTCGAACATCGAGGCGACTTCGTGCGGCTGCTTGTCCAGGGATGCGCGGGTCACGGTCCCATTGTGGCAGCACGGGGCGGGCGGCACTCCGGCGCCCGGCCCGTACACAGGTCTCGTACGGCCACTCAGGGGAACAGTCTCGGCCTCTTCCGGGCCGCGACGTCCTCGACCCAGCCGCACAGCGGGATCGCGATCCAGATCAACACCCAGCCGACCCCGAACATGAACCACTGGCTCTCCAGCGGCAGCCACTTCTCGAAGGCGGGCACCTTCCAGAACCGGTCGATCAGCGGAACGGCGGCCACCAGGGCGATCTCGTGCCAGAGGTAGACCGTCACCGCCCGCCCGTTGAAGATCGTCACGGTCCGGTCGAGCCGCCTGAAGCGGGCCAGCCAGGCGAAGTCGACGCGGTAGCGGGCCTTGAAGTACATCAGGAGCGCCACGAAGCCGGCCGACCAGAAGGCCTGCGCGACCGGGATCTCGTCCAGGTCGTAGGTGCCGAACTCCGTCCGGTGCGCGAAGGCGAACCAGCCGCCGAAGGCGAGGAGCGCCAGCGAAACCGTGATCACCGGGGCGGGCCTGAGCCGCTGGAGCACGCCCTCGCGGTGCGCGAAGCCCGCCAGCCAGCAGAACAGGAAGGTGGCGAGGTCCGTGAGGCCGCTGCCGAAGCGGTCGTACGGCGGCCGCCATCCGTACCGGAGGACCAGGACCGGGACGAGGGAGAGCAGCAGGGCCGGGAGGGGCGCCTTGCGGAAGACCTTCAGGAGGAGCGGTGACAGCAGGACGAGCCAGAGGTAGGTCCGCAGGTACCAGAGGATCTCCCAGGCCTGGACGCCCCACGCGTCGCCCGGCGGGTCGCCGACCGGCACGATCCAGAAGACGATCTGCCAGCCCGGCATCCAGTCGTGGACCAGCATCGCCACGACGACGAAGAATCCCCAGAACCAGAAGGGCGGCAGCAGTCTCCGCATCCGGCTCCTGACCACCTGGAACGCCGGGCGCTCCAGGGACTTGGCCATCAGCGAGCCGGCCAGGGCGAACATCACGCCCATCGACGGGAAGACCAGGCCGGCCCAGGCCCAGCCGAAGGCGTGGTACGCCACGACCCGGACCAGGGCGACGGCGCGCAGCGCGTCGAAGTAGCGGTCGCGGCCGTCGGCCCTGGGGACGGCCCCGGACTCCGGCTTCGGCTCCGCATCCAGCACCGGTTCCGCATCCGGCGTCGGCTCCACCCGCGGTTCCGGCCGCACCCATGGCGCGGACTGGTCGTACAGGGGTTCCCCCTGGCCGTACGGGAGGTACTCGTAGCCGAATCCATGGCCGAATCCGTAGCCGGACCCCTCCAGCCTCTCCTGCCTCTCCGACCTCTCTGGTCCCTCCGGCCCCCGCTCCCCCTGACAGCCCTGTTGCCCTTGCTGTTCGGCGCCCCAGCTCATGTCAGCCCATTCCTGCCGGGTTTCCGACCTCACCCGTGCGCTTGAGCTTCTGCCAGCGGAGGCGGCCGCCGGTCAGAGCCGTGACGGAGGAGTGGATCAGGACGAGGTACATCATCTGGCGGTAGGCGAGCTGCTGCAGCGGCAGCATCGCGAGGTAGCGGTACTTCTCCCGGTCGAGGTGGAACGCGTAGGCGGCGCAGACGAGTTGGACGACGAGCACCGCCAGCCAGGCCAGCAGTGACAGCCGGAAGTCCACGAAGATCATCGAGTACACGGTGAAGACGTCGATGAGGGGCGCGAAGAGCGGCGTGACGATCTGGAAGAGCACGACGAGCGGCATGCCCACGCGCCCGAAGCGGCCCGAGGGTCCCTTGTCCGTGAGGGACGTGCGGTGCTTCCACAACGCCTGCATGGTGCCGTAGCTCCAGCGGTAGCGCTGGCTCCAGAGCTGCCTCAGCGAGGCGGGGGCCTCCGTCCAGGCCCTGGCGTGCTCCTGGTACACGACCCGCCGGCCCGCCCGGTGCAGAGCGATGGTGATGTCGGTGTCCTCGGCGAGCGTGTCCTCGCTCATGCCGCCGACCTCCAGCACCGCGTCCCGCCGGAACGCGCCGATCGCGCCCGGGATGGTGGGCATGCAGCGCAGCAGGTCGTACATGCGGCGGTCGAGGTTGAAGCCCATCACGTACTCGATGTGCTGCCAGGCGCCGATGAGGGTGTCGCGGTTGCCGACCTTGGCGTTGCCCGCGACGGCGCCGACCTCCGGGTCCGCGAACGGCTGCACGAGCTGGTGCACCGCGTCCGGCTCGAAGACGGTGTCGCCGTCCATCATCACGACGATGTCGTGGCTCGCGTGGCGCACGCCGTTGTTGAGGGCGGCCGGCTTGCCCGCGTTCCGCTGGCGGATGACACGGACGTTCGGCATGCCCAACGACTCGGCGATCGCGGACGTACCGTCCGTCGAGCCGTCGTCGACGACGATGATCTCGATCGGATGCGTGCTCCTCGCCAGCGAGTCGAGGGTGTTGGCGATGCACTCCTTCTCGTTGTACGCGGGCACGATCACGGTCACCGGGCGGGTGACCGTCGGTCCCCAGCTGAACCTGCCGCCCTTGCCGCGTCTCCTGTTGCGCTGCCGGTGGTGACGGCGGGCGAGCACCAGCATCATCGCGAACCGGCCGAGGACCGCGACGCCGACGACGAACAGGAAGGAGGACAGGAGCGGGACGATCCACTCGGCGACGGCGACGGCCCAGATGAGGGCCTTGCCCTCGTAGAGGATGGCTCCGCCGGCCTCCCGCTGACCGGACCGCGCGACGTTCACGGCGCGGGTGCCGGTGTCGGCGCTGCCGCTCCCGACAGCGACGCCGCTGCCGCTGCCGTCGAGCTTCGCCATCGCGCCGCTGACCGTGGTGAAGGAGTACCCCTTCGCCTTCATCTTCTTGATGTACGTGTCGAGCGCCGCGACGGTCTCGGAGCGGTCGCCGCCCGCGTCGTGCATGAGGACGACCGCGCCCTCGTTCTTCTTCGGCGTGGCCCATCGCACGATCTTCGAGACGCCGGGCTTCTTCCAGTCGTCGCTGTCGGTGTCGACGAAGACGCTGGTGTATCCGAGATCGCCGATCTCCTTGTAGACCGGCCAGCTGTAATTGTCGACGGCGGCGATCTCCGAGGAGTACGGGGCGCGGAAGAGCGTGGTGGTGACCCCCGCCGCGCCCGCGAGGGCGAGCTGCGTCTGCTCGAGCTCGCGCTGGAGCCTGCCCGCGCCCTGGTAGGAGAGGTCGACGTGGGTGAAGGTGTGGATGCCGACCTCGTTGCCCTGGTCCACGAGGTCCTTCACGACGTCCGGGTAGCGGGAGACCATCGAGCCGACCACGAAGAAGGTCGCCTCGACGTCGTTGTCCTCCAGGACCTTGAGGATCCGGGGGGTCCAGGTCGGGGTCGGACCGTCGTCGAAGGTGAGCGCGACGGTCTTCCCGGGCAGGGACCGAGTCCTCGCCGTACCGCCGGCGAAGGTCAGGAGCGGACCGCCGTCGAGGATCTTCCGCGGCACCTTGTCGTAGGCCGCGCCGTCGCGGACCCGCGCGTCGTCGCCGATCTCGGAACGCAGATAGCCGTCGAGCAGCATCACGCTGGTGAGCCCCAGCAGGAGCAGCAGAGCCAGGATCACGCGCGGTTTCTGCAGGGCCGCGGCCCGGCCCGCGGCCCGCTCCATCCGGGAGGGGGCACGCCGGCGTCCGCGCGAGGGCGTCGTCGAATTCATGGGGGTGGGTCCGTTCCGGTCAGTGGGCGCCTGAGGAGGCGGACTCGGAGGAGGCCGGGGCCGGGGCCGGGAAGGAGGCGCCGGTGGGGAGGCCGGACGGCGGGTTTCTGGTGGGCCTGCCGGTGGGGGCCGCTCCGCCCTGCGGCCGGAATGCGCCTCCGGGTGCGGAGCCGGCCCCGCCGCCGCTGAACGGGAACAGCGAGGACGGGGCGAGCGTGGTGCCCCAGCCCATGAAGGCCATGCCGAGAACGACCGCGTAGCCGAAGCAGACCGCGCCGACGAGCATGCCGATTCTGCGGAGCAGACGTGCCCTGCGCCCGGAGTTGTCGACGAACACGGGGCCGTCTTCGGGCCCCCTGCCGGGTTTGCGACGGCGGCCGCGCCCTTGAGCGCGGTTTTCGGCGGCTGACTCGAATTGCATTCCCCGGACATTAGGGAGCCTTCATGTGCCCTCTTCCCTGGTTCCCATGTGAGGCGCCCATGAGATTCCGTCCAGCCTGTCCGTTCTCCGTGAGAATCCCTGAACGACCCCGTGCCGCAGAGTCGACGCATATGAACCCTATGCCCAGATCGAATGTCCGACTCTTCCGATTCGGGACCCCTTTTTTGTGGGTTTCCCATAGGCCCCCTGGATTCAAGTGAAGGCATCGGATGTGCCACCTTTGAGCTTCGGAATCGGATTTTGTTTCCGTCCCGGGACGGAAATCACGAGAGCGAGTGCATACGCGATGGGGAGTTTCCTGAGACCGGCCGCCGGGCTCGTCTGTCTGTTCGCCCTGGCCGTGGCGGGGTGTTCCTCCGGCCCCGGCGAAACCTCGGACGCCGCACCCGAGGGGGCCACGGAGACCAGTACGGCACCCGGCACCTCGTACGCGCCCTACGTGAGCGCCACAGCGGCCTCCGTCACGGACACGACGGGGTCCCCGGCCGCCTACAACCTGGCCTTCGTGATCGCGGACGGCGCCGACTGCGTGCCCCGGTGGAACGGTACGGACGCCGTCGGCGAGGCGGCCGTGCGGTCCCGTGTCGCGGCGCTCACGAAGTCCGGCGCGAGCGTGCGCGTCTCCTTCGGCGGGGCGTCCGGCAAGGAGTTGGCCCAGGTCTGTCCGAGCGCGAGCGCACTCGCCGAGGCTTACGGCGCGGCACTCGACGCCGTCGCATCGACCTGGGCCGATTTCGACATCGAGGGCGGCGCGCTGACCGACTCGGCCTCGGTCGCGCTGCGTTCCGAGGCGATCGCACTGCTCCAGAAGGAACGCACCGGTCTGCGGGTCTCCTTCACACTGCCGGTGATGCCGTCCGGCCTCGACGCCGGCGGCCTGGCGCTGCTGGAGTCCGCGAACGACCACTCCGTGCGGGTCTCCACCGTCGACATCATGGCGATGAACTACGGGAGTTCGTACACCGGCGACATGGGTGACTACGCGGAGACCGCCGCCAGGGCGGCCCATGACCAACTGGAGACTGTCTTCGGCCTGTCGAGTGTCCGGGCCTGGCAGGGGCTCGCGCTCACCTCGATGATCGGGGACAACGACGTGGCGGGCGAGACGTTCGGCCTCGCGGACGCGGCCCAGGTGCGGGCCTTCGCCGAGGAGAAGCAGATCGCCTGGGTGTCGATGTGGTCGACGTTCCGGGACCGGCAGTGCTCCGGTGACGACACGGCCTCCGACGGCGCGGCCACCGACTGCAGTGGGGTGAGGCAGAGTTCGGGGGCGTTCGCGAGGGCCTTCGCGGGGTGAGCCGAACCCGTTCCGACGGCTCCACGGAGGGGTTCGCCGGCCGGAACGAAACGGGGGTTCGTCCGACCGGCCCGAAGCGGCTCAGCGGCGTCGGTGCACCAGCCGGCCGGCGCAGACGGTCGCGACGCACGCCCCGTCCGTGTCGAAGACCGCGAGGTCGGCGCGTCCGGTGTCGACGATCGCGGTCTCGCGGGTACGGGGAAGCACGGCCACGTCGTTACGGACGGCCGCGGCACGCAGATCGGGGGTGCCCGCATACCGTTCGAGTACGGCGGTGGAGCCCGACTTCAGGACCGCGTGGAGCCGTTCACGCGGGGACGGCGCCTGCGGCAGCGGGCCCTCGTGGACCAGCGCGGGTCCGAGCACACCGGGCCAGCGCCTCAGCCGTGCCCCCGGAAAACGCTCGAGCAGTTCGCCCAGGGACCCGGCCCCCACGACCCGGTCCCCCCGCACGGCGACCGCGCCGTCCCGCACGGGCTCCGTGTCCCAGCTGAGCCGCAGCTCGTCGGCGGCGTGAATGGTCAGCACGGCGGGGTCAGTTGGACGCGAGCAGCTTCAGCTCGGGGTGGGCGGTGCCGCCCGCGATCGCGGTGGACGAGATGTGCGACATGACCCGCTCGTCGACCGGGTCGTCCGCCGGGTCGTCGTGGACGACGATGTGCTCGTACGTCGTGGTCCGCTGGGCGGGCACGCGCCCGGCCTTGCGGATCAGGTCGATGATCTCCATGCGGTTGGAGCGGTGCTTGGCGCCGGCCGAGGAGACGACGTTCTCCTCCAGCATGATCGAGCCGAGGTCGTCCGCGCCGTAGTGCAGCGAGAGCTGGCCGACCTCCTTGCCGGTGGTCAGCCAGGAACCCTGGATGTGGGCCACGTTGTCGAAGAAGAGCCGGGCGATCGCGATCATGCGCAGGTACTCGAAGAGTGTGGCCTGCGTACGGCCCTTGAGGTGGTTGTTCTCGGGCTGGTAGGTGTACGGGATGAAGGCGCGGAAACCGCCGGTCCGGTCCTGTACGTCGCG
>NZ_JBEXHZ010000022.1:0-112740 GCF_040608315.1 Streptomyces sp. NPDC005195
GGGCGCGCCGCGGGGGGGGCCGCCCCCCCGCCCCGGGCCGGGGCCCGCCCCCCCCCCCCGCGGGGGGGGGGGGGGCCGGGGGCGCCCCCCCCCCCCCCCCACCACGGGGTGCGATCCGCCCCTCGGTCCGCTACGACGCGGGGCTCACCACCATCGCCGCCCCTCCCCCGCGCCGTACCGTCTCCGCCGCGGCCAGCCACTCGCCGTTCGGAAGGCGCTGGACTCCCGTCGCCGCGCCGATCTCGGGGTTGAGCTTGAAGGAGTGCCCGAGCGCCTCCAGACGGGTCCTGAGCGCGCTGTCGTACAGTCCCGGTTCGAGTTCCGTCTGTGCCGCGTTGCGCTGGCTGGCACGCGGCGCGGCGATCGCGTCGACGAGCGGCAGCCCGCGGTCCAGGAATCCGGTGAGCGTCTGCAGCACGGTCGTGATGATGGTCGCGCCGCCCGGCGAACCGAGCGCCACCACCGGCCGGTCGTGCCGGTCCAGCACGATCGTCGGCGAGATCGACGAGCGCGGGCGCTTGCCGGGGCCGGGCAGGTTCGGGTCGTGCGCGGCCGGGTTCGCCGGGGTGAACGAGAAGTCCGTCAGCTCGTTGTTGAGGAGGAAGCCGCGGCCCGGGACGGTGATGCCGCTGCCGCCGGTCTGCTCGATGGTCAGCGTGTAGGAGACGACGTCGCCCCACTTGTCGGCGACCGTGAGGTGCGTGGTGTTCTCGCCCTCGTACGTCGTCGGAGCGGCGCTCCCGGCGGTGGAGCAGGCCGCCGGGTGGCGCGGGTCGCCCGGCGCGAGCGGGCTGGTCAGGACCGCGTCGTCCTTGACCAGGCACGCGCGCGAGTCGGCGTACCTCTGCGACAGCAGTTCCTTCGTGGGTACGTCCTCGAAGGCGGGGTCGCCGACCCAGCGCCCCCGGTCGGCGAACGCGATCCGGCTGGCCTCGATGGAGTGGTGCAGGTACTGCGTGTCGCTCGCCCTGGAGAGGTCGGTCCGCTCCAGGATGTTGAGGGCCTCGCCGACCGTGGTGCCACCGGACGAGGAGGGCGCGATCGAGTAGACCTTCCGGCCGCGGTACGAGGTCTCCGTCGGCGCCTGCTTCTTCGCCCGGTACGCCGCCAGATCCCTGACCGACAGCTTTCCGGGCCGGGCCCTGTAGCCGGAAGCGGCGTCCACCGGCGGCTTGTTCACGGTGGCGACGATGTCCTTGCCGAGCTCACCGTGGTAGATCGCGCCGACGCCCCTGCGCCCCAACTCCTCGTAGGTGCGCGCGAGATCGGGGTTGGTGAAGGTCGCGCCGACCGCCGGGAGCGAGCCGCCCGGCAGGAACAGCTTCGCGGTGTCCGGGAAGTTCCTGAAGCGGGCCTCGTTGGCCTCCGTCTGGGAGCGGAAGGTCGCGTCGACCGTGAATCCGTCGCGCGCGATCCGTTCCGCGGGCTTGAGCACGCTGCTCAGCCGCCTGCTGCCCCACCTGTCCAGCGCCGTCTGCCAGGTCGCGGGCGTGCCCGGCGTACCGACGCTCAGTCCGCTGGTGACGGCGTCGGCGAAGGCGAGGGGCCGCCCGTTCTCCAGGAACAGGCCCGAGTCGGCGCTCAGCGGTGCCGTCTCCCGGCCGTCGATCGTCTGCACCGTACGGGACCTGGCGTCGTAGTAGACGAAGTAGCCGCCCCCGCCCACGCCGGAGGAGTAGGGCTCGGTGACGCCGAGGGCCGCGGCCGTGGCGACCGCCGCGTCCACCGCGTTGCCGCCCTTCCTGAGGACCTCGATGCCCGCGGCGGAGGCGTCGGCGTCGACGCTCGCCACCGCGCCGCCGTACCCGACGGCGACCGGCACCTTCGCCGGTGTGCCGACGGCGGCGGACACGACCGCCTTCCCGGCGCCGGGGGGCGCTGCCGCACCGACCGAGACCACCGCGGCCGAAACCGCCAAGACCGCCAGATTCCGCGCAACAGGGCGACGCATCCGTACCTCCAGTCAACAGCCGTCTGCGCAGCGTAACTTCACCTCCGCCCTTCCGTCAGGACCCCCTCGAACACCGTTGCGCATTCCGGCTAGCATGCGCGCCCATGAATGACGACGTACGCAACATCGTCCTCGGCGTGCTGGCGGCCGGCGTCAGCGCCGCCCTCGGCTGGCTCGCCCGTACGTATCTGTGGAAGCGCAGACTCCGGCGCAAGCAGGCGTTCTTCGGGCTGCCCGACAACTCCGAGTCACTGCTGGTGGTCAACCGGGAGGCGGGCGGCCCGGAGCTCACGGTGATGCGGCACGACGTGTTCGCGCTGCTCGAACTGTCCGCGCTGATCAAGGACTGTGGCGCGCACGCCCAGGTCATCGCGCACGACGCGACCCAGCAGGGCTTCGGGGAGCGTACGGAGTTCTGCGTGGGCGGCCCGTCGTCGAACCGGCGGATGGCGGCGCATCTGCACTCCCTGCTTCCGGGCGTCGACGTCAACGTCGACGCCGAACCGGGCCCGGACCGCGGCGCGTTCCAGATCGGCAGCGATCGCTACCTCCTGGAGTCGGGCAAGGGCGAGTACGTGATCCTCGCCCGGCTGGTCGCCGGCCAGGAGCGCGGGACGCGGCCGGTGTTCCTCTTCTGCGGCCAGCGCGCGATAACCAACCAGGCCGCGACCCGCTATCTCGCCCGCAACCACGAGCGTCTGGCGCGCAAACACGGCGGGAACTCCTTCGTCCTGCTCCTGAAGGTGGTGAACTCGCAGGCGTACGGCCCCGATGTGGTCGAACTCGTCGCGGACGTGACCCGCGCCGCCAGGACCGCGCCGCCCGCGCCGGCGCCCACGCCCACGCCCACGCCGGCACGGACACCGGCGCGCAACTCGCGCCGCGCGTCGTAGGCTCCAGCGCCCGCCCGGAACCTTTACCCGTGCGTAACTTACCGACGGGTTACTTCCGGTAAGCGCGCGAGGTTACCGTCGGGTCACTTTCCACCGACACGAGTGAGGAGTGGCCCGTGGGACTCCATCGCCATGCCCTGCGCACGACCGCCGTGGGTGCCGTCTCGGCGGCCCTGATCACCGGCGGCACCCTCGGGCTCACCCCCACCGCCCAAGCGGCCACGGGCGGCGTCCGCTTCGTCGACATCGCCGGGGACGGCGGCACGGTCCTCAAGGGCAACGTCGTCACCCCCGCGGACTCCGACGGCACCCGCACCTACCCGCTCATCGTGCTGCCCACGAGCTGGGGTCTGCCCCAGATCGAGTACCTCGCACAGGCCCAAAGACTCGCCGACTCCGGCTATGTGGTGGTCGGTTACAACGTCCGGGGCTTCTGGCAGTCCGGCGGCGAGATAGAAGTGGCCGGCCCGCCGGACGTGGCCGACACCTCCAAGGTGATCGACTGGGCGCTCGCCAACACCCCCGCCGACGCGCGGAGGATCGGCGTGGCCGGTGTCTCGTACGGTGCCGGGATCAGCCTGCTGGCCGCCGAGCACGACAAACGGATCAAGGCGGTCGCCGCGCTCAGCGGCTGGGCCGATCTCATCGACTCGATCTACTCGGGCCGCACCGAGCACACCCAGGCCACCGCCCTGCTCGGCGGCGTCGGCGCTCTCACCGGCCGCCCCAGCGCCGAACTCCGGCAGACCCTGAAGGGCTTCTTCTCCTCGGACCTCTCGAAGGAACAGGAGATGATCGCCTGGGGGAGGAAACGTTCCCCCGAGACCTATGTCGACCAGCTCGACAGGAACGGTCCGGCCGTCTTCATGGCCAACGCCTGGGGCGACACGATCTTCCCGCCCAACCAGTACGCCCGCTTCTACGAGGAACTGACCGGACCCAAGCGTCTGGAGTTCCGCCCCGGCGACCACGCCACCGCCGAGCTCGCCGGCCTGTTCGGAGTCCCCAACGACGTGTGGAAGGACACCGGCCGCTGGTTCGACCACTACCTCAGGGGCGAGGACAACGGAATCGACCGCGAGCAGCCGGTCCAGCTCAAGTCCCGTTCCACCGGCGGCTACGAGGGCTACCCGGACTGGAAGTCCGTCGGCGCCACCACGCGGAAGATCGCGCTGGCGGGCACCACCACGATCCATACGAACGTCGACTCGGGCGCGGACGGCGGGATCATCTTCCTCTCCAGCGTCCTGGACCAGCTGGCGCGGGTCCCTCCGATGGCAGCCGTTCCGCTGCTGCCGCGCCGCTGGGCGGCCGTCTGGCAGTCGGAGCGGTACGCGAGCGCCCAGCAGGTGCGTGGCACCGCCCGGCTGCACACGACGCTCACCCCGACCAAGGAGAGCGGCACCCTCGTCGCCTATCTGTACGACGTGGGGCCGCTCGGCCTCGGCAAGCTGGTCAGCAACGCGCCGTACACCTTCCACGGGCAGACGCCCGGCGAGCCGTTCGGCGTCGATCTGGACCTGTACTCCACGGCCTACGACGTCCCGGCAGGGCATCGGCTCGCCTTGGTCGTCGACACGGTCGACCCGCTCTACATCGAGCACAACCCGTCCGGCGCGCAGCTGACCTTCTCCTCACCGGCGAACGACCCGTCCTACGTGTCGATTCCCCTGCGCGAGCAGTGATCCCCGGCTGCCGCCGGCCGGGCATGGCCCTGTGAGCTGCTGCTCCCCCTACGTTCTCGGGGCGGTGGGGGGACGACCCTCACCCAGCAGCAGCGTCCCTGGTTCGGCCGGTGCCACCTTCACGGCCTCGGTCTTGGGACTGCGCCGCTCCCACCGGGACACCCGCTGGGCGAACCAGGAGAGCAGCATGCACATCCCGATGTAGATCGGCGAGATCACCATCACCACGGGGATGAACGGCAAATCGTAGTCGAGGTTGGACGCGATCAGTTTCCCGGCGTGGAGGAACTCCTCATAGGTGATGAGAAAACCGAGCGAGGTGTCCTTCAGCGCCACGACCAACTGGCTGATGATGGCGGGGAGCATGGCCCGTACGGCCTGCGGTACGAGGACATGCGCCATGACCTGGGTCTTGCGCATGCCGAGCGCGAACGCGGCCTCCCGCTGCCCACGGTCGACGGAGTTGACGCCGGAGCGGAAGACCTCCGCGAGCACCGAGCCGTTGTAGAGCGTCAGTCCGGCGACCAGCGCGGGCAGCGGCTGCACCTTCAGCGCCACGAAGATGAAGAAGATCATCACCAGCACGGGCATGGCGCGGAAGAACTCGACGACCAGCGTGGAGATCCACCGCACCGGGGCGTGGTCGGAGAGGCGTCCCGTGGCGAGCACCGCGCCCAGCGCCAGCGAGAACACGGCGGCCAGCGCGAAGGCCTTGAGCGTGTTGCCCAGTCCTCGCAGCAGGAGTTCCTGGATGCCCTTGTACTCGAAGGGCATCCACTTGGTGTACGTGAACTGGTCGGTGTCGAACAGGAGATACAGGATCCAGCCGATCAGGGCGAGGATCAGGACGGTGGACACGACCCCGTACATCCGGTGCCGTCGCCGGGTCCTCGGCCCGGGGACGTCGTAGAGGGCGGTGGACCGGTGGGTGGTGGACCCGCGGGCCGGGGGCCCGTGGGCGGGTGACCGGTGGGCGGTGGCGGTCATCGGGCGACTCCCCAGCGCTTTTCGAGAACATTGAAGACCGCGCTGATGGCGAGGGTGATGATCAGGTACCCGACGGCGATCCAGACGAAGGTCCAGACGATGTTGTAGCCGAGTTCGCTGAGCGTCTTGTAGGTGCCGAGCAGTTCGGTGACGCTGAACGCCCCGGCGATGGCGGAGTTCTTGGCGAGGGCGATGAGGGTGGAGCCGATCGGCGGGATCACGGACCGGAAGGCCTGCGGCAGGACGACCAGCGAGAGCGTCTGCCGGAACGTCATGCCGAGGCTGCGGGCCGCCTCGCCCTGTTCCCTGGGCACGGTGTTGATGCCGGCGCGCAGCGCCTCGCAGATGAACGCCGAGGTGTAGCAGCCGAGTGCCAGGACCGCGAACACCTGGAAGGGCAGTACGAGTCCGAAGCGCGGCAGGCCGAGCAGGACCGCGAAGAACAGCAGGGTGAGCGGGGTGTTGCGCAGCACCGCCACCCAGGCCGTGCCGAGGGCCCGCAGGGAGGCGACCGGAGCGACCCTGAACGAGGCCATCAGGAAGCCCAGCAGAAGCGCCAGCACCGATGCGTAGACGGTGAGTTCGACGGTGCCGAGGAATCCTTCGGCGAAGGTGGAGAAGTTGTCTGTCAGTACGTTCACGTCGGCCTCGTTCAGCTCGCCGGGTAGCGGTCGATGGCGGGCGGGGCGGGCGCGGGCACTCCGGAGAGCCCGAGGGTCGCCTCGTACGCCCTCTTCCAGTCGCCGTTCTTCTCCCGGGCCTCCAGCGCGTCGTCGAGTGCCTGGCGCAGCGCGTTGTCTCCGCGCGGGACACCGATGCCGTAGGGCTCCTTGGAGAACGGCTTGCCGACGACCTTGAGTTCGCCGGGGGCCTTCGCCGCGTAGCCGATCAGGATCGCGTCGTCGGTGGTGACGGCGTCGACCTGGTAGGTGAGCAGGTTGTCGACACAGACCGAGTAGGTGTCGTAGGCGACGAGCGTGGCCTTCGGGTAGTCGGTCTTGATGCGCTGGTACGGCGTCGAACCGGCCGCCGAGCAGACGCGTTTGCCGGCCAGGTCCTGCGGTCCGTGGATGTCGTTCTCGTCCTTGCGGACCAGCAGGGACTGACCGGCCATGTAGTACGGGCCCGCGAAGCCGACGAGCTTCTTGCGCAGGTCGTTGATGGTGTAGGTGCCGACGTAGTAGTCGATCTGGCCGTTCTGCAGGGCGGTTTCGCGGTTGGCCGAGGCGACCGTCCTGAAGTTGACGGTCTTCGGGTCGAAGCCGAGTGAGGCCGACATCATCCTGGCGATCTCGATGTCGAAGCCGGCGTAGGCACCCGTCGCCGGGTCCTTCTCGCCCAGGTACGGCTGGTCCTCCTTGACGCCGACGTTCAAGTGGCCGCGCTTCCGCGCCCGTTTCCAGGTGGGCGAGTCGGGGAGCTCGAAGCCCTTCGCGACCTCGTAGGTGGGCAGCTTCTCCGCGGCCGGTCCCTTGGTGGGCGGGCTGCCCTCCTTGCCGCAGCCGGTGACGGTGGCGAGCAGTGCGGTGATCGCCACCAGGGCGAAGCGCACACGTGTGGTACGGATCATGCGGTGCACTCCCCCGCTCAGTGCTTGAGGATCTTGGAGAGGAAGTCCTTGGCGCGGTCGCTGCGCGGGTTGGTGAAGAACTCCTCGGGGGCGCGGTCCTCGACGATGCGGCCGTCGGACATGAAGACGACACGGTTGGCGGCGGAGCGCGCGAAGCCCATCTCGTGGGTGACGACGACCATGGTCATGCCGTCGCGCGCGAGTTGCCGCATGACCTCCAGGACCTCGTTGATCATCTCGGGGTCGAGCGCCGAGGTCGGTTCGTCGAACAGCAGTGCCTTGGGGTCCATGGCGAGGGCGCGGGCGATGGCGACGCGCTGCTGCTGGCCTCCGGAGAGCTGCGCCGGGTACTTGGGTGCCTGTGCGACGAGGCCCACCCGGTCGAGGAGTTCACGGGAGCGCCGGTCCGCGTCCTCCTTCTTCCGGCCGCGGACCTTGATCTGGGCGAGCGAGACGTTCTGCAGGACCGTCTTGTGCGCGAAGAGGTTGAAGGACTGGAAGACCATCCCGACCTCGGCCCGGAGCCCGGCGAGCGCCCTGCCCTCGTCGGGCAGCGGCCGGCCGTCCAGCCTGATGGTCCCCGACTGGACGGTCTCCAGCCGGTTGATCGTTCGGCACAGCGTCGACTTGCCCGACCCCGACGGGCCGATGACGACGACCACCTCCCCCTTGGCGACGGTGAGGTCGATGTCCTGCAGGACATGCAGCTCGCCGAAGTACTTGTTCACGCGCTGCAGTTCGATCAGAGGATCGACAGCCATGCCCGGCCCCACCCACTCTCAGCTGTGTCGCAGAAGCCGCAAACTATCCGGGCAAGATGGCTCTTAATGCTCGACACGCACTTTTCGGGCATTAGCCGTATTTAACAAGTTTCAGGTTTACGGCGCGACAGTTCGGAGCGGGCACGGCGACCGCCGGATCACCCCTCCGACACCTCCGCGTACAGCTGGGACAGCTCGGGAGCACCGCTGGAGGCCCAGGTGTGACCCGAGGCGACGACGTCGATCTCGCGGCCGGACGTCAGCCGTACGACCGGCTGACCGTTGGGCCAGATCTCCCAGGCGGCGCCGGAGACCGTGCGCACGATGACCGAACCGAGGTAGAGGCCCGCGTCGTTGCCGAGCCAGGGCAGGCTCTCCTCGTCGTCGCGCCAGCGCGGCAGGAGCTGGTCCAGCGCCTCCAAGGAGGTGGCGGAGTCGTCGAGTTCGACACCCGCCTGGTACGCCTGCGAGCGCAGCAGCTCGCACTCCGCGAGGAGTTCGGCGATGCCCGCGGGATCGTGGTCGCCTTCGGTGAACACGGCCACCCCGAAGGCGAGACCGTGCTTCTTGCGCCAGGTGCCCAAAAAAGGGATGTTCATACGCCCAGCGTGTCATTCCCTCCGTCCGACACACCACAGGCGCGCCCCGGAACGCACCCGCCCGCGCGTGGGTCACACGTCGAGGTCCACCACGACCGGCGCATGGTCCGAGGCCCCCTTGCCCTTGCGCTCCTCACGGTCGACATACGCGTCACCGACCGCCTTGGAGAACGCCTCGTTGCCGTACACCAGGTCGATGCGCATGCCCCGGTTCTTGGGGAAGCCGAGCTGCCGGTAGTCCCAGTAGGTGAACGGGTGGTCGTACTTGAGAGGGCGCGGGACCACGTCCGACAGGCCCGTCTCGCGCAGCGAGGTCAGGGCGGCGCGCTCGGCCGGGGTGACATGCGTGGCACCGTCGAACAGGGAGATGTCCCAGACGTCGTCGTCCGTCGGCGCCACGTTGTAGTCCCCGAGGACGGCGAAGGGCCTGCTGCCCGCCGCGTCGCCCGCGACCGCCGCCTTCAGGGCCTCGAACCACTCGAGCTTGTACGCGTAGTGGGGGTGGCCCACCTCGCGGCCGTTGGGCACGTACACCGACCAGACGCGGACCGGGCCGCAGGTCGCCGAGACGGCCCGGGGCTCCTCGACGCCCTCGTAGCCGGGGCCGCCCGGCAGACCCCTGACGACGTCCTCCAGGCCTACGCGCGAGAGCACCGCCACTCCGTTCCACCGGCCGGTCGCGTGCACGGCCGCCTCGTAACCCAGCTCGCGCAGCTCGTCGACGGGGAACTGCTCGGCGGCGACCTTGGCCTCCTGGAGGCAGAGCACGTCCGTGCCACTGCTCTCCAGCCAGGCCAGCAGCCTCGGGAGGCGGGCGGTGATCGAGTTCACGTTCCAGGTCGCGATGCGCATACCCGACAACCTACCGGGCGGGTACGACAACGGGTCCTCGCGGCCCGCTCACGCCCGGGGCCGCCCCGCGCTCAGACCTCCGCCGACGTCCCCGGCGCGAGCCGCAGGTGCTCGGCGCCGCCCAGGGCGCCGATCTGGTGGTCGTAGATCGGACGGGCGAGGTCCGTGAGAAGCGCGTCGTGGATGTCGTACGCGCGCTGGGGCTTGACCTCGCGGACGTACTCGATGACCTCGGCGATCTTGTTCCACGGAGCCATCACCGGGAGCATCAGCGTCTCGACCGGCCGGTCGGGGACGGTGAGGGCGTCGCCCGGGTGGAAGACACGGCCGCCGTCGACGAGATAGCCGACGTTCGTGATGCGCGGGATGTCCGGGTGGATCTCGGCGTGCAGCTCGCCGTGCACCTGGACGTCGAAGCCCGCGGCGGTGAACGTGTCACCGTGGCCGACGGTGTGCACCCGGCCCGGGAAGGCGGTGGTGAGCCGGTCCGCGACCGACTTCAGGGTCCAGATCTCGGTCGCGGGGCCCGCCTCCAGCACGGCCCGCAGCCGCTCCTCGTCGAAGTGGTCGGGGTGCTCGTGCGTGATCAGGATCGCGTCCGCGCCGACGGCCGCGTCCTCCTCGCTGAAGACGCCCGGGTCGATGACGAGAGCGCGCCCGTCCTTCTCCAGGCGGATGCATGCATGCGACTTCTTCGTGAGCTTCATGAGTCCATCCTCCTCCCGTCGGGCGGGCCGGGGCCTGTTCAGCCTGGTGCTCCCACTGCCCGGATGATCACTCCTGAGGGGTGGTCTCCTCCCGGATCACCGCCTGCGCCACCCTGAACGCGCTGTTCGCGGCCGGGACACCGCAGTACACCGCCGCCTGGAGGAGCACTTCCTTGATCTCGACCGGGGTGAGGCCGTTGCGGAGGGCGGCGCGGGTATGGAACGCGAGTTCGTCGAGGTGGCCGCCCGCGACCAGCGCGGTGAGCGTGACGCAGCTGCGCGAGCGCCGGTCGAGTCCCGGCCGGTCCCAGATCTCGCCCCAGGCGTAGCGGGTGACGAAATCCTGGAAGTCCCCGGAGAACGCGTCCGCCGAGGCCAGCGCACGGTCCACGTGCGCGTCTCCGAGCACCTCGCGGCGGACCTTGATCCCCGCGTCGTACGGGTCGGGCCTGCCCAGCATCTCGGGCTGGGCGAGGACGGCCGGGGCGATCTCGGCGACGGGCGCGAGGGGCGGGGGCGTGGCGAGCACCGGCTTCACCGGGCCCGCCGTGATCGCCACCTGGCCGGTCGACGAGTCGTAGGCGGGCTGCCAGGCGGTGGAGAAGTGCCGTACCAGCAGGTCGGTGACCGCGGCGGGCTGCTCCACCGGCACCAGGTGCGAGGCACCGGGCACGACCGCGAGCCGGGCGTCCGGAATTCCGGCGACCAGTGTGCGGGCCTCGGCGGGCCCCGTGACCTGGTCGTCGGAGCCCACGAGGACGAGGGTGGGGGCGCCGATCCGGGCCAGTTCGGCCCGTACGTCGAACGCGGCGAGCGCCTCGCAGGCGGCGATGTAGCAGCCGGGGTCGGTGGTGCGCACCATCTGCACGGCCCACTCGGTGATGGCCGGCTGGGCCGCGGCGAACCCGGCCGTGAACCAGCGCTCGGGCGAGGTGCGGGCGATCGGGTCGAGTCCGTTGGTCCGCACGATCACGCCGCGCCGGCGGAACTCGTCGGCCGATCCGAAGCGGGGTGAGGCGGCGATCACCGCGAGGGAGGCGATCCGCTCCGGGTGGCGCAGGGCCAGTTCGATCCCGAGAGCCCCGCTGAACGCGCAGCCCGCGTAGCCGAAGCGCTGCACCCCGAGCCCGTCGAGTGTGGCGAGCAGCCGCCCCGCGAGTTCGCCGAACGACCCCGCCGGATAGGCGGGTGCCCCGCCGTGACCCGGCAGATCGAAACGGAAGATCCGCCAGCTCTTCGCCAGCTCCGGGATCTGCCGGTCCCACATGTGCCAAGTGGTACCGAGCGACGGCCCCAAAATCAGCACGGGAGCGTCTTCTGGCCCGTCAAAGCGGTATTGCAGGGGTGCGGGGCTCGTCTCACTCACTCGACTCACGCTCTCATATCTCACAATTTCTCACGGAGCTGGGTGGGAGCACTGTGCAACCTCTCCCACGTTGTGGCGGCCTCGCGAAGATCCTCCACATCCGGCTTCACGTACCACTTCTTCGTCGTGCGGCCGCTGGTGTGCCCCGCCCACCGCGCCAGGATGTGATCCGGAACGCCCTTGTTCGCCGGGTAGGTCAGGCACGACGCCCGAGCATCGTAGAGGCGCACCCGGCGCAGCCCCGGTTCGTCCATGATTTTGTAGGCGCGCACCCGGAGCTGCCTGATAGTGGGGACCCCACCGATCGGAAGCTGTGCGGCGCGTCGTGGACCGGGTCCCCCGCACGAAGCGGCGAACCTCCGCGAGGTTCAGTTCCGCCTTCTTCCCGCGGACCCGCCCGCCGGCAAGGAGGTAGGTGACCATCTCCTCGACCGCCGCGAAGGATCGCGGAGGTCACGGTTCTCGTCAGGGATCCGGACCGGGCCCCGGCCACAGCACGTGCGGTGGAACCGCCGTACCGTCACGTGTCCCTCACCCCACCAAATCGTTGACACGACATCGCACGCCGCACCGCGCGACCGCCCCCACCCGGATTCAAGGTACTGGACGATGAGAACCTCAACAGCTGACGGTTTCGACGTGCTCAATGTGGTCGGGGAGTACTTCCAGTTCTGCGACGTCAAGGACTGGGACGGTATGCGGTCTCTGTGGACTGATGTGGTGACGGTCGACTATGCGGGTGTCCTCCCGCTGGACGGGCAGGTCGAGGCCGAGACCCTGAAGCGCGCCATGGCCGACGTCATCGGCCCGATCCCGCTGACGCAGCACATGGTCAGCAGTCCTGTGGTGACCATCGACGGTGACACGGCCACGGTGAGGTTTCACCTGGAGGCCCTGCACCATCACCCCGAACTGGGCGACGACGAGCGGAGCACGGACTGGACGCTGTACGCCCGCGACGTGATCGGTCTCGACCGGACGCCGCGGGGGTGGAAGGTGTCCTCCGAGAAACTCACCCCCATGCATCAGACAGGCAACAGGAACTTCGTTGCCGATCTCACGCGTTTGGCGACCGGCCGGTCCTGATCAGGCGTCCTCGTCTCGGTCGGCACCGTCATAGTCTCCTTGACGAGCAGGTGAGAGACGGACCGGGGCGCGTGGGGCCTCGGTCGACCGAACGTGGCCGGCCGGTGGACGGTGCTGTGCGGTCACCGTGACACGGAGCGCGAGTCGGCAGGAATCCACGCCGCTGTGCTAGTCGCCAACGGGCAGTGCTGGAAGCCCCGTTGGCCGCAGTCGTCGCTGCCGGGAACAGGCGAGTTCGTCGGCATAGTCCTCCCTTGCCGATCCGCCGCGCCCTGACCGCCCGCCCCACCAGTGCTCACGCCGCCGGCGGAAGCACAGACACACCAGGCCGCCGGCCTCCTGCTGGACGGATGTACGTCGCCCACGCGGGAGGACATGCTCACCGCGACCACCGCCTACCGCACCGCACCCGTCCCAGGCGCCGCCATGCCGCATCGCCCTGGCACAGCTTCCCGGTGGACGCGCGCGCGTCGTACGAGGGAGCCGGCCTGCCAGGGAGCGCGAACGGGGGCTGCGCGAGCGGGGAAGCGGAGGGGGGTGCGCCGAGCTCCGGGTGGACCGACTCGCACTCCCCTATCAGGCGGCGGCGGCCCATGGCTCGACATCGGCGGAAGTGCTCGGCCCCGGACGTCCAGGACGTTCTACTTCGCATCAGCTGTCGGCCGCGGGAAGCGTCGCGGTACGAGCGGACTACGGCCGGCTGCACGCGGGGATCGGCCTCTGTTCGGTCTCATCGCCCGTCACATGGGGCCGCTGCCGCCGTACATGGGCGCCTGTCGCCCGCGGTCCGGGCGGCGACCGCGTCCTTCCGCGACTCCTCCGGACGCGGAAACGCGCGTCCCCATGAGCTCCCCTGCCCGACCATCGAAATTTCGTCGTCAAGGTGGCCACTCCAACGGGTCGGCCTCGACCGGGGCTTCAACCTGGTACTTCGTCAGCCGTGGCGCGGGGACGCATTCTCAGGATCTGAACAGACAATCTATTTTTGAACATATGTCGGATATAGAGGGTTTGCGCGAGACGTTCGCTTTCCACTACCTTCCAGAGTCTCCAGACGGAACGTCTGGAGACTCTGGACAGCGGGGTTGGCGCACGCCTACGTGTTCCTTTCGTGGATCCGCAGTTCAGGGTCTCTGTGGCCGGGTGCCCCACACCCGGCCACAGAGAACAGGCAACTTGTGCGGACTCGGGCACCGGAGCGAACCGGCGACCTACCGTCCAGGCTGCCTCGCCGGTCGGGCCTACGGGGACTCAACCTCCAGGAATGAACCCCGGGTCGGCGACCGGCCAATGTGTCGTCAACACGTACACCTATGAAGGGTATCTCCAATGAACATCAGTCAGCTTGAGGCCGAGACCGCGGAACTGCTGCCCGGGCGCGAGGCCCTGGCCCGGTTCTCGTTCAACCTCACCAGGATGACCTCCATCTCGAAGAAGGTGGCGAACCTGGACGCCCACAACGAGTCCGCGGCCGTGAACCAGTTCTCGCCGCTGGCCGTCGCGCAGTCCCAGGCCTCGCAGGCCATCAGCGTCCACCAGTAGCACGCTGACGCTGCGGGGCGGGCACGTTGGGCCCGCCCCGCAGCGCCGTGCGAGTCACCGCCGACGCCGGCGCAGCGACTGGGCGTTCGGTGCCGAGGCACCTGGCCGCCTCTCGCAGCTCTCAGGAGGGGCCGACAAGAGCCGGGTACGCGCCCAATCGCCAGTTGCGCCGTGGAGAAAACGATGACGCCGCCCACAGAGCACAGCATCCCGCACGCCCGGACGAAATCCCCCTCAGTGCCCGGCGATGCCCCGCCCGCCCCGCCCACCGGGGCCAGCGGAGCCACCGGAGCCACCGGAGCCACCGGAGCCACCGGAGCCACCGGAGCCACCGAGGCACGATCGCCGGAGTCGTTCACCGCCACGACGCAGGTGATGACGGCCGAAAGTCTCACGTCGCCGAGCGCCCCACCCGTTCCCCATCGCACGCACGGCCTGCAGACCCTCGGTGAGTACCAGGGCTCCGGCTTCACCGACCGCAGATACGT
This sequence comes from Streptomyces sp. NPDC005195, assembly GCF_040608315.1. Lineage (NCBI taxonomy): Bacteria > Bacillati > Actinomycetota > Actinomycetes > Kitasatosporales > Streptomycetaceae > Streptomyces > Streptomyces sp. NPDC005195. The sequence goes on from NZ_JBEXHZ010000022.1 coordinate 14,488, forward strand.
CGTCCGCCGAGGCGACGGCCAGGTCCTCCTGCTCTCCCGTCTGCTCTATCTCGTCGTCAGCTCCATCGACGGCACCCGCAACACCGAGACCATCTGTCACCGAGTCTGCGGTCGGTACGGCGCCGAGGTCACCGTGGAGAACATCGCGTACCTCATCAGCAACAGACTGACTCCGCTCGGAGTCACGGTCCCCTTGGGAGAACCTCCGCAGGACTGCGACGACGCGCCCACGTCCGACCTCCTGCTGGCCCTGCGCGGCCACCGGGTGATCTTCAATGAGGCGCGGGTGGCCCGGATCGCCTCCGCGCTGAGCTGGCTGCACCGGCCGTCGATCGTGGTGACGGCCCTCATCGGCACCGCGGCCATGGACATCTGGCTCTTCGCGGTCCACGGGGCGATGACGCCCTTGTTGCAGGTGTTGGAGCAACCGGTCTGGATGCTCGCGGTGTTCCTGCTCACCGTCGCCTCGCTGCTCTTCCACGAATTCGGTCATGCCTCTGCCTGCAGGTACAGCGGCGCCTCCCCGGGGAAGATCGGATGCGGCATCTACCTGATCTGGCCCGCCCTGTACACCGACGTCACCGACGTCTACCGGGTCAACAGAGGGGGACGGCTGCGCACCGGCCTGGGCGGCGTCTACTTCAACGCCGTTTTCATGCTGGTTCTCGCGGCCGGCTATCTCCTCACAGGCCAGGCCTTCTTCCTGGCATCCATCTACCTCGCACACTTCGAGATCCTGGAACAGTTGCTGCCGGCCCTGCGACTCGACGGCTACTACATCCTCGGCGACCTGGCCGGCGTCCCCGACCTCTACGGCAAGGTCAAGCCGATCCTGCGGAGCCTGCTCCCGGGGGGCGCGCCCGCCGAGACCGTGGGCCTCAAACGCTCCGCACGCACCGTCATCGCCTCCTGGGTGCTGACGATGATTCCGCTGCTGATCGCCGAGGCGGCCTACGCGCTGTGGAATCTCCCGCGGCTGGTCACCACCGCCTTCCGGAGCCTCGTCGACCAACTGGCCGGGACCTTCGAGGCTTTCGACGCGGGCCATCCGGCGGCGGGCACGGTCGGCGTCATCGGAGCCCTGATGCTCGTATGCCCGATGGCCGGCGGCGCCTACCTCATCGGCAGGGTGCTGGTACGACTGGTCCGGTCGGCCCGCCACGGGACGCAGGGCAAGCCGGCGCTGCGGCTCGTGCTGGCGGCCGCGAGCTGTGTCGGGGTGTGTGCTCTCGCCGCCGCCTGGTGGCAGGGCATGACACCTGAGCCGCTTCCCCCCTCATCACCGGTGGCGCCTCTTCTCCAGCCGGGAGTCCCGCGGATCCGGGCGGCGGAGAGCGTCCCCGCACCTCTTCCTTCGAGCAGTCAGACCGAGGCGCCGTCCGAGGACCCGCGCCCGACCGGGCGCCCGGGCAGCGTCGTTCCGGGCAGCAGCCCCCGCGCCGCCGTATCGCCGTCGTCGCCCACCGCGCGGTCTTCCACCACCACGCTAAGAACGGTGCAGCCGTCCACCGCGCGCGCCACGGCTCCCCCGTCCTCCCCCCGCGTCACCCCGTCGGGCGCGACCAGCGCACCCACGTCGTCCACCAGCGCGACGTCCTCGACACCCCCGCCGTCCTCCGCGCCGCCCTCCGTGACCGCGTCCCCGTCCACGACCGCACCGGCATCGGCGAGCCCCAACCCGTCCTGACCCAGGTCAACGCACCCTTCCAGGAGAAGCACATGAACCACCGCAAGCCGCGCACCAGCACCGTCGCCAAGACAGCCGTGAGCCTCGGCGTGGCCGCGGGCGCCGGCCTCGCCATGACCGCCAGTACGGCGTCCGCCACCACCGGATCCGGCATCTTCCATGATGTCGCGACCGCTGTGGACCTGGCTCACAGCCGTGCCGACCGCACCCATGTGAGCCAGTTCGACGAGACCTTCAGAATTCACGAGTACGGACCGTCCATCGCCGTCACGGCCAATAACCGTGCCACGGCGGAATCGGTCGGATGCTCTCCGTACGCCCCGTGCCGCTCGATCGCCCTGTCCTTCCAGATCGTCACCACCTCCGGTCGCAACGCCCGCCTGATCAACACCACCAACATCAGTCACGCGATGAACGAACACTGCGCCCGCTGCGAGACATTCGCCGGCTCCTACCAGTTCGTTGTCGCCACTCCCCGGGCCTTCACACTGAGCGGACAGGCGCGCAGCGAACTGACCCGCCTCAACCGCCGCGCCGCGGCTCTCCAGTCGTCGCGTCTGCCCATCGACCGGATCAGGCGATCCGCCGACGAGATCGCCGGCGAGATCAAGACCATCCTCGACCGCGAAGCGGCACGCGCTCCCCGGGGCGGCGGCAGCGACCCGCTGGCCGATTTCAACCCCACGGTGACGATGCACCGCCACGTCCGCTAGCGCGACTCGGATGCCCGGGGCCGCGAACTCCCGGCGCGGCCCCGGGCTCGTCCGGTCGGCGGCTCTGCCGTCCGTCCCGGAATCCGGGAAGACATCGCCCGACCTGGAGGGCCTCGAACCGTGAACACCCCACATCCCGCGGCGCTCCGCACCCGGGCCCTGCAACTCCTCTCCGAGGGGCACGCGGCAGGAGAAGTAGCGAGGCAACTGGGCATCCCGCCCACGACTGTCTACCGCTGGCGGCGTTCCCGCACCACCCCGTCCAGCCTGACCAGGGCCCGTACCCGGATCCAGGAACTGGAAGAAGAAGTTCTTCTGTGCCGGAAAACCATCGACACCATGAGCGAGGTGATGCCCCCAAAAGACGTTACGAGGTGATCGCTCGCCTGGCGGCGCAGGGATTTCCGACCCGGAGAGTCATCGGTCTTCTCAAGGTGTCGGAGTCCGGATTTTACGCCTGGCGTGGGCGTCTCCCGTCGGCGAGGGAACTTCGACACGTGTGGCTGACCCAACTGATCCTCGATATCCACAGAGAATCCGGCTCGGCCTTCGGATACCGCCGTATCCGTCAGGAACTCGAGCACCGCTCAGGTGTCCGCATCAGCCATGGGACGGTGGAACGCCTCATGAACCAGGCGGGTATCCGCGGCAGGCACGGGGGTGTCCACGAGGAGCCCGGTTCTACGCGGCCTGTCGTGCCCGGCAGTCGTGGGTTCACCGGTGTCCTCGCCCGCCGCACGCCTGAGGGCATCCTCGGCGGAGTGGTGGCCCTGGACACGACGTACCGTCACCTGCGCGGTGTGAGTCGCCCGGTCATCGCAGGCCCCGCACTCGTCCAGCCCGCATCGAACGCGGCTCTCACCCTGCTCATGAGCACCGTGGACCTTCTCGACGCGGCAAGGGGCGGGTTCTTCACGTGCGCCCTCACCGACCGGGCCGAGCAGAGGGACTGTGCCCCCGGCCCCGCGATACCCGACAACCGGTACGACCACGCGGTGGCCGAGGCGTTCCGGGAGAACCATCAGCATGTGCTCGCGGCGTTGCGGGCTCAGGCCGGCCTCGCCCCGCGACGCGCGGCGCTGTCGGAGACCCTGGGCAGCCTGGATCACCAGGCACCCGCTCCCGGAAGGAACTCCCCCTCCTAGAAATGGCACGGACGCATGCACTCCACTCCACCCTTGACCGCTGATGCCGCTCCTGGCACGGCCACCATCCCCCACTCCGGAGCGACCCACCGCATGCTTCTGTACGCTGCTCTCGACGCGGCCGGTGTCGTGCTGGAGGTCGGCGACGTACAGGCCGTCTTCGACGTCGCCGAACTCGACCGCATCACGGTGCAGACCGTCATCACGTGGATCACCGTGGCAGGAAGGGCGCCGGTCGACTGAAGGCCGTCCCGACGCTGGCCGCCAACCGCCCTCGTCCCCCGCGCGGTTGTCCTACGCCTGCCCGTCCTCCTGAAGCAGCGACTCCACCAGCACCGCCACATGTCGACGGTCCTTCGGAGTCAGCTTGTGCACACTCGCAATCAGGATTTCCACCTCCGGATCCGTGGTCTCGGGCGCGTTCTCGAAGTACAGGTTGACCCCGGCGGCCTCGGCGGCAGCCCGCTGCACAGGGGCCACGGGGATACCCAGTCCCTTGGCCAAGCCCTCCAAAGTCGTCTGTTGCGGCAGCTGCGCCAGCCGCACCGAGGTGGCCAGATGGTGGACCGTCGAGCGGGAGATACCACCACGTCGCGCCACATCGTTGTAGGACCAACCATTCTGGTCCAACTTACGTTTGATCATTTCCTGCAGTGTGTTGGGCACCGCCGGTTCTTCCTGTGAAGTGGGAATGGCAGCCTGTCAATGAGTCTAACGGCCCTCAACCGGATAGCTTCGTACGATCTTCCGTTCGCCGCCCTTCGCCTCCCTTCGCCGCCTTTCGCCACCCCCCTCCCCCCGGTGGTGTGACCTCTCCGGAGGAGGGAGTACCGCCGATACGGGTGCACATTGCAGCCAACCGGCGGCGGTAGGACCGTTGTCCACGTCACGGAAGGCAGCGCCGGCACTCGGCTCGAACGCTCGCTCGCACTCCAGCCACGCGTGCGGTTCCGCGGGGACACCGCGCCGATCGTGGGCCGGGACCGATGGTCCGGCCGCGCCTTCGCCTCCGTGCGGGTGGTGGTCGAGGCGAGATCGTCGATCCCCTACGGAATGGCTTTCCCGACCGCCGCCGATCCAGAGAGACGTGCGTTTCGACCTCGGCCGGCTCCCCTTCCGACAGCTACTCACGGCCGCCGTACTCGTCCTGGTCGGCCATCTCCCTCTTCTGGTTGTCCACTCCGATCACCGGGCACGCGGCCTCTCGGCGATCGCGGGCTTGACCAATACCCATGATCTCAGGGCGAGTTGACCATCAGTCGCCTGCGATGCGTCCATACCGCATCAACGAGCCCGATCCGCGGAAGCAACACCTTGATTCTTTAACCACATCGAGCTCCGCCCCTCGCACCGGCTCGCGCGCTCGCCGCCCGGCTCGACGGCACCGTCCATTCGGCGGCAGGGAACCTCGATGACGGCTCACCGGGGCGTTCGTGTCCCAGCGGATCGGCGGTCCACTCCCCCATGCGAGCGGCAGGCGGCGTCCAGTTCGCCCTCGCGGCCGGTCAGGCGGACGCCCGGCGGCTGCGGGCTGCGGGCTGCGGGCTGCGGGCTGCGGGCTGCGGGCTGCGGGCTGCGGGCTGCGGGCTGCGGGCTGGTGAGGATGACGGCGCGTCTGCCGCTGCCGTCGACCGTGTGTTCTCTCTCAACTGTTGGTGGGATATGCCGAAAATTCAGGATAGAGAAGATATCCTCGTGCGCTACCAAGGAATAATCGGTCGCAAATTCTACTCCGGCGAGAGGCGGTTCAAGTGCTCTTCGTACAAGGAGCGTCTGTGACTGCTGTCGTACGCGGCAGCATCGGGGAGCCGGTGATCTTGCTTTCCGGAGAGTTGCGTCTGGCGAGGTTGGATCCGGACTGGTTCGACGTGCTCAAGGCGGCAAATGTAGTTCTGAACGCGACGGAATTGCAAAGCTTGCGGTCCGCCATGCTCACTTTCAGTACACGGCGTCCCGATTCCTATGTCATCACCGAGGGTGAAATCCTCGCGGTCTACAGGTTCCGGTGACCTCCGTGCGACGATCGACAAGGGCTCGCCATCCCTCTGCGGCGGGCTTCTCCTTTCACCTGAAGCGCCGCTGCCCGTCGCCTCCCTGACGACGGGCAGCGCGCGATGCGGCCCGCTCAGAGGCGCCCGTACAGGTAGCACCCCCAGGCTTGGTGGCGGCGGTCGTACCGGTACCGGTACGTGTAGCGGTACTGGTCGTAATGCCGGCGGCAGGAACGATCGCGGTCGCCGTCACGCCAGTCGCCGGGGTAATACCGGTCGCCGTCACGCCAGTCGCCGCGGTACAGCCACTGGTCGTCACGCCAGTCACCGCGGTGACGTCGCCGGTCGTCCTGGGCGAAGTTGCGGTGTTCCCACCGATCGCCGTCACGACGGTACTGGCCCGACGCGTGGTCCCGCACAGGGAACGGGTTGCTCCGGGCGCTCGCCGACGTCGTGGTGGCAGCACCGGTAAGCGGCGCGGCGGAAGCCTGCACGGCCAGCGGCGCCATTACGACGCCGACCGCCATAAGTGCGCTCGCCACTCCCTTGGCAATACTCTTCACTTAATCTCCTTTCGAACACCAGGACCTTCTGCCCTGCTGCTCGATCTGACGTTACCTCACATTTCGAAACCGTCACGTAAGGCAAATTCAGGCCGACCGTGGTCAACTCCGGTACGACGCACGGAAAGGCAGGTCAACGACGTGCGGGAACGCCTGCCACAAGGCTTCGCCTTTCATGTGCTGCTCGACCAGGTGAAACACCCGACTGTCATCGCACCGGAAATCAAGGGACTTCCCGGCGGGACTCCTCCCTATCGATGCCCCGCGTTGCACGGAGTGCAGTAATGGAAAAGAAGGAGATGGGCCGATGTCGCTGACGCACATCACCCGGTGTTTTCGCCCCGCCTTTCGTTGAGTGCGCCGGCTCATGGTGGCGGGTTTCGGGGACTGCTCCACATGGCGGCTGTGAATGCGGATGGGTTGCGTTGCGTGTGTTGCGTGTCGTGCGTCGCGTTGCGCGCGTTGCTTTGCGTGTCGTGCGCTGCGTGCCCTGCGCTGCGCTGCGTGTCGAGGCTCGTCAGCAGGATGGCGTCGTGTACGCGGCCATGCTCGCGGCCGCCGCGATGATTTCTCGGGTGACCGGAGTGCGACCGCGCGCGAGGCGTCCGGGAGCAGGGCGTGCGTCGGCGTGCGTCGGCATCTGGCATCCGAGGAACCCTGAGCGACCCGGATGAACCGCGGTGTCCGACCCGGAGCGTCTCGCCGGTGTGCCATTTGCCTTGGAGCGTTCTCCAAGGGACATGATCCCTCTCGCGGGGTCCGCGCCTGGCTCGGGAACCCCGCATCCCGACCCCGTGCGCCCGATCCCCTCCTACGAAATGCGAGTCCTCATGACCGGCAAGACCGTCCTGATCACCGGTACCTCCACCGGCATCGGCCTGGAGACGGCCCTGGGCGCCGCCCGCGCCGGGTGGCGAGTCGTCGCCACCATGCGCGACACCGGAAAGGCCGACGCGCTCAACGAGGCGGCGGCCGCGGCACGGGTGACCGAGTTGATCGAGGTCCGTCGCCTGGACGTGACGGAGCCCGCCTCTGTACAGGAGTGCGTGTCGGGAGTCGTCACCGACCACGGCGCCCTGCACGCGGTGATCAACAATGCCGGATCGGGCCATGTCGGCACACTCGAAGTGGACGGAGTGGAGGTCGCCCGGCGCGTCATGGAAGTCAACTTCTTCGGTGTCCTGAACACCACCGCCGCCGCCCTGCCGCACCTGCGCGCCACCGGAGGCCGGGTCCTCGCCGTTTCCAGCGTCGGCGGTGTCGTCGGGCAGCCGTTCAACGAGGCCTACTGCGCGGCGAAGTTCGCCGTCGAGGGCTACCTGGAGGCTCTGGCACCCGTCGCCGCCGCTGTCGGAGTGGACGTCACACTCGTCGAGCCGGGGGCCGTGGCCAGTGAATTCGTCGCGAACGTGGGACTGCCCGACGACCGGAGCGCCATGGCGGAGCGTCTGGGCCCCTACGCGACCGCCATGGACGCCTACCTGACCCGCACCGCGGGCGCCTTCGCCACCGCCCAGTCCGCCCATGACGCTGCCGCCGTCGTCGTCACGGCGCTGACCTCCGAGCGCCCCGTGCTGCGGGTCCAGACCTCGGACGTGGCCCGTGCCTTCATCGGTCCCAAGCTCGCCGACCCGGACGGGTCAAAGGTGCTCGGCATGACCAGCGCCTGGATCGCCTGAGCGTGTTCGAGCCTCCGACGCCGCCGGGTGGCGTGGACACGCGTGCTCCGCGCCGATACATCGCCGACTGCCGGCGGGTCACAGCCGAGTGATCTGCCGTCAGTCGTGGGTGATGACCGTCCGGAAGCGGGCCTTCCCCTCCGCCGTGCGCTGATAGGCCTCGGCGGCCCTGTGCTTGCCGTAGACCTCCACCATGGGCGTGACCTTGCCCGTGGCGGCGATCTGGAGGGCCTGCGTCAGGTACTGGGGGCCGTTGTGGGCGGAGCCGAGGATCTGGATGCTGTTCATGATCATCGGCATGTTGGGAACCGCGAGCTCGTCGAAGGCGATGCCCATGAGTACGACCCGGCCGTGGGGTGCGACGCCCTGGAAGGCATCCGCCACCGCGCGGTTGGAGCTGTTGGTGTGCATCAGCACGTCCGCTCCACCCGCCTCGCGCAGCTCCGCACCGTTCGACACCACCAGGTCCGCGCCCAGTTGGTGAGCCAGGTCCCGCTTGTCGGGCGATCCGGTGACGGCGATCGTCGTGAACCCGGCCGCCTTGGCGTACTGGAGGGCCAGATGGCCCATTCCGCCGACCCCGGACACCGCGACACGCTCACCGGGCTGCGGATCGGCGCGCCGCAGGCCGCTCCAGGCCGTGTAGCCCACACACATCAGGGGTGCCGCGTGCTCGTAGGAGAGCCCTTCGGGCAGGAGCACCGTCGCCTCCGCGCTCACGGCCACGTACTCACCGTTCGCACCGGCGACATTCATGCCGGTCAGCACCGGACGCTCACAGTTCGCGGCGGTGACGAAGTCCAGCGGCTCTTTCCGGCGACACCATGCGCACCGTCCGCAGCCCGTCTGCAGAGTCACCAGGCCGACACGGTCACCGACGGCCCGGGAGGTGACACCCGCGCCGACCGCGACGACCTCCCCCGCGCCCTCGTGGCCCAGCGTCATGGGGAACTCGGCACCGAACGCGAGTTTCCCCTCGGTGATCCACACGTCCGTACCGCAGATCCCGCTGGCATGCACCTTCACCAGCACCTGCCCCGGACCTGCCTCCGGAGCCTCCACCGTCCTCACCTCCCAGTGCGCCCCTAGGGCGGGTACGACTACTGACCGCATCTGCGACATGACTCTCCTCCATGGTTTTCGGGGAACCGCCGCGATCGAGGCGCCTCGTCCCGCGGGGCGGGCGATTTCAATGCACGGCACTGTTCCATGAAAACTCGCATCGTCGAGTCCGTCAAGGTTCAGAAGACAGTGATGTGCAGTGAAATTTTCGATGCACAGTGATGTATAGTCATTTACCCTGGGCCGCCCGGATTCGACCCGCGACCGTGAGGACCGGAGCTGCAGTGACGACAGCGGACGAGCAGAGCACCGGCCGCAAGTACGAGATGCGGCGTCGCGCCGACACGATGGGCGAGACGCGGAGCCGCATCACGGGCGCGGCGATCGAGTTGCACGGAACGATCGGGCCCGCCCGCACCACCATCGCCGGCATCGCCTCGCTGGCCGGGGTGCAGCGGCACACCGTCTACCGGCACTTCCCCACCGAGGAAGACCTGTTCTCGGCGTGCTCCACGGAGTACTGGCAGCGCAACCCCTGGCCGGATCTCACGAGATGGCAGGAGATCCCGTCGCCGAATGAGCGGGCCGTCGGGGCGCTCGGTGACCTGTACCGCTTCTACGACGCCGTCGAGGGCATGCTGACCAATGTCCTCAGAGACGGCGACCACATTCCCGGCATCAGGCCCAGTGTCGACTCCTACGAGGAGAAGATCGACGCGATCACTCAGGTTCTGGTCGCCGGCTACTCCCCCGCCCCGGCCGCCCGCCCGACCCTCACGGCCGCGGTCCGCCACGCCGCCGCATTCAGCACCTGGCAGTCGCTCGTCCGCGCCAACGGCCTCGAGGTCGGCACCGCGGCGGCCCTGATGGCCGCGCTTCTCCAGACCGCGGCGCAGCCCCTCGACGGGCTGCGGGCCGGGGCGGTCCGCGGGTAGAACACCGCGTACAACAACGTAGAACACCACGTACAGCAACACGCCGAGACGTAGGTGCCTGACGCGGAATTCGATTCTGGCGTGGGACGTCTCGACGCGTGCCGTGCCGTGCAGACCTCCCCCAGGGAACCGGGCGGGGAGTTTTCGCGTTCCGTCGCTCGCCGTTCGCGGGCCGAGGGCCAGGCGCATCAGCAGCGGCCCTGCGTCGCGGCGCCGGGCCGCTCGCCCCACGAGCCACGACGGCGCGACGGCGCGACGACCACGTAAAGCGAGGAGACACCGCGTCGCCTGGCCCGGTGACCGAACGGCGGGACAACGGGTGCGGTCCCGGAACCTGACCGCAGTCTGTTCCGGGACCGGACCTCCGGTGGACGGTCTTCCCGCCGCCCGCCTTCCGAGGGGCGAGGGGTCAGACCCGGACGGTCTTGAGGGCGCGGGCCCAGGACTCCAGCTGGTCGAACAGGGCGGTCGCGGCAGCGTCGTGCTGCTCGGCCGGCTTGAAGACGGAGAAGTTCTCGAAGTCGGTGAACAGCGAGAAGGACAGCTGCTGACGCACGTGGGCCAGCTGCAGTTCGCTGGCTACGGCCCGGAGGTGCTCGATGGCCCGAGCGCCGCCGAGGGAACCGTAGGAGACGAAGGCGGCGGCCTTGTTGTTCCACTCCCCGTACAGGTAGTCGATCGCGTTCTTGAGTACACCGGAGGTGGAGTGGTTGTACTCGGGGGTCACGAAGATGTACCCGTCGAACTCGGCGATCTTGGCCGCCCAGGTCTTGGTGTGTTCACCCTGGTACTGACCCATGGCGGGCGGCATGGCCTCGTCCAGGTGGGGCAGCGGGTAGTCGGCGAGGTCGACCAGCTCGTACTCGACACCGGTACGGGCGCCGGACCGGTCCACCACCCAGTCCGCGACAGCCTTGCCGTTGCGGCCGGGCCGGGTGCTGCCGAGGATGACGGCGATCTTCAGGTCGCTCATGAGGTCTTCTCCTTGATGGGCGGGCCGGTGCGAGACCGGGCCGGCGGGGGCGCGGCGGGCGCGGATCGTGGCGCTGAGCCACAGGTACCGGCCTGCCATGCCTTTCATGGCTGTGATGTCGTGCGCGTATCGGTCCACCGTCGCCGTGGCCGTCAACTCGAGTTCCTCGTCGAGCATCCGGGCGCGCGTCACGGTGAACACGACCGGCGCCCGGACGCCGCGGGCCGTGAGGAGGCCGTCCAGCCTCCATGTGCCGTCGGCGTCGCGATGGGCACCAGTGGACGTGAAGGTGATGTCCGGGTGACTGTCGGTGTCCAGGAACGTCCGCGACAGCACCTTCCGGTCGCGCGCCGCGCTACCGCTGTGGAAGCTGCTCGCGTCGGCGACGGCCCCCACGTGGGAGTCGGTGGCGGGCTCGGCGATGGCGACGGTCCCCGAGCGCAGCGTGAAGCTGCCCCGGACACCTCCCAGGCCGAACAGGTGTTTGGCGGAGAAATCGATGCTGGAACGGGACGGGTCGATGACGTACTCGCCCTGGGAAAAACCCTCGGCAGTCACACGGGACTCTCTCTCGCTTGAAATTTCATGTCCCACCCTAGGTTGGGACTCATGAAGATTCAAGTGTGAGCTCCGACGCATGAACGTTCACGCCGGATAGACTCCTGACATGCCCGAACAGCCTCCGCACCCGAACGATCAGCGCCGCTGGCTGACCCCCGCGGAGCTGGAGACATGGCAGCGATTCGGCCTGATGCTGCACAGGCTGACCACCGCCCTGGAGACGCAGCTGCAGCAGGACGCGGGCCTGCGGTACGTCGAGTACTACGTCCTCGCCGGACTGTCCGACCAGCCGGGACACCGCATGCGCATGAGCGACCTGGCCGTCCTCGCCAACTCCGAACTGTCCCGCCTCTCCCATCTGATCAGCAGGCTGGAACGCCGGGGTTTCGTCCGCCGCGAGCCCGACCCCACCAACGGCCGCTACACCCACGCGATCCTGACCGACGCAGGTCACGCCCATCTCGCCGAAGCCGCCCCCGGACACGTGGCCCGGGTACTCGACCTCATCTTCGACGGTCTGGTCCCCGCCGAACTGGACAGTCTGCGCAGCGTCGCCGCGAAGATCAGCGAGAGGATCGACCGCCAGGAGCAACGGAGTTGCTGCGGTGAGGACACCGTCGAGCAGCTTCCGCACCAGGACGCCACCGGGTGACAAATCCCGGTGCGAGCTCTGCCGCAGCCGGTGTCCGGCTCCGGTCGCGCAGCCGGTGTCCGGCTGCGGCCGGAGCAACGGTGGGCGCCACCGGATACACCGGCTGACCCTTCCTGACCGACTGACCCTTCCTGACCGGCTGACCGGCTGACCGGCTGACCGGCTGACCGGCTGACCGGCCATCGTCCCCCCACCTTCGCGGCCCTTCCCGGGTCCTCCACGCCAGGCTTCGTGCGGCGCCTCCTCACGGCCCTGAGCTCCGGCGTGGAACGCCGTTACTCTGGGGGGATGACAAGCGGGATGGGAACCGGCCCTGTTCTGTTCAGCACGGTCGGCCTCCCCGAGGGCCGGCGCGTCGCCCTGTGGGAGGCGCACAACGCGGCAGCCCTCATCGGCGTGCACTGTCGCTCGTTGCGTGACGACGCGCTCGAGGCGACGGAGATCAACCTCCACCTGCCGCACGTCGACCTGGCTCGTGTCGCGGGCGGGCCCCATGTCGTGGAACGGACCCGCTCGGTGGTCCGGGACCTGCCGTCGGAGGCGATCGCCTGCTACTTCGCGCTCGCCGGGGACGCCTTCTTCTACCACGATGACGGGGTGCGGGTGCTGCACCCGGGCCAGCTGATCGTCTGCGATGCGGACCGGCCCTTCATACGGGGCTTCTCGCAGGGGCTGGAAGAGCTGGCGGTGAAGGTACCCCGGTCGGTCTGGCGGGATCTCGGCGGACCGCAGCTGTCCCAGCCCATGGTCTTCGACGTCGACGAGGGAGCCGCGCAGGCCAGGGCGCTGGCCCGGATGGTCGGCCGGGCGGTGCGGCCGGAGTCGTCCGAGGCGGTGGACGAGGACATCGTGCTGGAGCTGCTCGGCAGCGTGGTGTCGGGCCGCCCGCCGGCCACAGCGGCCGTACACCTCGCGACGGCCCGGGCCTACATCGACGAACATCTGACGGAGCCCGGGCTCTCCGCGGCTCACGTCGCCCGGGGTATCGGGGTCAGCGAGCGGCATCTGTCCCGCGTGTTCGCCCACGGTGGTGAGAGCCTTCCGCAGTACCTCCTCGGCCGGCGTCTCGACCGCGCCCGCTCGCTGCTCGTCGCGGGATGGCCCGGGAGTGTGGCCGAGGCGGGCGCGGCCTGTGGTTTCGGGTCGGCCTCCTATTTCTCGCACCGGTTCAAGGAGCGGCACGGCGTGGGTGCCGCTGATGTCCTGCGTGGTGGCCGCGTCCTGGGATGAACGCGGGCGGCCGGTCCGCCGGCAAGGGGTGCCGGCGACCGGTCGGCCCGGAGCGGTCAGGTGCCGTCGGGGGCGAGCACGATGTCGAACCGCACCCGGGACCAGACCCGGTCACCGAGGTCACGTCCGTCGGGCGTCGGGCTGCCCGGTTCCTGCGTGTGGAACTCCTTGACGAGGGACTCCTTCACACCGAAGACGGCGTCGCTGTCGAGGTGTTCGTCGCCACGGACGAAGATGTGGGTGACGAGGGTGCGCAGAGCGGGAGCACTGACCATGAAGTGGAGGTGCGAGGCACGCATGGGTGACCGGCCGGTGGCCGCCAGGAGCTGCCCGACCGGACCGTCGTGCGGGATGGCGTACGGAGTGGGGGTCAGCCCCCAGAAGCGGTAGCGGCCGTCGGTGTCGGTGAACAGGTGGGCGCGCGCGGCGGTGCGGTCGTCGTCGTACTGGGTGTCGTAGAAGCCGTCCTCGTCGGCTTCCCACACCTCGACGCGTGCCCCGGGGACCGGTTTGCCCACGGTGTCGGTGACGGTGCCCTCGACCCAGCAGGGTTCACCCACGGCGCCGAAGGCCATGTCGCCCCCCGGCTCGATCCCGGGGCTGTCCTCGACGAAGAACGGTCCGAACACGGTGGCTTCCGTCGCCTCGCCGTACGCCTCGTTGTTGACGGCGACGGTCTGCATCGAGACTCCGAGGACGTCCGACAGGAGGATGAACTCCTGGCGCCGGTCGTCGGTGAGGTGACCGGTGCGGGTGAGGAAGTCGATGCCCAGGTCCCATTCCTTCTCGGTGAGCCGGACATCCCGGACGAACGCGTGCAGGTGCTGGACGAGGGACTCCAGCACCTGCCGCAGCCGCGGATCGGTGCAGTCGGCGAAGGACTCCAGGACTTGGCGTGTGACCTCGGCTTCGATTTCCCGCTGCTTGTCGTCGGGTGCGTTCTCGGTGGTGGCGGGGGTGTGGGTCATCGCGGTTCGGCTCCTTCCCAGGCCATGCGGAGCAGGTCGGTGATCGCCGGCAGGGTGACAGGGCTCGGGTTGCCGGCCGGTGCGGCGGCGACCACGGCTTCGGCCGCCGAGGCGATGCCGCCGGACGGCATGCCGAGGTCGCCGAGCGAGCGCGGTGCGTCGAGCCGTTCGCGCAGCCGGGCGAGACCCTCCCGGGCGGTGGGTGTGCCGAAGGCCTCGGCGAGGCGTTCCTCGGCCTCGGGGGCGGCGGTCCCGTTGAAGGCGAGGACGTACGGGAGGACGACGGCGTGGGTGGCGGCGTGCGGGAGGTTGAACATGCCTCCCAGGACGTGGCAGATCTTGTGGTGGAGCCCTGATCCGGCGGACGCGAAGGCCAGGGCGGACAGATAGGCACCGTAGAGCGCCTGCTCGCGGCCGGGCAGCGCGTCGGGTTCCTTGACGACCATGGGCAGTCCGGTGCGGAGCGCCCGGACACCCTCGGCGGCGAGGGCCTGGTTGATGGGGTCGGCGCGGGGGGCCCACAGGGAGTCGACGCAGTGCGCGACGGCGTTCAGGCCGGAGGCGGCGCTCAGGGCCGCGGGCAGGCTCAGCGTCAGCGAGGCGTCGTAGACGATCGCGCGCGGCAGGACCTTGCGGTCGGTGCCGGTGGTCTTGGTGGAGCCCTCGGTCAGCCCCCAGACGGGGGTGGCCTCGGAACCGGCGTAGGTGGTGGGAACGGCGACGATCGGCAGCCCGGTGGTGAGCGCGACCGCTTTGGCCAGGCCGGTGGTCGAACCGCCGCCGATGCTGACCAGGACGTCGGCGTCGTGCGCGGCGGCTGCCGTACGGGCCCGCTCGGCGACCTCGACAGGGACGTGCATCACGACGTCATCGTGCCGGTGGACGACGGGCAGGCCGCTCGTGACGCGCTCGGCGATCTCGCGCTCACCCGCGCCGGCGATCACCATCACGCGTCGGGCGCCCAGGGAGGCGATCTCGGCCGTGAGGCTCTCCGCCGCCTCACCGGAGGCGAAGTGCACCCGTTGCGGCAGGGTGTCGTGGAGGAAACGCATGGTGGCTCAGTCCCTTCCCAGGATCGAGAGCAGGGCCTGGCGCAGCCGGCCCTCGGGGTCTTCGGGCAGAGTCATGGCACGCCACGCGATGTGCTTGTCCGGACGCACCAGCAGCACTCCGCTCTCCTCGACCTCGCGCAGCTTCGCCCAGTCGTAGTACAGGTCGGTGACCTCACGGCCCGGACCGATGACGACCGTCTCGAGCGGGACACCGAGTTCCCGGGCGATCTTCTCGCCGGCCTGTGCCCACGCCTCGCCGGCGATGCCGGTGAGCAGCGTCCACCGGGTGTAGGGGGCGAGGTCCATCAGCGCGAGGCGCCGGCTGCTGTCGCCGACCCAGGCGTGCGGCAGGTGGGAGCCGGGAACCGTGGACATCTCGTAGTACAGGTCCGTGTCCCGGGTGGGGGCGGGGCGGGTGGACCCGTCGGACAGAACCGCCGAGGAGGCGTAGAACTGGCCCAGTTCGACGCCGTGCGCGTTGAACTCGTAGTTCTTCAGGTCCATGGCCCGTACGAGCGCGGCCCGTTTGGCGGCGCCGGCGGGGGTGTTGTCCTTGCGTTCCTCGATCGCGGCGGCCATGTCCGCCTCGGTCCGCGCGTCGAGGACACCGAGGGCCTCGAAGATCTCCACGAACTCCCGGCTGGACCGGTTGGCCCGCTTCACGATGCGTTCCGCGACGGGGGCGCGTTCGTCGGTGTAGGTGTCCAGCAGTGCCGGAGCGGCCTGGCCTCTGAGCACGGCGGCCAGTTTCCAGGCGAGGTTGTAGGCGTCCTGGACCGAGGTGTTGGAGCCCAGGCCGTTGCTCGGCGGGTGCCGGTGCACGGCGTCGCCGGCGCAGAACACCCGGCCGAGGTGCAGGCGGCTCGCGTACATCTCGTTGTTGCCCCAGAGGCTGGTGCCCGTGATCTCGACGTCCAGGTCCGGCATGCCCAGGAGGTTCCGTACGATCTGGATCGCCGCCTGCTCGTCGACGACGGGGGGCTCGTCGCCGATGTCGTAGCCCCACACGATCAGCCACTCGTTCCAGGGGCGGATCATGCGCACCAGGCCCGCGCCGATGCCGCCCACGTCGGAGCCCGGCTGTACGACCCAGTACAGGACGGAGGGCCGGTGGGAGACGTACCGGGAGATGTCCGCCTTGAAGGTGATGTTCATCGAACCGGCGATGTCCATCGCGCCCTCGAACGGCAGGCCGATGTCGGCGGCCACCTTCGAGCGGGCGCCGTCGGCGCCGATCAGGTACTTGGCGCGAATGCTGTACTGCGCGCCGGTCAGCCGGTCGAGGACCTCGACGGTGACGCCGTCGGCATCCTGGGTGTGGGAGAGGTACTCGGTGGAGAACCGTGTGTGGGCACCGCGCTGTGTCGCGTTCCGTACCAGGATCGGTTCGAGGTAGGTCTGGGGGATGTCCACGGTCAGGCAGGGGGAGGCGAGCCGGTAGTCGGCCTCACGGTCGGGGCGGGTCCCCCAGGTGTGGATGCGGCCGATCTCCTCGCCGGTGATGCTCGTGCAGAACACGGTGTCCCCGACCAGGCCGTGCTCGGTGGCGTCCGCGAGCACCTGCGGCTCGATGCCGAGGTCGCGGAAGACCTCCATGGCGCGCTGGTTGGTGATGTGCGCGCGGGGCGTGTTCGCGGTCCACCGGTACTTGGTGATCATGATGGTGTCGATGCCCAGTGTCGACAGGAGCAGTGCGGCGCTGGCGCCCGCCGGCCCCGAGCCTATGACGACGACCTCGGTGGTCACGATGGAGTCGGAGGGCAGTTCGGTCTCTGGGGTCCCGTCGTTGAATTCCGGCATTTCGTGATGGCCTTTCGTGAATCCGGCGTCACTGCCGGAAACGTCAGTGTGGGACGGGGTGGGCAGGCACGGAATGGCGTGGGGCCATGTCGGCGGGAATGCCAAGGAGTGGCGGATTCGGGAAGGACGGCGGGTCTCGGGACGCGCCGGGTGTGCGCCGGCGGGGACCTGGGCGGCCCCTTCTCCCCCGCACGCGGTCTGGTCGTGGGGGCCGGCGGAGGCGTGCGCGCCGGTTCGGATCACCGGCCGCGCGGGACCGCCGGGCAGGACCGCAGGGTGGTCCGATTCCGTCCCGAAGGCCGGGCGCCGCACGGATGTCGAGGGGATGTCAGATCGCGGCGGGCAGAAGCGGCAGTTCGAGGCGGCCCGCGAGCTCGTCGACGGTGATGCCGAAGGTCTCCCGCACCGCGACGCCCGCCGGGGTGATGTCGAAGACCGCGAGGTCGGTGTAGACGCGGTCGACGCAGCCCAGCCCGGTCAGCGGGTAGGTGCACCGTGGAACCAGCTTGGGGGCGCCGTCCTTCGTGAACAGCGTCATCATGACGAAGACCTTCTTGGCACCGATCGCCAGGTCCATGGCTCCGCCGACGGCGGGGATGGCGTCGGGTGCGCCGGTGTGCCAGTTGGCGAGGTCCCCGGCCGCGGAGACCTGGAAGGCACCCAGGACGCAGATGTCCAGGTGGCCGCCGCGCATCATGGCGAAGGAGTCCGCGTGGTGGAAGTAGGCCGCTCCGGGCGGTTCGGTCACGGGAACCTTGCCGGCGTTGGTGAGATCGTGGTCGATCTCATCGCCCTGGGCGGCGGGCCCCATGTTGAGCATGCCGTTCTCGGTGTGGAGCACCACGCCGGAGTCGGCCGACAGGTGGTCGGCGACGGCTGTCGGCTGGCCGATGCCGAGATTGACGAACGCGCCGTGGGGGATGTCGCGGGCCACCAGGGCGGCGATCTCGGACTTGCCCAGCGGGCCGCGCTCGCTGTCCGCCGTCTGTCGGATCGGGGTCATGCGGTCGTCTCCTGTACCACGCGGTCGACATAGATGCTCGGCGTCACCACGGCCTCGGGGTCGATCATGCCGGTGTCGACGATCTCGCGGACCTGTGCGATCACGGTGGTCGCGGCGGTGGCCATGACGGGCCCGAAGTTGCGGGCGGTCTTGCGGTAGACGAGGTTGCCCATGCGATCGGCCCGGTGGGCGCCGATCAACGCGACGTCGCCCTTGATCGGATACTCCAGGACGTAGGTACGGCCGTCGATGACGCGGGTCTCCCTGCCTTCGGCGAGCAGGGTCCCGACTCCGGTGGGGCAGAAGAAGGCGCCGATACCGGCACCGGCCGCCCTCATCCGCTCCGCGAGGTTGCCCTGCGGCACGACTTCCAGCTCGATCCTGCCGGCCCGGTAGAGGCCGTCGAAAACGTACGAGTCGGACTGTCGGGGGAAGGAGCAGACGACCTTGCGGACCCGCCCCTTCGCCAGCAGGGCGGCCAGCCCGGTGTCGCCGTTGCCCGCGTTGTTGGACACGACCGTCAGGTCCGTCGCGCCCTGGCGGATGAGCGCGTCGATCAGGTCGACCGGCATTCCGGCCATCCCGAAGCCGCCGACCAGCACCGTCGAACCGTCCTCGATGCCGGCGACGGCCTCGTCGGCGTGGGCACACAGTCGCATGGTCATCGGCCGGTCTCCGTGACGTTCTCCAGGACGACGGTGAGCGCCTGGCCCACGCCGATGCAGATCGCCGCGACGCCCCATCTCCCGCCGGACTCCTTCAGCCGGTGCGCGAGCGTGCCCAGGAGCCTGCCGCCGGAGGCGCCCAGGGGGTGGCCGAGCGCGATGGCCCCGCCCTTGGTGTTGACGATCGCGGGATCGATCTTCCAGGCGTCCACGCAGGCCAGTGCCTGCACGGCGAACGCCTCGTTGAGTTCGACCGCGGACACGTCGGCCCACGTGATGCCGGCGCTCTTCAGGGCCCGGTTCGCCGCCTCCACCGGCGCGAAGCCGAACATCTGCGGGTCCAGTGCGAACACTCCGCGCCCGGCTATGCGGGCCAGCGGATCAACACCGATACGGGTGGCGGCGGCCCCTGAGCCGAGCAGCACGGCGGAGGCGCCGTCGTTCAGCGGCGAGGAATTGCCCGCCGTGATCACACCGTCGGGGCGGAAGGCCGGGCGGAGAGCGGCGAGCTTGTCCATCGTGGACCCGGGCCTGATGCCCTCGTCCCGGGCAAGCGTGCCGCCTTTGCCGTCGGTCGCGACCGGCGTCACCAGGTCGTCGTAGAAGCCTGCCTCCCAGGCGGCGTCGGCGAGGTTGTGGGAGCGCACGGCGAACTCGTCCTGCCGCTGCCGCGAGACGTCGAAACGGTCGGCCAACTGCTCGTTGGCCTCGCCCAGGGAGACCGTCCACTCCTTCGGCATGCGCTCGTTGACCAGCCGCCAGCCGACCGCCGTGGACACGGCGGTCACGTCGCCGACGGGAAAGCCGCGCTCGGGCTTCGGCAGCACCCAAGGAGCCCGGGTCATCGATTCCACACCACCGGTCAGCACGATGTCGGCGTCACCGGTCTCGATGGCCCGGGAGGCCATGATCGCCGCGTCCAGGGAGGAGCCGCACAGCCGGTTGACGGTCGTGGCGGGAACCGAGGTGGGCAGTCCGGCCAGGAGCACGGCCATCCGGCCGACGTTGCGGTTGTCCTCGCCGGCGCCGTTGGCGTTTCCCCAGACCACGTCGTCGATACCGCTCGGATCAAGCTCTGGCACCTTCGCCAGGACTCCGTTCACGGCGAGCGCCGCGAGATCGTCGGGCCGTATGCCGGCGAGAGCGCCGGCGAACCGTCCGAAGGGAGTTCTTGCCGCTGCGTACACATAACTGTCGGTCACGTATTCACGGTAGGTCGCCCGCTTCATCACGTCCAAGACACAGTATCGAGCAATTAATAAGGCAGCCTTATAAGCTGGTGTCATGGAACTGCGTCAGGCCCGCTATTTCCTCACTCTCGCGGAGGAGTGCCACTTCGGGCGCGCGGCGGCCCGCCTGCACGTCGCCCAGCCGGCCCTCTCGCAGCAGATCAAGGCACTGGAACGCGAACTCGGCATCGCCCTCTTCCACCGTTCGACCCGGCACGTGGAACTCACCGAGGCGGGCCGTCACCTGACCCCGTACGCCCGTACGCTGGTCACCGAGGCCGAACGCGCCCGCGTCCACATGGCGGAGCTCGCCACCGGCCACGTCGGCCGCGTCTCCGTCGGGTTCATCGGAACCGCCACCTACGACGTCCTGCCCCGCGTCGCCCGCACCGTACGGTCCCGGCTGCCTCAGCTCACCCTTGACCTGCGCGGCGAGCTGATCACCCCGGAGCTCGTGGAAGGCCTGCTCACCGGCGCGTACGACCTCGCCGTGTCCCGTGCGGGCGCGGCCGGGGTCGAGGGGGTGCACCTCACACCGCTGCGCACCGAACCCCTGATGGCCGTGCTGCCGGCCCACCATCCGCTGGCGGCCGACGAGCGGATCGCGCTGAGCGCGCTGGCCGACGAACCCTTCGTCGTCCACCCCTCACAGCCGCGGTCCGCCATGTACGACCGCGTCCTGTCAGCCTGCGCACGGGCCGGATTCCAGCCCTCGTCCCTCGTCGAGGTCGGCGAGACCGCGACCCTCGTCGTCCTCGTGGCCGCGGGACACGGCGTCGCGCTCGTGCCCCAGTCGGTGCGGAGCCTGCGGCTCGACGGCGTGACCTACGTACCGCTCGCCGAGACGGAGACCATCGATCTCGTCCTGGCCCGCCGAGCGCACCGCAACTCACCGGCCGTGCAGCACGTCGCCTCGATCATCGAACAGTGCGTGCGCGCCTGAGTCGCGACGCGTGCGCCCGCCCCTCGCCGGTACGGGCCTGAGCGGTCGGTCCGCGAAGTTACTCCCCGGGTGCGCCGAGGCCCGTGAGGGCGCCGACGGGGTCGAGGTCGGGGGTGCCGCGCGGCCACCAGTCGTCCTGACCCGGTTCCGATTCGTACGCGTACCAGAGACCGTCGTGACCCAGGCGCAGTTGGGCGTGGCCGCGGGGGTGCGTGAGGTGGTTGCGCCAGGGGCGGAAGGCGGGGAGGTCGGCGGCGAGCAGGAGCGGGCGGGCTCGGTCGAAGCGGCCCGCGGGCGGGTCCCAGGGCTCTTCGAGCACGCTCAGCCCCTCGATTCCGCCCTGGCGCCAGGCGGCGACCGCACGCGCCAGGTCGGCCGGGGTGCGGCCGGCTGCCGAGGCGAGCGAGGAGTAGAGGGCGCGCGTGGCCGCGGTGAGTCCGGAACCGGGGCGGGCCGCGGCGAGCCGGACCGCGTCCTGCCAGAGGGTCAGCTCCGCGACCGGGTCGCGGCCCGCGGTCAGCAACGCGTACGCGCGGGCCGCCGCGTCCGTGGCCAGCTGGTCGAGCGCGAACGGGTCGGGGCCGCCCGGCGCGCCCGGGTAGGTCGGCGGCTGCTCGGGGTGCGCGGGCGCGGGCAGGGGGGCCGGAAGGGGCGGCAGGCTCCGGCGGGCGAGGACGTCCCGCGCCCGTAGGCCCGGAAGGGACGCCGGCTCCTGCTCCTGGGCGGCGCGGGCCGCACGGGCCGCGTTGCGGCGGGAGAGTCCGTCGAGCAGCTCACGCTCGCCCCGGCCGCGCAGCAGAAGCAGGACGAACGGGTCCTCGTCCAGCAGGCGTGCCGTCTGGTAGCAGAGCGCCGCCGCGTGTTTGCAGGGGTGGCCGGAGTCGGGGCAGCTGCAGTGCGGTGCGAGGTCGCCGGGGCCGGGGAGCAGGTCGGCCCCGCAGTCGGCGAGCGAGCGGGGCATCTCCTTGTCGAGCAGCGCCGCGATGTGGCCGGGCCGCTCGGCGGCCGCGTCGAGGAAGCGGTCCCAGTCCGCGTCGTCCAGCGTCCGCAGGGCGACCTGTACACGGTAGGGCCGCGGACGGCTCCCGTGCACGTACGCCAGCACCAGCCCCGGGGTGACCGTGATGGCGTCGACCCGTCCCTTGTCCGCGTAGGCCCGGCCCCGCGCCAGCCGCGCCGCGTCGAGCGCGCCCTCCTCCAGGGCGCTCACCCAGGCATTGCCCCACCACGTCCGCGCGAACGCCTCCGCGTCCGGCGTCCGGGCCGGGAGCGTGGGGAACGTACGGCGCAGCTCGCCGTCCCGCCCCGGCGACCCCATGGACCGCGTGGCCCGACGGTTCGGTGTCCCTGCGTCGGGTGTCCCTGCGTCGGGTGTCCCCGTAGGCACGGCGGTACGCGCGCCGGGCAGCGGAGTGGCGTCGGGGATCGGCGGTCGCATCGCACGGGGCCGGGGATCGGTGCCGGGCAGCTCGAAGGCTCCGGCGAGGAGGCCCCGTACATCCCGGGTCCGCGCTCCCGGGTCGAGGCCGCGCGGGGTCCGACGGGCCGGCGAACCGGTCGGCGGTGTCCGGTCGGCGGTCCGGTGTCGGGGCTCGGCCGCCTCGTCGTCGGCGTCCGTCCGCGCCTGCCGTGCTTCGCCGCGTGCGGCGCGCAGGGCCTGGCGGGCGACATCAGCCGGACGCGTGACGCCCGGGGCCTTGCCGACCTGGCCGTCCGGTCCGGTCGCGGATCCGTCCACCGGAGGTTCGCCGGACTCGGCGGGTGCGGGAGGGGGCGCAGTGCCCTCGGCGGGCGGCACATCACCGGCACCGGCACTTGGGACGCTCCCCCGCGTGGTGGCGCGGCGCAGCGCCTGTCGGGCCGCGTCGCCCGGTCGGCCGCCCGGAGTGACCGGAGTGACCGGGGTGACGGGCGTCGCCTCGGCCGGAGGGTCCGGCTCGTCCTCGGCCGCCGTTCCCCGCCCCTCGCTCTCCCGCGCGGCCCGCAGGGCACGGCGGGCCGCGTCGGCGGGGCGCGCGCTCTGGGGCGCGGGGCGCACGGAGTCTGCGGCGCGGGGCTCTTCCTGTCCGTCCGTTCCGCCGGGCTCCGGCCGTCCCTCGTCCGTGGAAGCGCTCACTCGGTCCTCCGGAGTGAGACCAGGTCCGACAGGTCGCGGTCGGTCAGTTCGGTCAGGGAGGCCTCTCCGGAGCCGAGGATCGCGTCGGCCAGCGCCCGCTTCGCTTCGAGCATCTCGGCGATGCGGTCCTCCACCGTGCCCTCGGTGATGAGGCGGTGGACCTGGACGGGCTGGGTCTGGCCGATGCGGTACGCGCGGTCGGTCGCCTGTTCCTCGACCGCGGGGTTCCACCAGCGGTCGAAGTGGATGACATGGCCGGCCCGGGTGAGGTTCAGACCGGTGCCCGCGGCCTTGAGGGACAGCACCAGGACAGGGGTGGCGCCGCTCTGGAAGCGGTCCACCATGTGTTCGCGCTCGGCGACCGGGGTGCCGCCGTGCAGCAGCTCCACCGGGACGGCGCGCGCGGCGAGGTGGGCGGTGATCAGGCGGGCCATCCCCACGTACTGGGTGAAGACGAGTGCCGAGCCGTCCTCCGCGAGCAGGGTGTCCAGGAGCTCGTCGAGCAGGGCCAGCTTCCCCGAACGGGCGGCGTGCCCGTGGGCGGCGGCCTGCGTGTCCTCCTTGAGGAACAGCGCCGGATGGTTGCACACCTGTTTGAGGGAGGTCAGCAGCTTGAGGACGAGGCCACGCCGGGCGATGCCCTCGGCGGTCTCGATCGCGAGCATCGACTCACGGACCACCGCCTCGTAGAGCGACGCCTGTTCACGGGTCAGCGGCACCGGGTGGTCCGTCTCCGTCTTGGGCGGGAGCTCGGGGACGATTCCCGGGTCGGACTTCTTGCGGCGGAGCAGGAAGGGACGGATGAGCCGGGCCAGGCGGGTCACCGCCTCCTCGTCCTCGCCGTTCTCCACCGCGCGTGCGTGCCGGGCGCGGAAGGACTTCAGGGGGCCGAGCAGGCCGGGGGTCGTCCAGTCCAGGAGGGCCCACAGCTCGGAGAGGTTGTTCTCCACGGGGGTGCCGGTCAGGGCGACGCGCGCGGGGGTCGGGATGGTCCGCAGAGCCTTCGCCGTCGCCGAGTAGGGGTTCTTGACGTGCTGCGCCTCGTCCGCGACGACCATGCCCCATGCCTGCTGGGCGAGCCGGGGCGCGGCCGAGCGCATCGTGCCGTAGGTGGTGAGGACGAAGCCTCCGTCGAGGTCGTCGAGGGTGCGGTCGGGTCCGTGGAAGCGGCGGACGGGGACACCGGGGGCGAAGCGGGTGATCTCCCGCTGCCAGTTGCCCAGCAGCGAGGCCGGGCAGACGACCAGGGTCGGTTCGGCGTGGGCCCGGCGCAGGTGCAGGGCGATGACGGTGATGGTCTTGCCCAGACCCATGTCGTCGGCGAGGCAGCCGCCGAGGCCGAGCGAGGTCATGAGGTCCAGCCAGGCGAGCCCCCTGAGCTGGTAGTCCCGCAGGCGGGCCTGGAGACCCGGTGGCGGCTCGACGGGGATGACGCCGGCCGTCAGCCGGTCGCGCAGCGCGGCGAGCGCGCCGACCGGTACGGCCTCGACCGTCTCGCCGTCCACCTCCGCGGTGCCGGTCAGCGCCACGGAGAGCGCGTCGACCGGGTCCAGCAGGCCCAGTTCGCGCTTACGGGCCTTGCGGACGAGGGCGGGGTCGACCAGCACCCACTGGTCCCGCAGCCGGACGACCGGACGGTGGGCCTCGGCGAGCGCGTCCATCTCGGCCTCGGTGAGCGGATCCCCGCCGAGCGCCAACTGCCAGCGGAACTGGAGAAGTTCCTCGCTCTCGAAGAATCCCGTGCCGTCCGTGGCCGAGCCGGGGGCGGAGCGCACCACCGCGGCCGCGCTCAGGTCGTGGGCGAGGTCCCGGGGCCAGTGCACGGCGACGCCGGCCGCGCCGAGGCGGGTCGCCGCGACGCCGAGCAGGTCGGACAGCTCCTCCTCGAAGAGGGCGAGGACGTCGGGCACGTCCTGTTCGGAGAGACGGTCCAGGGGTGGCCAGACGCGGGCCGCGCGGCGTACGGCGAGTGCCGCGTCCACCCGGGCGCGGGGACCGAAGGCCGCGTCGGCCTCTCCCGCCCACAGCGCCGAGGCGTCGACGACGAGCGTGGGGTCGGCGAGGCTGTGGACCTGGACGACGGCGGCGCCCGCGCGGCGCGCTCCCTCGCCGTCGTCGAAGAGCTGGTACGCCGACAGGTCCAGGCGGAGCGAGATCCGTACGCCGGCGTCCATGCCCGCGGCGACCTCCGCGGCCCAGTCGTGGGCGGCGGGCAGCCGTTGCCCTTCGCGGGCCGCGAAGGGCTTCCCCGAGGTGTGGGGAGCGGCGGGGGTGCGCGGCAGGGTGTCGGCGACCGCGTCCAGGAAGGAGCGGATCAGCGCTTCCGGTTCGGGCAGCCGCAGAGGGCCCTTGCCGGGGAGGGGAACGGCATGCCCCTCGTACGGGAGGGCTGCGGCCAGCGCGCGGAGGTGCGCGATGTCGTCCGGGTCCAGCGGGCCCGCGCGCCAGGCGTCGAAGCCCTCGGGTGTCAGTCCGGGCAGGAGACGGCCCCGCGCGACGAGGCGCAGGGCGTGCAGGGCCGCCGCGCCCCAGCAGGCCGTGGCGGGGTGGGCGGCGCGGTCGCGGCGGGCTCCGGCGAGCAGCGGCAGGGCTTCGGCGATCGGCAGGGTGAGCGCGGGGACGGTGCTCCGGCGGACCCCCGAACCGTGCGGCCGTACCACCGTGAGACGGGTCGGGCCGGGGAACGGTTCGCTCGCGGGGCCGTCCGCGGAGGCCTGCGTCCCCTTGTCCGGGTAGAGCGGCTCGTCCGGGTAGGGGGGCGATCCCCTGTCCGGGGTGGACGTCCGGCCGCCGTCCGGGGCGGGCAGTGGTCCGCCGTCCGGGTCCCAGAAGGCGACGCGTCCGTCACGCGGCAGGGGTGCGGGCAGGAACACGGCGGCGAGCCGCACCGGCACGGCGATGTCGGTCCTCGGGGCTGCCTCGCCCATACGTCCGGTCACCTCCCGCCCTCGGTCGAATCGGTTGTCCACGACTCTACGGGCGGGGTCTGACAACGGGTCCCGGCGAGGGCCCGGGACCGGCTGGTCACGGGACCGTGCGCGAGACGACGTACACCATGGGGTACGTCGGATTGGCCAGGTTGACCACGATGTCCTGGGTGGGCGCCGGGTCCTTCTGCTTACGGGTGAGGCCCCACCACTGGCCGGGGACCGAGAACTTCCAGCCGGTGACCTTCTGGTCGCGGGCGCCGATCGTGATGTCGTCCTTCGTCAGCGCCTGCCGGTCGGCTCCCACACTGGTGAGGAAGGTGTCCAGGCCCGCGTTGGTGAGCTGGAACTGCGCGTAGAGGCGGCTGGTCTTCCAGTTGTTCGTCTCATAGAACGCGACCTTGGCGGCCGGGTGCGGGATCTCCACCTGGTAGAGGCGGCGCTGGACTTTCGACGGCCAGCCCGCCGTGAGGCCGGTCGCCGAGTACTTGTCCTCCTTCTGCTTGCCGCTGTCCCGGCTCTGGTTGGCCGAGATCACCAGGTAGCCGGCCGGGACGCCGATGAGCAGCACGATGATCAGCAGGGTCAGGGCCCGGCGGCGGAACTTGCGGCGCGGGTCCTCCGGCGGCCGCCGCGGCTCGTCCGGCGGTGACGCCTGGCGTGGCAGCGAGGCGGTCACGGCGTGCCCTGGGACGTGCGACGAGACTCGGTGTAGCGCTCGTACCGCTCGTAGCGCTCCACGCGGCGGCGGTTGGCGCGGCGGAAGCGGCGGGCGACGAGGCGCGCGAGGTCGGCGGCGCCGACCATGCCGGCCTCGGGGCCGAGCTGGGCGCGGGCGATACGGGCCTCGGGACGGTAGCCGCGGCCGGTCAGGTGCCGTCGGAAGGCGTCGCGGGCCGGGCCGATCAGGAGGTCGTCGGCCGCGCTGACGCCGCCGCCGATGACGAAGCAGGAGGGGTCGAGGGCGGCCGCCAGGTTGGCGATGCCGACGCCGAGCCACTGGCCGATGTCCTGGAGCAGCTCGATGCACATGGCGTCGCCCTCGCGGGCCAGCTCGGTGATCATCGGGCCGGTGATGTCGGCGATGTTGCCCTTGACGTGCTCGATGATCCCGTACGCGACCGGGGAGTCCGCGGCGGCGAGCTCGCGGGCCTCGCGCACCAGCGCGTTGCCGGAGCTGTACTGCTCCCAGCAGCCGCGGTTGCCGCACGCGCAGCGGTGGCCGCCGGGGACCACCTGCATGTGGCCGAACTCTCCCGCGACGCCGAACCTGCCGCGCCTGACCTGGCCGTCCTCGAGGAGCGCGCCGCCGATACCGGTACCGAGCGTGATCATGACCAGGTTGTCCTCGCCGCGGCCCGCGCCGAAGCGCCATTCCGCCCAGGCGGCGGTGTTGGCGTCGTTGTCGACGAGGACCGGTACGGCGAGCCGGCCGGCGAGGCGGTCGCGCAGGGGTTCGTTGCGCCAGGAGAGGTGGGGGGCGAAGAGGATGCGGTTGCGCTCCGCGTCGACCCAGCCTGCCGCGCCGATGCCGACCGCGTGCACGTCGTGCCGGTCGGAGAGGTCCAGGACCAGCTCCATGATGGTGTCCTCGACGACCTTGGGGCTCTTGGACTTGTCCGGCGTCTCGGCGCGGAGCTTCTCCAGGATGTTGCCGTCGGCGTCGACGACGCCCGCCATCACCTTCGTACCGCCGATGTCGATACCGACGGTGGGGACACGGGGCGCCGTCAGGTGGGAACGGCGCTCGCGCGTCCCGACGGTCCGCAGGACGGTGGCCCGCGCGGAGCCGCGGTGTGCGAGGTCGCGGTAGGTGCTCATCGGGCCGATTCTGCCTCACGCCGCCGTGCTTCGCTTCGCCGGGGAGGCGTGGGGGGCGAGGGCCGGCTGTGGCGTGCCGTCACCCGGGGTGGCGGGCTGTGACGCGGGGCGAGGGAACCGGGGGCCGGTCTCACAGCGGGGGCCGGTCGTGACTTGTCGCGCCGTTCCCCGCGCCCCTGGGGCAGGGCGCGTCGGCCCCGTCCTGGAAGCGACGTCGCCCGACGGATTCCGTAGGCCGATCTCACAGTGGGGGAACGAGGTGGCTTGTCCCGCGGTTCCCCGCGCTCCCGGGGAGGGGCGCGGCCGCCCCGTCCGGGAAGTGACGCCTCCCCGGCCGGCCCGTGATCGCCGGGCCGGGCCGGGCCGGGGGGACCCCGACGTGCCGGCTACGTCGTGCGTTCCAGCTCGTGGCGGAGGTCGTCGAGTTCGCTGCCGCCGGCCATCTGACGGGTGAGCTCGTCGAGGGTGATCTCCTCGCGGGTGTGGCTGCCGAACATGGCGCCGCGCTTGAGGAGGACGAAACGGTTGCCCACCAGGTAGGCGTGGTGCGGGTTGTGGGTGATCAGGACGACGCCCAGTCCGGCGTCCCGGGCCGCGGCGACGTACTTGAGGACGACGCCTGACTGCTTCACGCCGAGCGCGGCCGTCGGCTCGTCCAGGACGAGGACCTTCGCGCCGAAGTACACGGCTCGGGCGATCGCCACACACTGGCGCTCGCCGCCGGACAGCGTGCCGATGGGCTGGTCGACGTCGCGCAGGTCGATGCCCATGCGCAGCAGTTCCGCGTGGGTGGTCCTGCGCATGAACTCGACGTCCATGCGCTTGAAGGGCCCCGTGCCCTTCGACGGCTCGGAGCCGAGGAAGAAGTTCCGCCACACCGGCATCAACGGGACGACGGCGAGGTCCTGGTAGACCGTGGCGATCCCGCGGTCCAGCGCCTCGCGCGGGGACGACAGCCGGGTCTCCTCGCCCTCGATGCGCAGCGTGCCCGCGTCGTGCTGGTGCAGCCCGGCGATGATCTTGATCAGGGTGGACTTGCCCGCGCCGTTGTCCCCGAGCACGCAGGAGATCTCCCCCGCGTGCACCACCAGCGAGACACCTTCGAGGGCGCGGATGTTGCCGTAGTACTTACTGACGTCGTCGAGCTCGACGAGTGCCGTGCCCTCCGTGGAGGCCGCTTCCGTCTTTTCCGCGTCCGTCGTCATTTCGTCACCTCCGCGCGCTTGCGGACCCAGTGGTTGAGCAGGGTCGCCAGGAGCAGCATCACTCCGAGGAAGAACTTGAACCAGTCCGGGTTCCATTCGGCGAACACGATGCCCTTGCTCACCATGCCGAAGATCAGCGCGCCGACCGCCGCGCCGACCGCGGAGCCGTAGCCGCCGGTGATCAGACAGCCGCCGATGACCGCCGCGATGATGTAGATCAGCTCGTTGCCGACGCCCTCGCCGGACTGCACGACGTCGAACGAGAACAGCAGGTGCTGACCGGAGATCCAGGCGCCGAAGGCGACGCCCATGTAGAGGCCGATCTTGGTCTTGTTGACCGGGACGCCGACCGCGCGGGCGGCCATCTCGCCGCCGCCGACGGCGTAGATCCAGTTGCCCACGCGGGTGCGCAGCAGGATCCAGGTGGCCACGACGACGAGGGCGAGCCACCACAGGATGGTGATCTTGAAGTCGACGCCGCCGATCGTGATCGTCGAGGCGAAGACGTCCTTGGCGGAGGAGAAGCCCTGCATGTCGGCGATCGACTTGGTGGAGACCGTGCCGCTGATCAGCTTGGTGAAGCCGAGGTTCATACCGGTCAGCATCAGGAAGGTGCCGAGCGTGATGATGAAGCTGGGCGGGTCGGTGCGGGTCAGCATGACGCCGTTGAAGACGCCGATCCCGAGGGTGACGACCAGCGAGACGAGGACGCCGACCCAGACGTTCGCCGTCAGCTGGTAGCTGAGCATCGAGGAGATCAGCGCGGAGCTGGTCACCATGACGCCCGCGGAGAGGTCGAACTCGCCGCCGATCATCAGCAGCGCGACCGGTACGGCCATGATGCCGATGGTCGACGAGGCGTACAGGACCGTGCTGAGGCTGGCGGCCCGTACGAAGCTGTCCGCGAAGATCGCGAAGAAGAGGAAGACCGCGATCGCGCCGACCACGGAGCCCAGCTCCGGCCGGCCCATGAGCTTGCGCAGCGGCGAGGTCTTCACGAGGCGCTCGTCGGTCTTGGCGCCGGGCGAGGGTGCTGGTGCGGGTGCGGTGGCGGTCATCGGGTCCCCCGCTTCGTGTACTCCTCCAGCGCGGCGGCCTGATCCTTGGTGATGATCTGCGGGCCGGTGAGTACCGGCTTGCCGCCGCCGAGGACATCGGCGTTGTACTTGTAGAGCCAGAGCAGGTCCACGGCCTCGTACCCCTGGAGGTAGGGCTGCTGGTCGACGGCGAAGCCGAGCGTGCCGTCCTTGAGCTCCGCGGCCACCTTCGCGTTCAGGTCGAAGGTGTCGACCTCTGCGCTGCTGCCGGCGTCCTTCTTGGCCTTGACCGCGGTGTCCGCGTACGGGGCACCGAGCGTGACGACCGAGTCGATGGACTTGTCCGCCTGCAGCTTGGCACCGATGGAGGACTGCACGTCGGGCATGCTGGTGCCCTGGACGTAGAGGTCCTGCACGGTGCCGTGGAAGGTCTTCTTGACGCCCGCGCAGCGCTGCTCGTGACCGACGTTGCCCTGCTCGTGCAGGATGCACAGGGCCTTCTTGCGGCCCCGCTTGTTCAGCTCGTCGCCGACCGCCTCGCCGGCGATGGTCTCGTCCTGGCCGATGTGGGTGAGCGCGCCGAACGCCTTGGACTGCTCGGAGCCGGAGTTCACCGTGATCACGGGGATGCCGGCCTTCTCCGCGCGCGCCACGGCCGCCTTCATCGCGTCCGGCTTGGCCAGGGTGACGATGATGCCGTCGACCCCCTTGTCCACCGCGGCGTCGATGAGCTGTGCCTGCTGCTGTGCCTCGGCGTTGTGCGAGTACAGGAAGTTGATGTTGTCCTTGACGGCGGCCTGCTTGGCACCGTTCTGCACGATGTCCCAGAACGTGTCGCCGTCGCCCGAATGGGTGACCATCGCGAAGGTCCACCGGGGCGTGTTCACCGCGGCCCTGCCCTGGGCGGACGCCTCCTTGCGGGCGTCCTCGGCCCGCTTCCCGCCGGTGCTGCTGCATCCGGCGAGAGACGCTCCCAGCGCCCCTGCGAGCGCGATGCTTACCCAGGTCCGAGTCCGTGCCACGAGGCCGTGCCCTTCTTGCTGTGCTCTTGGGTGCGCCGGGGCCCGCGGAGCGGCCCGGCGGGCCGTTCCGTAGGCCCCGGGGGCCGGCCTCTCGCCGGCCCCAAACGCCCAAGTATCGAACACGGGGAGCATGCACCCCATCAGCGGGTCCCGCGCGCGGTGTACTTCTCGAGCTGCGGCGCGTCCTTCTCGGTGACGATGGCCGGGCCGGTGAGGACCGTCTTGCCGCCTCCGAGCACATCGCCGTTGTTCTTGTAGAGCCACAGCATGTCGATGGCCTCGTAGCCCTGGAGGTAGGGCTGCTGGTCGACGGCGAAGCCGACCTCCTTCGCCTTGAGCCGCTTGACCACTTCGGCGTTCAGGTCGAAGGTGTCGATCTCGGCCTTGCTGCCCGCGTCGGCCTTGGCCTTCACCGCGACGGCGGCGATGGGGGCGCCCAGCGTGATGACGGCGTCGATGCCCTTCGTGGCCTGCAGCTTCGCCTCGATGGAGGACTGGCTGGCGGGGGCGTTGGTCCCGTCGACGTTGAGGTTCTCGACCGAACCGTCGAAGGTCTTCTTCACCCCGGCGCAGCGCTGCTCCAGGGAGACGTTGCCCTGCTCGTGGATGACACAGACGGCCTTCTTGAGACCGCGTTTGTCGAGTTCGTCACCGATGGCCTCTCCGGCCACCGACTCGTCCTGGCCGAAGTGCGCGAGCGCCCCGAACCGCTGGGAGAACTCGGCCCCGGAGTTGATCGTGACGACCGGGATGCCGGCCGCTTCGGCCTTGGCGAGAACGTCCTTCATCGCCTCGGGCTTCGCCAGCGTGACGACGATGCCGTCGACCTTCTTGTCGATCGCGGCCTGGACGAGCTGGGCCTGTCCGTTGGCTTCCTTGTCGTTCGAGTACAGGAAGTCGACGTTGTCCTTGCCGGCCGCCGCCTTGGCGCCGCTCTGGACGATGTCCCAGAAGGTGTCGCCCTCGCCGGAGTGCGTCACCATCGCGATCTTCAGACGGGGTGTGCTCGCGGCCTTGCCGCCGCTCCCGCTGCCACTCGCCTTGTCCTCCGAGTCCTTGCCGCCGGAGCTGCTGCACCCGGCCGCGAGCGCGATCACAGCTATCACCGCTGCTGCTGTTCGGGCTGTACGCATGGTGGGACCACCCTCTCTCCCGCCGCTCCTTTGCGGCTGAGGGGAGTTCTAGCTCCGGGTCCGCACACCAGTCAATGGGTTTGTCAGAACATTCTTACGATTGAGATTCGGTCACGCCCCAGCCGATTCATGCCCCCACCAGGCGCTTTCCGATCACGAGCAGAATTCACCACCCCGCGAAGATCCAAACATTCACAGCGCCATGAGGATTCACGGCCGTACGACAATTCACCGCCGTACGCGGATTCACCGGTATAAGCGGATTCACGGACGTACGAGGAGCTGGAACTCGAAGGAGTAGCGGGAGGCACGGTAGATGTGGGTACCGAACTCCACCGCGCGCCCGGTGTCGTCGAAGGTGGTGCGCTGCATGGTGAGCAGCGGGGCCCCGGCGGGCTCGCCGAGCCGTTCGCCCTCCTCCTCGGTGGCCGCGCGGGCGCCGACGGACTGACGGGCGCTGTGCAGGGTGATGCCCGCGGCGCGCATCAGCCGGTACAGCCCGGTGGCCTCCAGCCGGGCGCTGTCCAGGTCCAGCAGGGCGGGCGGCAGGTAGTTGCAGAGGTACGCCATCGGCTCCCCGTGGGCGAGCCGGAGCCGCTCCACCCGGTGGACGTCACCGCCCTCGGCCACGCCCAGCGCGGCCGCGACCTCGGCGGACGCGGGCACGACGGTGTTGACGAGCACCCGGGTCGCGGGGCGCTGCCCGGCCGCCTCCAGGTCGTCGTACAGGCTGCTGAGCTCCAGCGGACGCTTGACCTGGCTGTGCACGACCTGGGTACCGACGCCTCTGCGCCTCACCAGCAGCCCTTTGTCGACAAGTGACTGAATTGCCTGACGGACGGTCGGCCGGGACAGGCCGAGCCGTCCGGCCAGCTCGATCTCGTTGCCGAGAAGGCTGCCCGGGGTCAGGGTTCCGTGCTCGATCGCGGCCTCCAGTTGCTGGGACAGCTGGAAGTACAGCGGGACCGGACTGCTGCGGTCGACACTGAGCTGGAGCGACACGGTCGGATCCACATCTGGTTTCGGCACGCGCCGAGCGTAGCTCCGGGAGATGTTGACGGGAAGTTGTGAAGTTCGATTGTCCGGACAAACCATTGACACGGCACCTGGCGCGCCCTCAGTTTGTTCCCATGCGCATCGGACTGATCGGAACGGGTCGTATCGGTACATTCCACGCGACCACGCTTGACCGCCATCGCGAAGTCGGCTCCCTCATCGTCACGGACGCGGACCCCGCGCGGGCCCAGGAGCTCGCGGACCGTCTGGGCGCCACGGCGGCACCCTCCGTGGACGAGATCTTCACCTGGGGCGTGGACGCCCTGGTCATCACCGCGTCCACCGCCGCCCACGCGGAACTGATCGGCCGGGCGGCGCGCTCCGGGCTCCCCGTGTTCTGCGAGAAGCCCATCGCCCTCGACCTGCCGGGCACGCTGGCCGCGCTCGCCGAGGTCGAGGCCGCCGGAACGGTCCTGCAACTGGGCTTCCAGCGCCGCTTCGACGCGGGGTACACGGCCGCGCGGGAGGCGGTCCGGTCGGGGCGGCTCGGACGGCTGCACACCGTCCGGGCGATGACGTCCGACCAGTCGCCGCCACCGGCCGCGTATCTGCCGCTGTCGGGCGGTCTCTACCGGGACTGTCTGGTCCACGACTTCGACATGCTGCGCTGGGTGACGGGCCACGAGGTGGTCGAGGTGTACGCGATGGGCTCCGACGCCGGGCCCGCCATGTTCCGCGAGGCGCGGGACATCGACACCGCCGCGGCCGTCCTCACTCTCGACGACGGCACCCTCGCGACGGCGACCGCGACCCGGATGAACGGCGCGGGCTACGACATCCGCATGGAACTGGCCGGCGACCTGGACCAGATCGGCGTCGGCCTGGACGACCGTACGCCGATCGCCTCCACCGAACCGGCCGGGCCGCCGCCCGCCGACAAGCCGTGGACCGGATTCCTGGAGCGCTTCGGTCCCGCGTACGAGGCCGAGCTCGCCGCTTTCGTCGAGGTCGTCCGCGGTGAACGCGCCAACCCGTGCGACGGGCGCGAGGCCCTGCACGCGCTGCGTATCGCGGAGGCCTGCGAGCTGTCGCGTCTGGAGCGGCGCCCGGTGCGGCTGGCGGAGATCCCCGCGGGCCGGGACTGAGCCCGACCGTACTGAGCCCAGCCCGTACTGACTTCAGTCCGTGCCGGACCGGGACCATGCCGGACCCGGACCGTCCGGTGCGGGTCCGGGTCCGTGGCCGGGACCACCCCCTGTACGACCCGAGCACTCACCACCGCACCGGCCACGACCGGAGCACTCACCACCGCACCGGCAGACTGCGCACACCGCGCATCAGCATCCCGGGCAGCGGCTCGCCCGGGGGGCCGTCGAGAGCGAGGTCCGGGCAGCGCTCCAGCAGCGAGCGCAGCGCGACCCGCGCCTCCAGCCGGGCCAGGGGCGCGCCCAGGCAGTAGTGGACGCCGTGCCCGAAGGCGAGATGGCCGCGCGGGGCGCGGCGGATGTCGAAGCGGTGCGGGTCGGGGCAGTGCGTCGCGTCGCGGTTGGCGGCGTCGAGCCCGATCATGACCGGGTCGCCCACCGCGATGGCCCGGCCGCCGATCTCCATCGGCTCCGCCGCGTAGCGGTACGTCGCCGTCTCGACCGGTCCTTCGAAGCGCAGCACCTCCTCCACCGCCCCGTCCAGCAGGGTCATGTCGGAGCGCAGCGCGGCGAGCTGGCCGGGGTGGGCGAGCAGGGTGTGCACCCCGTTCGTGATCAGGTTGACCGTCGTCTCATGACCCGCGACCAGCAGGATGAACGCCATCCCGCGCAGCTCGGCGCGGGAGAGCCGGTCGCCGTCCTCGGCCCTGGTACGGATGAGGTCCCCGAGCAGATCACCGGCCGGGGCCGCGCAGCGCTTGTCCTCGATCAACTCGTCCAGATATCCGGCCAGTTCCTTCACGGCCGCGAACTCGCCGACGCCGTCCGCCGGTGTCACGATCTCGTTCGACATCCTGCGGAACGCCGCCCGGTCGATGTCGGGCACCCCCAGCAGCTCGCAGATGACGGTGATCGGCAGCGGATAGGCGAAGGAGTCCACGAGGTCCGCACGGCCCGCGGGCAGCATCGCGTCCAGCAGCTCGTCGGTGATCTGCTGCACGCGGGGGCGCAGCGCCGCCACCCGGCGCATGGTGAACGCGCCCGTGACGAGTGAGCGCAGCCGGGTGTGCTCGGGCGGGTCGCTGACGAGCACATGACGGCCCATCAGCTCGTCCTCGAGGGAGGTCAGCCCCATCTTGGTGCTGTCCTTGGACAGTCTCGGGTCGGCGAGGGCGGCGCGCGCCTCCTCGTACCCGACGACGAGCCAGCACTCGTACGCTCCGGGGGCCGGCATGCGCACCCAGTGCACGGGGCCGCGCTCGCGCAGCTCCGCGTACACCGGATAGGGGTCCTTCATGAACCGCGTGCCGTACTCACCCAGATCGATCATGGCTCCACCCTCCCGTTGCCCCGATCAACGCGCGAGGTCCGCGCTCAGTGCCCGTCCTCCTCCAGGAGTCCGGCGTCGTACGTCAGCAGGGCGATCTGGACGCGGTTGTTGAGTCCGAGTTTGGCGAGGATGCGGGAGACATGAGTCTTGACCGTGGCGACGCTCATGTACAGCTCGGCGGCGATCGCCGCGTTGGAGGCGCCTCGGCCGACGGCCACGGCGACCTCGCGTTCGCGGTCGTTGAGGACGGCGATCCGGTCGCGGGCGGTGCCGCGGCGGGTGTCGGCGGGGCCGCCGGCCACCTGCTCCATCAGCCGGCGGGTGACGGTGGGTGACAGCACCGGGTCGCCGGCCGCGACCCGGCGCACCGCGTCGACGATGTCGGCGGGCGGGGTGTCCTTGAGGACGAACCCGGCGGCGCCGGCGCGCAGCGCCCGCAGTACCTGCTCGTCGGCGTGGAAGGTGGTGAGGAGCACGACCTGCGGGGCGTCCTGACGGCGGCGCAGCCGCTCGGTGGCCGCGAGGCCGTCGACCGTCGGCATCCGGATGTCCATCAGGACGACGTCCGGGCGGGTGCGGTCGACGAGCGCCTCGACCTCGCTGCCGTCGGCGGCCTCGCCGACGATCTCGATGTCGTCGGCGCCGCCCATCATGAAGGACAGGCCGGCCCTCACCAGCGGATCGTCGTCGACCAGAAGCAGTCGGATCGCTTTCATGGTGCCTACCGTAGTGACTGCGCCGGGCCGCGTCCGGCGTGACGATTCCGTCCCCCGATCCGCGTCCGGCGACTACGGTCGGTCGACCGGGGCCGGCGCACCACGCCGGCCGGCCGTGTGATGGGTGTGACCGACTTCCGGAGGAGTTTCCCCGTGCGCTATCGGCTCTTGGGTCGGACCGGCCTTCGTGTCTCCGAACTGTTCCTCGGTGCCATGACGTTCGGCGAGCAGGACGGGGTGGGCGCCCCGAAGGAGGAGTGCGCGCGGATCCTCGACGCGTACGCGGAGGCCGGCGGCAACGTTGTCGACACCGCCGTCAACTACCGCGGCGGGGCCAGCGAGGAGATCGTGGGCGAGCTGCTGAAGGGGCGGCGCGACCGCTTCGTGCTGTCCACCAAGTACACGATCTCCCGCGACGGCGCGGACCCGAACGCCGCCGGCAACCACCGCAAGAACCTCGCGCTCTCCCTGGAGACGAGCTTGCGGCGGCTGGGAACGGACTACATCGACATCTACTGGGTGCACATCTGGGACCGGAACACCCCGGTCGAGGAGACGATGCGCGCTCTCGACGACGCCGTACGGTCCGGGAAGGTCCTGTACGTGGGTATCTCGGACGCCCCCGCCTGGGTGGTGTCACGGGCCAACACCCTCGCGGAGTGGCGGGGTTGGTCGCCGTTCGCCGCGCTCCAGGTGCCGTACAGCCTGCTGAGCAGGGACGCCGAGCGCGAACTCCTGCCGATGGCCGAGGCGTTCGGCATGTCGGTCGCCGCGTGGAGTCCGTTGCAGAACGGCATCCTGTCCGGCAAGTACACCCGGCCGGACGGTGTGCTCCCGGGGACGGCGACCCGGCTCTCCCCGGAGGCGATCGGGGAACTCGAGCGGAGTGTGGCCGAGGCCGTCCGGACGGCGGCCGACGAACTCGGTGCCTCTCCCGCCCAGGTCGCCATCGCCTGGACCATGGCCCGCTCCCCCGCCGTCCACCCCGTCGTGGGCGCCCGCCACGTCACCCAGCTCGTCGACAACCTCGGAGCGACCGAACTGACCCTGCCCCCGGAGCTGATGACCGGCCTGGAGGAGGTCACCGGCTTCCGCCCCGGCTTCCCGACCGACTTCATCGACGAGACATCGACATGGGTGTACGGAACGGCCGGCCGCCGAGTGATCCCCCGAACGCGCTGAGACCCGGATCCGTGTCGTCGCCCCGGGACCACCGGGAACCCGCGGCGACCGACAGCACGAGGGCCCGTGCCGGTACCTCGCGGCCCGTCGCTCACGCCCGGACCGAGCGACGGCTCCCCATTCCGGCCCACGTCTGATCCAGCGGCGCCGGGCTCGACGTACCGGCACGGCCCCGCCCCACCACCGCCCGCACCGTCACCCTCGCCAAGACCACCGGTACGCCGGCCTCACCTCTCGCCCCTCACCCACTCCAGGGCAACCACGCCCGCACCTCGAACCCCCCGTCCCCCTCGGCCCCGTGCGACAACCGCCCACCCGCGAGGGCGGCACGCTCGGTCAGCCCGATCAGCCCCTGCCCGGACCCCGGCACCTGCGGCACCTCCCCCGACGGCGCCGGATTGCGCACGGACACGGTCAGACCGTCCCCGAACCCACCCGAGACACGGACGGTGACCTCCGCGCCCGGCGCGTGCTTGCGCGCGTTGGTCAGCCCTTCCTGGGCGATGCGGTACGCGGTCCGGCCGACGGAGGCCGGCACGTCCGCGGGGTCGGCGACGACCAGATCGAGGACCACCTTCATGCCCGCCTCCCGCGACTCCGCGGCCAACGCGTCGAGCGCCGCGAGCGTCGGCTGCGGCCGCCCCGCGTCGTCGGCGTCCCCCGCCCGCAGCACACCGATGATCTCCCGCAGGTCCTGCAGCGCCTCGTGCGCGCTCTCCCGGATCACCCCGGCGGCCCGCGCGACCTCCTCGCGGGGCGCGTCCGGCCGGAACTCGAGCGCCCCCGCGTGCACGCTCAGCAGCGTCAGCCGGTGGGCCAACACGTCGTGCATCTCGCGCGCGATGGCCTCCCTGGCCAGCTGCTGCGCCTGCTCGACGCGCAGCGCGGCCTCCGTCTCGGCCCGCCGCGCCCGGTCCCGCAGGCTCAGCATGAGCTGCCGCTTGGACCGTACGAACATGCCCCAGCCGACCACCGCGGCGGTCAGCAGCGCGGTGACCAGCACCGCGGCGAGGTACGGCAGATCGGGGTCGGGCCGCAGCCAGAAGTAGGCGGGGAGCAGCGCGAGCTGGCTGCCGGCGATCCAGGCCACGTACGGGAAGGGCCGGTGCACGGCGAGGGTGAAGAGGGCGACCAGCCCGGCGCCGCCCGCGGTGTTCGACACCATTCCGACGGGGATCATCGCCACGGCCAGCCCCAGCGGCCAGCGCCTGCGCAGCCAGACCGCGGCGCAGGCGAGGCCGCCGATCCACTGGTCGACGACGGCCAGACCGTGCGGGACGTTCGGGTCGCCCGTCAGCGTGTCCGCGGCGAGCGCTCCGATGACGACGGCCAGCAGAAACCATCCGAAGTCGACGATCCAGTCGCGCACGGTACGCCGGGGCCGCCCGCCCCTCCCGGTCTGTCCGGGATCGAGCTCGGCGGCCACCGCGGACGGCAGCAGCCAGCGCCGCCCGGGCAGGAGCAGGGCGGGGGACACCGGCAGACCCGGCGCGGACAGGTTCCCCGGTATGCGCGGCGGCAGGTCAGCACTCACGGTCGACAAATCTACGCAGTCAGGTCCGCCGCGGCCTCTCCCCGACCGCCATCTCCGACCAAAGTCACAAAGGCGGGGACTTTCGTCGCTCCTCCTCGCCCCGGCACGGAGACTCCGGACGGACATGTGTCGCCCCGCGGCCGATGAACGTGGGGGCCGCGGGGCGATGGTCCTGCCATGAAGCGGACGGCGGACGGTGATGCGGTTCCTGGAGGCACTGGGCGTCGTCGCGCCGGTGCGGGACGCTCCCGGTCCGGCGCACGGGACGACCGGCCGCCTACGAGGGTGGGGCCTCGTAGAGCGGCTCGGTGTCCTCGACGGTTACGAGAGCCGCACGAGTGCCGCCCTCCCCGTCCGGCCGAACACGGACCGGACCCCCGGTGAAGCGGGTCGCCTCGGATCAGCAGCCGAAGTTGATCAGCTTGAACGTGACGTAGTGGTCCGAGGTGTAGTAGTCCTCCCGCGTCTTCTTGCCGGTCACGATGCGCTTGGCACCACGCGTCGAGGAGCCCGGCGTGATGACGGTGTACTCGTGGTAGGACCCGGTGGACTGACCGGGCAGGACGCCCTCGCGGTTCTGGAAGACGACCCCGTCCTGCGAGTACGGGAAGGGGCCTCCGGACGCGATCAGGTCCAGCGTGTCGTACGCCTGCGAAGGCAGCTTGCCGTAGCAGACGCTGCCCACGGCGGTCGCCGCGGCGTTGGCGGGGACGGCCGCGTTCCCGCCGATGAGCAGCGCGGACATGAGAGCGACCAGGGAACCGATGCGAGTGATTCGTGGGGGGAATCTCATGACTCCAGAATGACGCGCGTAGACCTTGACATGTCAATGCCAAGGTCGATGAATTCTCCGCTCGAGTCCGATGAGTTTTCCGCGAGTCAACCCGCCGCCCGACGTCCCCAGACGGTCCCCGCGATCACGAGGACGCCGCCCAGCAGCCCCGCCGCACCAAGCCGTTCACCGCCGAGCGCGATGCCCGCGGCGGCGGCCCACAGCGGCTCGGTGCCGAGCAGTAGACCGACCCGGGACGGGGAGGTCCGGCGTACGGCCCACATCTGTACGAAGAAGGCGAAGAGCGTGCAGAACACGGCGAGGAACAGCAGCCCGGCCCACTCCCGTGCCCCGAAGTCCGCGGCCGTGGCCCAGGGCGTGGTGTCGGCGCCGGCCGACAGCAGCGCGAACACGACCACCGCGGTTCCCAGTTGCACTGTGGTCAGCGCCAGCGCGCCGGCGCCGCGGACCGCCTTGCCGCGGGACATGACGAGTACGTGCACGGTCCGGGCCGCGGCCGCGAGCAGCATCAGCAGATCGCCCGGCGAGGGGCGGGTGAAGCCACCGCTCTGGGTCAGCAGGACCACGCCGAGCACGGAGACCCCGGCCGCGGCGAGGAAGGAGCGGGCGGGCCGGACACGGGTCACGGCCGCCTCGGCGAGCGGCGTGAAGATCATGGTGAGGCTGATGACGAGGCCCGCGTTGGTCGCCGAGGTGTGCACGACGCCGTAGGTCTCCAGCAGGAAGATCCCGCTCAGGATCAGGCCCAGCGTCGCGGCCCCGCGCCACTGCGCGGCGCTCAGCGCGCGCAGGGAACGCCATCCCAGCGCCACCAGCACCGGCAGTGCGACGGCGAAGCGCAGCACCAGTACCGCGATCACCGTCCGCGCGGTGGTGATGTCCTTGGCCGCGAGATAGCTGGCTCCCCAGACCGCCGCGACGAGCAGCAGGGGCAGGTCGGTGAGCCAGGCGCGGCGGGGCGCGAGCACGCCGGGTACGGCGATCGTCGACATGGGAGCGGTCTCCAGCGGGGCGGGCGCGGGCGTGGAGACGACACCGGCTCGCACGGGGAACGGTCACCGTACCGACGGGAACGCGTGAGGGCTACACATTTCCCGGGGACACGGCAGGTTCCCCGGTCGGCTGCACGCGGCGCCTTCGGCGGTAGTGTGCGGTGGACGTCGCAGTTTGCACATGCCGAGGCGTCCTGCGTCGCGATCGGGCACGTCATCCACGGTGAGGGACGATGATCGTATCGGTGGTGTCTATGCCGGAGGGCGTCGTCGTGCGCACGGACCTGCGGGGGGCCCGCGAGCGTCTGGCGGCCTCCGGTTTCGCGATCGTGGACATCGATCTGGGCGAGGATCCCGCGCCCGACGGCGACCGGCCCCTGTCGCGTCGGCTCGGACTGGACGACGAGATCTGGGAGTGGCTCGGCGAACATCACGAGCACGCGCGCGCCCACTACCACGAGGGCGCGGCCGCGGGCATCGTCCCCGTGGTCTGCGGCGACCGGATCGTCTACGTCCAGATCCACGCGGACGAGGAACACGTGATCACGGTCCACCGCGGGCCCGTGGAGCTGATCGACACCTTCGTCGAACGGCTGCGACACGACCGGCCCGTCGACTCGGTCACCGCGCTGTATCTGATCCTGCAGGGCGTCCTGGAGAGCTTCCGCCGGGCCGTCACAGCGGCTCACCTGGAAGTCGAGGACCTGGAGGAGGCGATGTTCGAGGAGCGGCAGCCACGGCACGCCCAGGCCTTGGCCCGGCTGCGGCGGCGCGCGGCTCACCTGCATCGCGCGTTCCTGCCCTACGCCTCGGTCGTCCAGGAGGTCCTCGTCCGTCGGAGGATGACGGCTCACGGCGTCCCGGAGGAACGGCTGGCGATGAACAGCTTGCACGAGCACACGGTGCAGCTGGTCCTGCTGGAGATCGAGTCACTGCGGGACGCGACCCGGCGGGCGGCGGGCAGTTACACGTCGATCGTCGCCGATCAGCAGAACCTCGTGATCAACAGACTCACCGTCGTCTCGATGATCTTCTTGCCGCTGTCGTTCCTGACCGGGTTCTTCGGCATGAACTTCAACTTCCTGACCAACCGCCTCACGAGCGAGCACTCCTTCCTCGCGCTCGGTCTGGGCCTGCAGGCCGCTTCCGTGGTCGCCGCGCTGTACTACGTGCTCTACCGCACGCACTGGCGGCAGCTCAGGGACAGCCGTTCCCGTGACACCGCCGACGACCAGGTCTGACGCCCCACGGCCCCGCCCTGCCGCCGGACGCCGGCCGTCACACGGATCGTTCCCCCGGCGTCGGCGTCGGCGTCGTCGTCGGACAGCCGGGGAGTCAGCCGCCGAGCCCCCGGTACCTGGCCTCCAGACCCGCCGCCCCCTCCTGCGTCAGCGAGCCGAACAGCCGCAGCCGGGAGATGCCGCCGTCCGGGAAGATGTCCACGCGCGCGTGCGTGCCGACGGCGGGCGCGGTGAGGGTGAAGCGATGGCCGGTGTCGGGCTGGAGGCGGGTACGGGGGAGGATCTCCCTCCACTCACCGTCCTCGCCGTCCCGCACCGACACCGACGCCCAGCCCGCGCTGTTGCCCTTCAGGTAGGCCGTGTCGATCTCCAGGGCGCGGATCTCCGACCGGGCGACGAGCTGGTAGCGGATCCAGTCGTGTCCGGTGTCACGGCGTCGGCGCGTCTCCCAGCCGTCGTCCATCTTGCGGGAGCGCCCCGGCTGGATGGTGTTGGTGGCGGGCGAGTAGAAGCGGTCGGAGGCGTCGTCGGCCCGGCCGCCGTTCTCCAGGGCGACGACGTCGAAGGTGCCGAGCGCGGAGAGCCACGCCGGGTCGGGGACGACCTCGCCGTGGACCCGCAGGCGCGCGATACCGCCGTCGGGGTGCTGGTTGACGCGCAGGTGCGTGAAGCGCTGTTCGACGTCGACGGCGAATCCGTTCGCCGCGTGACCGCCGACCGCTGTGCGCGGGACGAGGGTCGTCCACTTCACGTCGTCCGCCAGCAGCTCGCTCGGCGACGGGGAGCCGGGCATCGACACGCCCTCGACCGACACCGCCTGCGGGTAGTTGCCGCGGAAGTGGGCCGTGTCGACGACGATGCCGTGGATCACGCCGGGCGCGCCGAGGCGGACCAGCGCCCAGTCGTGGTCCTCGGCCGTCGGCCACGGGTGGTCGGCCGAGACGCCGCGCCTGCGCCGGGTCTCCCAGCCGTCCATGATCTTGCCCTTGTGCCCGAAGTGCTCGGGGTCGAACTCGGCGCGCCCGGGGACGAGGAGGTTCTCCCGTTCGGCGAAGAACTCGTCGTTGGCGGCGACGACGCCCGCGCCGAGCCGCCGGTCCGCGAGGTCGGCGTCCTGCGCGAACGGGAACTCGGCGGTGCGGTAGTCGGCGTACGGGTCGCCGCCGCCGTAGGGGTTCGCGTCGCCGGTGAAGCGGGGAATCGCCGTCACGATGATCAGGTCTGCCTTTCGGGGAGTCGGCCGGTGCGGGCGCACGTGCGGGTGCGGGTGCCGGTGCCGGTACAGCGGGTACGGGTAGGGGGTACGTCACGTGGCCACGGACGGCCACGGGGGCTGGGGATGACCACTGGGGCCGGAGGGCGGCTACGGGTGCCGGGAGAGGAGTTCACCGGCCGGCTCGGTGAACCGGCCCTCGGACATGACGCGTTCGCCACGCAGCCAGGTGGACCTCACGACCCCGCTGAGGGTCCTGCCCGCGTAGGCCGTGACCCGGTTGCGGTGTTCCAGCGCGGCGGGGTCGACGGTGAACGTCCCGTCGGGCGCGAGGACGGCGAAGTCGGCGTCGTGGCCCGCCCGGATGGCCCCCTTGCGGTGGCCGAGGCCGACCAGCCGCGCCGTGCCGGCGGACATCCAGCGGACGACGTCCTCCAGGCCGTGGCCACGCCTGCGGGCTTCGGTCCAGACGGCCGGCAGGCTCAGTTGCAGGCCCGAGATACCGCCCCAGGCGGTCGCGAAGTCGTCCGTCTTCAGGTCGGCCGTCGACGGCGAGTGGTCGGTGACGATGCAGTCGATCGTGCCGTCGGCCAGCGCCTGCCACAGGAGGTCCTGGTTGGCGGCCTCACGGATGGGCGGGCAGCACTTGAACTCGGAGGCCCCGTCCGGGACTTCCTCGGCGGTGAGCGTGAGGTAGTGCGGGCAGGTCTCCACGGTGAGCCGGACGCCCTCGGCCTTCGCCGCGGCGATCAGGGGCAGCGCGTCGGACGACGACAGGTGCAGCACGTG
This sequence comes from Streptomyces sp. NPDC005195, assembly GCF_040608315.1. Taxonomy (NCBI): domain Bacteria; kingdom Bacillati; phylum Actinomycetota; class Actinomycetes; order Kitasatosporales; family Streptomycetaceae; genus Streptomyces; species Streptomyces sp. NPDC005195. The sequence continues at coordinate 58,531 of NZ_JBEXHZ010000022.1, forward strand.
CACGCGCGCGTCGAGGCGCCGGGCCTGCGCGATCAGGTTCTCGATGGCGGTGTTCTCCGCGTCGCGCGGGCGTGAGGCGAGGAAGTCGGCGTACCGCCGGCCGCCCTGGTGAGGGGCGGCGTCCAGGTGGTGCGGGTCCTCGGCGTGCACGATCAGCAGGCCGCCGAACCCCGCGATCTCGGCGAGGGACCGGGCGAGCCCGTCCTGGTCCAGCTCCGGGAACTCGTCCACGCCGGACGGCGACAGGAAGGCCTTGAAGCCGAACACGCCGGCGTCGTGCAGGGGGCGCAGGTCCTTGACGTTGTCAGGCAGCGCGCCGCCCCAGAACCCGACGTCGATGTGGGCCTTGGAGCGCGCGACGTCCCGCTTCGTACGGAGGTGGTCGACCGTCGTCGTCGGCGGGAGGGAGTTGAGCGGCATGTCGACGATCGTGGTGATGCCGCCGGCCGCGGCGGCGCGCGTCGCCGTCCAGAAGCCCTCCCACTCCGTGCGGCCGGGATCGTTGACGTGCACGTGGGTGTCGACGAGGCCGGGAAGCAGGACGTCGTCCCCGAAGTCCTCCAGACGGGCGCCGGGCGGCACCTCGGCGTCGTGCGCGAGCACGGCCGTGATCCTGCCCCCGGTGACCGCGACCGAGGCGGCACGCGTTCCCTCGGGAGTGATGACACGCGTCGAACGCAGCATCAGTTCGATCTCTCCGACCTCGGACACCCGGACCCCTCTCGCCGCCGCTGTCGCCTTCCGATACCGCTGTTTACTTCCACGTAACGGAATTCAACGTTCTGTTGAAGGAGTCTTCACTCCCGCCTTCCCGCCGTCAAGAGCACACTCCACGCTCCACGGCGGGTACGCGCTCCCTGGATGTTTCCACAAAATGGAAATATACTTCCACAAAGCAGAACGTAGTCATGCGCCACGGAGGAGTCAACCGACACACGGGTAGGCTGCATCACTGCCTGTCAGCCTCGAAAGGACCGCGCCGTGCCGACGTCCCGCGCCAGCGACGCCCCAGCGCAAAACGCCTCCGCCAAGTCGTCCGCGCCGAGCGGTGGTGTCCAGTCCCTCGAGCGTGCCTTCGATCTGCTCGAACGCATGGCCGACGCCGGCGGCGAGGTCGGCCTGAGCGAGCTCTCCGCCAGCAGCGGGCTGCCGCTGCCCACCATCCACCGGCTGATGCGCACGCTGGTGGTCTGCGGTTACGTACGCCAGCAGCCGAACCGCCGCTACGCGCTCGGCCCCCGGCTGATCCGGCTCGGCGAGTCCGCGTCCCGGCTGCTCGGCACCTGGGCCCGCCCCTACCTCGCGCGTCTGGTCGAGGAGACCGGCGAGACGGCGAACATGGCGCTGCTCGACGGGGACGAGGTCGTCTACGTCGCACAGGTGCCGTCCAAGCACTCGATGCGCATGTTCACCGAGGTGGGCCGGCGGGTGCTGCCGCACTCCACGGGCGTGGGCAAGGCCCTGCTCGCGCACACCCCGGCGGACGAGGTGCGCGCGCTGCTCGCCCGTACCGGCATGCCCGCCGCGACGGAGAAGACCATCATCACACCGGACGGTTTCCTCACCGCGCTGGAGGAGGTGCGCCGGCTCGGCTACGCGGTCGACGACAACGAGCAGGAGATCGGCGTCCGTTGCCTCGCCGTCTCCGTTCCCGACTCCCCCACCGCCGCGGCCATCTCGATCTCCGGTCCCGCCGGCCGGGTCACCGAGGCGGCCACGGAGAAGATCGTGCCCGTGTTGCAGCAGGTCGCCGTGGAGCTGTCGGAGGCCCTGGCGAGTTCCGGCCCGAACGCCTGACGGGACCCGCCGCCCGGATCCACGCCGGATCCACGCCTGGAACGCGCCGCCAAGCGCGCCCGGCGCGCACCGAGCCGTCACGGCCCGAGCCGCCGCTGCCGTGACGGCCGACTCGCGCGTCCGGCGGCCGGCCTGCGCATCCACGCACCCAGGGGCACCCCCGGCATCCGCTCCTCCTCCCGCCGATCGGCATCGCTCCGCTCCCCTTCCCGCACCCATGCGTGGGCGGCTTCCCCGCGACTCCCCCCGGGTCCCCGAAGTCGGTAGGCTGATTGGCCTGCCCCACAGGGCCAATCAGAGGGAGTTGGCATGGTGAACGGACCGGTCGTCCACGGAATGGACAGGACGCTGGGAAGCCGGCAGCTCGCCGGGCTGCTGTCCGCCGCGCCCCGCACCGACGGCCGCCTCGGATACCGCGCCCTCGCCGACGGGGTCCGTACGCTGCTCCTGCACGGCCGGATCGCGCTGCACGTCCGGCTGCCCGCCGAGCGCGAACTGGCCTCGACGCTCGGGATCAGCCGCGCCACGGTGACGGCGGCCTACGACCTGTTGCGGGAGGACGGGTTCGCGCGCAGCAGGCGCGGTGCCGGGACGTGGACGGAACTGCCCGACGGTCACCGCCCGGCCAATGTGGCCTCCTTCCCGGCCGCCGACGGGGTGATCGACCTGGCCGTCGCGGCGCCCGGCGCGCCCGAGCCGCAGCTCTCGGAGGCGTTCGCGGAGGCAGCGGGACAGCTGACGCGGCAATCCTCGACGCCCGGTTATCACCCTTACGGGATAACGGAGTTGAGGGCCGCCGTCGCCGAGCGGTTCACCCGGCGCGGGCTGCCGACGCTGCCGGACCAGATCCTCATCACGAACGGTGCGCAGCAGGCCCTCTCGCTGACGCTGGGGCTGCTCGGACGGCCCGGTGACCGCATCCTGGTCGAGAACCCCTCGTATCCGAACGCGCTCGACACGATGCGGCGCATCGGGCTGCGCACCACCCCCGTTCCCGTCACGGAGGACGGCTGGGACCCGGGGCTGATCGACGGCGCGCTGCGGCAGGCGGCGCCCAGGCTCGCGTATCTGATCCCCGACTTCCACAATCCGACGGGCCGTCTGATGCCGCCCGAACAGCGTCTGGCCGTACTGGAGTCGGTGCGCGCGACGGGTACCTGGCTGGTGGTCGACGAGACGATGACGGACATCGCGCTGGAGATGCCCTCGCCCGTCCCGTTCGCCTCGCTCGCCCCGCGGGGGACGGGCGAACAGATCGTGACCGTGGGGTCGTTGAGCAAGACGCACTGGGGCGGGCTGCGGCTCGGCTGGGTGCGCGCGGGGACGCGGCTGATCACGGAACTGGCGACGGCGCGGGTGCCGGTGGACATGGGCGGTTCCGTCCTGAACCAGTTGGTCGCCCTCGGACTGCTGGCGCGCACGGACCAGGTGCTGGCCGAGCGGCTGCCGCGGCTGCGGGCCCAGCGGGACGCGCTCGCCGGGTCGTTGGGCCGCCATCTCCCCGACTGGCGCTGGAAGTTGCCGCCGGGCGGTCTGTCCCTGTGGATCGACCTGGGACGTCCGATCGCGTCGCCGCTGGCCCGCGCGGCTCTCGCCCAGGGGGTGCGCATCGAGGGCGGCGCCCGCTTCGGCGCGGACCCGGGCACCCATGAGTCCCGGCTGCGCTTCCCCTACACCCTGGCGCCGGAGGTGCTCGACGAGGCCGTACGCCGGGTCTCCGCGGCCCTGGACGGCGGGCTCGACGCGGCCGGCGCGGACACCGGACGCCCGCGCTGGGTCGCCTGACCGCGTCCGATCCGGCTACCGCAGCGGCGGCCGTCCGAACAGTTCGACCGCGCTGCGCACCTCCGCGAGGCCTGTCGCCAGCGCGCTGACCGAGCCGATCGCGCCCGCGATCAGCAGCAGGGAGCGGCGCAGCCGCGGGATCTCGGGGGCGCCGCTGAGGGCCATCGCGGCGAGCGCCGCGAGTTCGTCCTCGGCGATGCCCCGGTCGGGGAACTCCGCGGGATGCACCGCGAGTTCACGGCGCAGCCGGGAGACGGCCGTCCGCAGTTCCGCCACTCTCGGGTCCTCGTCGCTGCCGGTCACTGACCTCTGCCCCAAGCTCCGCAACACAGCTCTCTCCCCCCTCGCCCATCCCGGCGCGCGGGTGTCTCGCCCGCACGCCCGCATGTCCTGCGCCCCAGGGCGTCGGTCGGGCACCGAGGGACGCGGGCCAGTAAACGCCACCCGGTGAGGTGGGCGCCACAGCACGGACCGAAATTCAGCCCCCCGAAACCGTGCGGTTGACGCGCGGTCAGGTATGCAGGACGTATGACGCACAGGGAAGACCAGGTCGCCGGGCTGCTCCTCGCGGCGGGCGGCGGGCGGCGCCTCGGCGGGCGGCCCAAGGCGCTGCTCGAACACCGGGGGCGCCCCCTCGTGGAGCACGCCGTCGAAGTGCTGCGAGCGGCCGGGTGCACGCGCGTCCACGTGGTGCTGGGGGCGGACGCCTCCGTCGTTCGGGAGCGGGCACGGCTCGACGGATGCGTGCTCGTCGACAACCTGGAGTGGGAGCGCGGGATGGGCTCGTCCCTGCGGGCCGGGCTCGGCTCGCTCGACGGTACGGGCGCGCGGGCGGCGCTGGTCTCGCTGGTCGACCAGCCCGGCATCGGGCCCGGGGCGGTCGCCCGGGTGCTCGCCGCGTACCGGGACGAGACCTCCCTGGTCTCGGCCGCGTACGAAGGTACGCGTGGCCATCCCGTCCTCTTCGGCGCCGCTCACTGGGCGGGCGTCGCGGCGAGTGCGACCGGCGACCGGGGGGCACGTGCCTATCTCAGGGAGCGGGACGCGGCGATCACCCTCGTCGAGTGCGGGGACGTGGCGGAGCCGTACGACATCGACACGGAGGACGATCTGGGACACCTTGAGTGAGCGGCGTGGCACTGAGCGCCATAGTGCCTCGACCCGGAGAATCTCGATATCAACAAATCATTGAACTTCCACCATGAGGAAACTACTATCCACTGTTCAGAAGCGCCGTGCTGCTCTCCAGGCGCTCACTGCCCTGCCCGGGTCGCCTGGCACCCGGTGCCACGCTCGCTGAAGGAAGTGACAGCTCATGTCCGCACCAGCGCCGTCCCCGCTGGCCATCGTCGACGCCGAGCCCCTGCCCCGGCAGGAAGAGGTCCTCACGGACGCGGCCCTCGCGTTCGTGGCCGAGCTGCACCGGCTGTTCACGCCCCGGCGTGACGAGCTCCTCGCCCGCCGCGCGCTGCGCCGCGCCGAGATCGCCCGCACCTCCACGCTCGACTTCCTCCCGGAGACCGCCGCGATCCGCGCGGACGACTCCTGGAAGGTGGCGCCGGCCCCTGCGGCCCTGAACGACCGCCGGGTGGAGATCACCGGTCCCACCGACCGCAAGATGACCGTCAACGCCCTCAACTCGGGGGCCAGGGTGTGGCTCGCGGACTTCGAGGACGCCTCCGCACCCACCTGGGAGAACGTGGTCACCGGCCAGCTCAACCTGACCGACGCCTACACCCGGAACATCGACTTCACGGACCCGAAGTCCGGCAAGTCGTACGCCCTGAAGGCGGACGAGGATCTCGCGACCGTCGTCATGCGGCCGCGCGGCTGGCACCTGAACGAGCGTCACCTCGTCGCCGCCGACGGCACGGCCGTGCCCGGCGCGCTCGTCGACTTCGGCCTGTACTTCTTCCACAACGCGCGGCGGCTGATCGACCTCGGCAAGGGCCCGTACTTCTATCTCCCGAAGACGGAGTCGCACCTGGAGGCCCGCCTCTGGAACGACGTCTTCGTCTTCGCGCAGGACTACGTCGGCATCCCGCAGGGCACGGTCCGCGCGACCGTCCTCATCGAGACGATCACGGCCGCGTACGAGATGGACGAGATCCTCTACGAACTCCGTGACCACGCCTCCGGGTTGAACGCCGGACGCTGGGACTACCTCTTCTCCATCGTCAAGAACTTCCGCGACGGCGGGCAGAAGTTCGTCCTGCCGGACCGCAACGCGGTCACGATGACGGCCCCGTTCATGCGCGCGTACACCGAACTCCTCGTGCGCACCTGTCACCGGCGCGGCGCGCACGCCATCGGCGGTATGGCGGCCTTCATCCCGTCGCGGCGCGACGAGGAGGTCAACAAGGTCGCGTTCGAGAAGGTCAAGGCGGACAAGGACCGCGAGGCGGGCGACGGGTTCGACGGGTCGTGGGTGGCCCATCCGGACCTCGTCCCGATCGCGATGGCCTCCTTCGACGCGGTCCTCGGCGACCGGCCGAACCAGAAGGACCGGCTGCGCGAGGACGTCTCGGTCGCCGCCGGTGACCTGATCGCCGTCGACTCGCTCGACGTCAAGCCCACCTACGGCGGTCTGGTCAACGCCGTGCAGGTCGGCATCCGTTACATCGAGGCGTGGCTGCGCGGCCTCGGCGCGGTCGCCATCTTCAACCTGATGGAGGACGCGGCGACGGCGGAGATCTCCCGCTCGCAGATCTGGCAGTGGATCAACGCGGGCGTCGTCTTCGAGAACGGTGAGAGCGCCACGCCGGAACTCGCCCGCAAGATCGCCGCCGAGGAACTGGCCGCCATCCGCGCCGAGATCGGCGAGGAGGCCTTCGCCGCGGGCAACTGGCAGCAGGCGCACGACCTGCTGCTGACGGTGTCCCTGGACGAGGACTACGCGGACTTCCTCACGCTGCCCGCCTACGAGCAGCTCACCGGCTGAGCCGCCGAGCCGTCATCTCTCCGAGTGGCCCAGGGACCTGCCCGGGGCCACTCGGTCGCGTACGAGCCTCTTGACCGCCGTCGGTTCCGGGAAGCCGTGCTCGCGGCGGTCCCAGACGATCTCGTCGTCGACGCGGACGACGAAGACGCCGCCGGTGCCGGGCCTGAGGGACAGCTCACCCAGCTCGGTCTCGAACGTGGTGAGCAGCTCCTGCGCCAGCCAGGCCGCGCGCGGGAGCCAGCGGCACTGGGTGCAGTACTCGATCTGCACGCGGTGAGCGCTCGCTGAGGGCGTCGTGGTCATTCGAGATGCACCGACCAATCCTGTTCCGCCGACGGTTTTCCATGCAGGTCCGGCACCCGCTTGAGCCAGTTCGGCCGCTCCCGTTCGGTCCGCGCCGCCCGGTCCGCGTTCTCGGCGGCGAGCTGTTCGCGGCTCGGGAAGTCCGTGGGCAGCCAGGCCGCCGACGCCCTCACCCGGGCGAGGAGGTAGCCGACGTACGCGTCCCGGGCCTCGTCCGGGGTCGCGAAACCGGGCTCGTCCGCGAGCCAGGCGTCCGGCACCTGGGCCGTGACCTCCCGCAGCAGCGACTCCGTCACCCTGGGCGCGAGCTCGGCGTCCGCCGCCCGGGTGTCCGGGGCGCAGCCGCCGAGCGCGTGGTGCCGGAAGTCGTAGGCCCTCTCCGGCGCGGAGGCGTCCCAGCGGTGGTGGAAGACGAGGGCGGCGCCGTGGTCGATCAGCCACAGGCGCGGCGGCGCGATGCCGAACGTGGGCCAGATCATCAGGTTCGAGCTGTGCACCGTGCGGTCGACGTTGACCGTCAGGGCGTCCAGCCAGATCACCCTGCCCGCCTCCAGCGGGTCGACCGCGAAGGTCCTGGCGACCTCCGGGGTGAAGTCCCGCGCGCCCGGCAGATAGTCCATCCCGAGGTTCACCCCGGCGCTGGCGCGCAGCAGGTCCTGGACCTCCTGGTGGGGTTCGTCCTCCGCGACCGCGGGGTCGAAGTGCACGAGGACCAGCTCGGGGAAGCGGAGCCCGAGGGCGCGCGCCAGCTCACCGACGATCACCTCGGCGACCAGCGCCTTGCGGCCCTGCGCGGAGCCCGTGAACTTCACGACGTACGTGCCCAGGTCGTCGGCCTCGACCAGCCCCGGCAGCGAGCCGCCCTCGTGCAGGGGCTCGACGTAGCGGTTCGCGATCACTTCTGTGAGCATTTTCCCAGGCTATCTGGCGGATGGGCCCCATCCTCGGGCACGAGGTGAGCATAGTGGTCGAGTGTGATCGTCGAGGGTGAGAGCCCCGGCCGGCCCGTGGACGCCACCACCGGCACGCCGCCCCCGTGCGGCCCGGGCGGCCGGTGCGGCCGGTGCGGCGCCCGTCGCGGTCACCGGTGGTTCACCGCCGAACCGGCGCCGCTGTCCATGGCAGGCCCCGGTCCCAAGCCCCGGCACGCACACCGCACTTGGACAGGAGGAACGAACATGACCACGACCGACCACGACGACATCGCCGTGCTGGACGCCGCCTTCAAGGCCGACGCGCACGACCGGTACGCGGAACTGCGTGCCCGCGGTCCCATCCACAAGGTGCAGATCCTGCGCGGCCTCGACACCTGGGTGGTGGTGGACCACGACCTGGCGAAGGTCGCTCTGACCCACCCCGCTCTGCTCAAGGACGCGACGCCGGCCGCCGACGCCCTCGAAGCGGTCGGGTTCACCGCTCATCGGCCGGAGTCCGGTCTGGGTGTCAACATGCTCAACGCCGACCCGCCCGACCACACCCGGCTGCGCGGTCTGGTCGCGGCCGCGTTCACCAGGCCCCGGATCGAGGCGCTGCGGCCGCGCGTCGCCGAGATCGCCGAGGGCCTCGCCGACGCGATGGCGCCGCTGGGCACCGCCGACCTCGTCCGGTCGTTCACCGGCCCGCTTCCCGTCCAGGTCATCTCGGAGCTGCTGGGCGTGCCGGAGGACGGCCGCGCCTCGTTCCGCGCGTGGACGTCACAGGCCCTCGGTTCGAAGGCGGAGAGACAACGGGAGGCCTTCGTCAAGCTCAACGGCTATCTGGCCGAACTCGTCGCCGAGAAACAGCGTTCACCCGGTGACGACCTGCTGTCCGCCCTCACCGCGGTGTACGACCAGCGGGACGGCCGGCTGTCGAAGGCCGAGCTGGTGGGCACCGCGAACCTCCTGGTGGTGGCCGGTCACGACACGACGGTGAACCTCCTGGGCAACGCCATGGTGGCGCTGTTACGCCACCCCGAACAGGCGCTGCGGCTGCGTGAACGGCCGGAGCTCCTGCCCGGCGCCGTCGAGGAGTTACTGCGGTTCGACCCGCCGGTCGAGTTCACACCGATGCGGTACGCGGCCGAGGAGATCACCCTCGGCGGCGCCCGGATACCGCGCGGGGGTGCCGTCGTGGTGGCACTGACCTCGGTCGGACGGGCCGACCCCGCCATGTCGGAGACGGAACGCGACGTCCTCGACGTGAGCCGCGCCGACGTCCGTCACCTGTCGTTCGGCCACGGCATCCACCACTGCCTCGGCGCGCCGCTGGCCCGTCTGGAGGCGGAGGTCGGTCTGGAGACACTCCTGCGCCGCTTCCCGGATCTGACCTCGGCGGTGCCGCCGGCCGACATCCCGTGGATACCCGTCGGGCTCATGCGTGGCCCGGTCAGCCTGCCCGTCACCTTCACCCCGGTTCCCGCGACGAACTAGGCCGAATCCGACCGGCGTACGGCCCGGATCCCGTCGAGGACCCCCCGTCGAGGACCATGCGAGGAGGCCCGTTCCGTCCGTGCCACGCGGTGCCACCGTGCCCTGCCGTGCCGTGCCGTGCGTTGCGGCGGCCGGTGTCGGTAGTGGTGGCGGTGGCACGGACGACGGGGCCTGGCAGGTCCGCGCGGGCCGGCGGGCGGCCGGGTCAGTCGCCGGCCAGCGGGTTCGGCAGCGGCAGATAGCGGGCGTCGGCGCCGTCCGCGCCGGTCCAGCGGAGCAGCAGATTCGTCTTGCCGGGCAGCGTGGGGGCGGTGAGCAGGTCCGTGACCGCGTCCGTGATCCCGGGCAGGCCGTGCCCGGCCAGTACGGTCCGTACGGCGGGCCAGGGGTCCCAGCCCGGGTGCCGCTCCGCGAGCAGGACGGCCAGCTCGATCACGTTGTTGACGATCAGGCAGTAGACCAGCCGCTCCCACCCGGCAGCCCGGTCCACGTCCGTCAGGAGTTTCACGCCCTCCGCGTCCCGGAACAGCGCCTGGACGGGCGTGCCGTCGGCGTCCACGGCCACCAGGGTGTTCTGCAGGTGCGCCTCCAGGACGACACCATGGCGCGCGAACGCCTCCAGCACCGGCGGTACGACGTGACGCAGATACGCCGCCCACCAGGCGGACGGATCGCCGAGTCCGTCGAGGGGGCTGCCCTCGAAGCCCTCCACGAGGGCGGCCGCGAGCAGCGGTGTGGCGCCCGGCGCGACGTGCTCGCGCAGCCCGTCGCGGACGAGGACGGCGAGCTCCTCGAAGGCGAAGTCGGCGGTCCGGTACCCCCGGTCGCTCAGCCAGGCCGCGGGGGCACCCGGTGGTGTGCGGTCCGTGGGCGTGCTCGCCGTACGGTCCGCCGGGGCGCTCATGGCCGTGAAGGCGGCCGCGGTCGCCGCGTCCGTGCGGCGCAGCTTCAGCAGGTCGTGCCGCCACAGTCGGCGGATGTCGTTGGTGATGCGCACGTCGAGGCTGAACTTGACGAAGAGGTCGTCCTCGGGCGCGTACAGCGTGCGGATGGCGGCCGTCGGCCACAGCGGGCGCGCCGTGCGGCCGAGGCGGACCAGCCGGCCGTCGGCGAAGGCGGCCAGGATCGCCGGGCGGGAGCCGGCCAGGTCGAGCTGCCAGGGGTGGGCCGGCAGCAGCCGGTAGCCGGCCGGTGCCTGTCCGAAGACGTCGAGCGGCGCGGTGTCGCCCTCCTCGACGACCGCGTCCTCCCGCACGGCGAGCAGTTCCAGCGGGAAGCCGGCGTACGCCTCGGGCGCGTACGGCAGCCAGCCGGCGGCGGGGCCGCCGCCGCGTGCCTTGGGCGCCGGGTGGTACGGATGCCCGGTGAGCAGGGACTGCTCGGAGCGCACGTACGGGTCGGCCGGCGGCTTCGCGACGGAGCGCGCGGCGAGCAGGGCGGCGACCGTGTCCCGGCTGTCGGTCATCTCCGCGGGCAGCTCGGAGTTGGGCAGACCGGTGAGGAGGAGCAGTTCCCCCGCGGTGAGCTGGACCAGCGCGGTGTGGTCGAGCCGCTGCCAGGCGCCGTCGGCGTACACCTCGGGAGCGTGGGGCCGTCGTGTGCCCCGCACCCGCATCAGCCGGCCACTGGCGCGGAGCCGGAACGTACCGGGGTCCCCGGCGGGCTCCGCCGCCTCCCGCAGCAGACAATTGAGCAGCGGCGCGGCGGCGTACGCGTCGGCGGTGTCTTCACCCTCTCCGTCGCTCCCGGCGGGCGGTGGCAGTCTGGGGGGCATGGAGTCCACGCGATCCATTCGTTCCCTACGGTGCACTGGTGATCATTATGTCTGTCGGCGCGTGCGACCGCGACGCAGTCCCCGTATCCAAGGAGCCCGACCGTGCACCGTCTCCCCATGCCCGAGGCCGAAGCCGTGCTCGCCGACGAGCTGAGCAGCGTGCGCCCGGACCTGTCGGCGCCGTACGCGGCGGGCCTGCCCGGCGCCCGGGCCGCCGTGCTGACCCGGCTGTGGCGGGCGCTGGCCCATGAGCCGCTGCCGTGGATCGCGCGTCGCGAGCGGGGGCGCGAGGGTCTCACGCTGTACCTCGCCGACGGGCGGCGGCTGCACGGCCCGCACGCGGACCCGTACGCCACCACCGCGTACGTGACCGAGCTGCGGCTCGACGGCCGGCCCTACGACCGTCCGGACCGGTTGATGACGGCCCTGGAGGTCCCGCACGCCCGCGCCTTCGCGGCCGAACTCGGCCACAGTGCCGCGTCGCTGGCCCTGTCCCGTACGCGGCCCGCCCCGGCCGGCCCGGAACCCGCGGCGAGCTGGGAGTGGGAGCAGTTGGTGACCGACGGGCATCCCTACCACCCGAACTGCCGCTCCCGTCCCGGTTTCTCGGCGGCCGAGCAGCTCGCGTACGGCCCGGAGCACCGGCCGGTCGTGGAGCTGGGGCTGGTCGCCGTGGACGACTGCCTGGTGCGCGGCGAGTGGCCCAAGTGGCTGCGGGACGAGGACCGTGTGCTGATCCCGGTGCACCCCTGGCAGGCGGCGCATGTCCTCGACCGGGGCCACCAAGAGGGTTTCGCCGCCCATCCGTTGATGTCGCTGCGGACTCTGGCACTGCCGGACGGCCCGCATGTCAAGACGGCCCTGAGCGCCCGGCTGACCTCCTCCGTCCGGGACATCTCGGTCTACTCGATCGAGACCTCGGCGACGGTCTCGGCGTTCGCGGAGGAGATCGCGGCCCGCATGGACGGTCTGCTGCACGTGACCCGCACCCTGGGCGCCGTCTCGGCCCACTCCCCCGCTCTGGCGGCGGTGCTGCGCGAGTCGCCTGACCTGTACGCCCGCGACGGCGAGCGTGTCGTCCCGGTGGCCGCCCTCGCGGCCACCGGGCTCACCCGGACCCCGGGCTGGACGGCGAAGTTCGCCCGTCTCACGCTCACCGTGGGGCTGCGGCTGCTCGACCTGGGGGTGGCCCTGGAGGCGCACGGACAGAACCTCCTCGTCGTGCTGTCGGCCACCGGTGAGCCGCTGCGGCTCGTCTACCGCGACCTGGCGGACATCCGCGTCAGCCCGCTCCGGCTGGCCCGGCACGGCATCGCGGCCCCCGCGATGTCCGGACGGATCGTCACGGACGACGAGACCACGCTGCGCCGGAAGCTGTTCGGCTCGCTGGTCGCCGGCGCTCTGGGCGCGACGGCGGGCTCCTCGGCCGTACTGCGCGAGGAGCTGGCGGCCGTCGTGGACGATCTGCCCCGCACCCCGGACCTCGTGGCACTGCTCGACGGGCCCCTGCCGACCAAGGCGTTGACCCTGATGAGGCTGTCCCCGGAGACTCCCGGGGACATCTGGGCACAGCTTCCCGGCCCGTTCACCGGCCGCGCGTCCTGAAGATCGTTTTGAAGCCCGGCCCCTTTGATCAATAGGATCCGGCGATGATCACAAGACAACGGCTGGCGGCGGGAGTCTGCGCCCTGCTCGCCGCCCTGACGGCCGGGATGGCCTTCCCGGCCGGAGCGGTCGCCGACGAAACGGCGGCGCAGGCCGCCCCCAAGGTCGAACTCGTGCTGGACGTCAGCGGTTCGATGCGGGCGAACGACATAGACGGCGGATCACGGATGGCCGCCGCGAAGCAGGCGTTCAACGAGGTGCTCGACGCGACACCCGAGGAGGTCCAGCTCGGCATACGCACCCTCGGCGCCAACTACCGCGGGAACGACCGCAAGACGGGCTGCAAGGACACCGCCCAGCTGTATCCGGTGGGAACACTGGACCGCACGGAGGCGAAGACCGCCGTCGCGACCCTGACCCCGACCGGCTGGACACCGATCGGCCCCGCACTCCTCAAGGCCGCCGCCGACCTGGACGGTGGCGACGGCACCCGGCGCATCGTCCTCATCAGCGACGGCGAGGACACCTGTCAGCCGCTCGACCCCTGCGAGGTGGCCCGGGAGATCGCCGCCAAGGGGGTCGGCCTCACCATCGACACGCTCGGGCTGGTGCCCGACGCCAAGACCCGCGACCAGCTCAGCTGTATCGCGGACGCGACCGGGGGCACCTACACCTCGGTCCAGCACAAGGAAGAACTCACCGATCGCGTCGGCCAGTTGGTCGACCGGGCGGCCGATCCGGTGGCGACGCCGGTCGCCGTCGAGGGCGCCGACGCCTGCGCCAAGGCCCCGGCACTGAAGTCCGGGCTCTACACCGACCGTGAGGAGTTCGCGCAGCACCGCTGGTACCGGGTGGACGTCGAGCCGGGCAAGGAACTGCGCGCCTCGGTGAGCGTCGCGGCCGACCGCGCCGTCCACCCCGACTACGGGGTGCTGCTGCGCGCCGTCACGGTGCACGGACGGGAGATCGTGCGGGGCGAGGCGGCGGGCGACGGCCGTACCGACGTCATCTCGACCGGTCTGCGCTATCCGAAGGCGAAGAGCGACGACGAGGACGCCCCGGCCGAGACCGTGTGTCTCCAGGTGTCCAACTCCTTCTCGGCGGCGAGTGGTGTGAAGACCACGCCCGGCATGCCGCTGGAGCTGACGGTCGACGTCGTCGACGGGCCGGACCAGGCGAGCGACGTGGCCTCCTTCGGCCTCGGGCGCGGCTGGTGGCTGCTCGGCGCCCTCGTGATCATCGGCTTCCTCGCAGGTGTGCTGTGGGGATGGATCTCCCGCCTGCGGATCGCTGTCTGGAGGAGCAACTGATGCGTTTCGGACGTGTGTTGAGTACGGCTCTGCTGCTGCTCGGGGTCGCGGCGGCACCCGCCGTCGCCGACTCCTCGCCCTCGCCGAGCCCGTCGGGTGACGACAGCGCGCCCACCCGGGCCGGTACGTCGTTCCGTACGGCGACCGAGATCGAGCAGGGCACTCGGGCGACCGCCAGCGGGTCCGCGGGCGACTACCTGTACTGGTCGTTCCCCGCGGACGCCGGTCAACGGCCCACCGTGAAGGCGACGGTGAAGCTGCCGGAGGCCTCCACGCGGGGGGCTTCCGAGACCTGGCAGGTCGACGTGTACGACGGGCTGCGGCGGCGCCAGGCGTGCCAGTACGGGGCGCAGACGCGGACGGCGGCGCGGGACGCGGCCACCGTGGAGCTGTCCTGCACCCTGCGTACCGTGCGTGCCTGGTCGGAGACCTGGGCCGACGACCCGCTGCCGGGCACGTACTACATCCGGCTGACGGCCACCGGACTGCCGGCGTCCGAACTGGGCCTGCCGGTCGGCGCGGAGGTGAAGGTCGGCTCCAAGGACATCGGCGGCGCGGCGGCGGTGGACGGTTCGCTGGGCAAGCCGCTGGTGCCCGGGATCGCGACGAGCGCCAAGGAGTCCGACTCCGGTTCCGGCTCTTCGAAGACCGCTCTGTCGTCGATCGAGCCCGACGACGGCTGGACCTCCGGCTGGTGGTCCGACCGCTGGGTGTGGACCGCGATCGGCGGCATCCTCGCGGCGCTCGCGGGGATCGGCGGCTACGCGCTGACCCGCGGATCGGGACGGCCCTCCCGGGTGCCCCCGGGCCTCTAGGGCCCCGGTGCCGTACGGCGGCGGGGACGCCCGTACGACGGCGAGGGCCCGCCGTGCTCCCCCCACAGCACGGCGGGCCCCGTCCCCGTCCGGCACGTCACCCGTCCGGGCCCCGGTCCGGCGGGCGGCGTGCGGGACACCCCGCGCTCGGTCGGGCCGCCGCCGTCGCAACGGCGTTCGCACCGGCCGGGATTGCCACCCTGTGGTCGCCGCCCCGCCGCGCGCAATGCTTTCGAGCACGCTGGAAGTGTCCGGCGCGGGCGGCACGCCCTCGTCGCGGAGTACGCCACCGAACACGCGGCCGGCACACCGGTGTCACTCCCCGCGCAGCACCTTGGCGAGGGTGCTCTCCCCCGTGACCCCGATACGGCCCTCCCGCACCGCCTCCAGCACGGTCGAGGCCCCGCGGCTCACCGCCGTGCAGGTCGCGGTGTCCAGGGACAGCCGGACGTCCGGCTCCTGCGGGGCGGGCCCGTCCCCGTAGACAGGGCCGTCCTCGGCGCCCAGCCTGACATGGAACTCGCCCTCCTCCAGCCGGACTTCGACCAGTCCCTGGCCCTCCCCCGCGAGGCCCCGCAGCAGGGGCAGCGCGAACCAGTGCGCCCGTACGGCGTCGGTGGCCCCGCGCTCGCCGAGAGCGGGCGCACCCCATTCCCCGAGCGCCTGCAGAACCGGGAGCAACCCGGCTCCCCGGTCCGTGAGTTCGTAGACGTACACGGCGCCGGGCGGCGGCAGCCTGCGCCGGGTGGCCAGCCCGTCGCGCTCCATGTCCCTGAGCCGGGAGGCGAGGACGTCCGTGCTCACGCCGGGCAGATCCGCGTGCAGATCGGTGTAGCGGCGCGGGCCGCCGAGCAGCTCACGGACGATCAGAAGGGTCCAGCGGTCACCTACGGCGTCGAGCGCGCGGGCCGCGGAACAGTACTGGTCGTAGCTTCGGCGAGGTGACATGCGACGCAGTCTAGACATGTTGTTGGACTTTCCAAGCGTCTACTTGGTAAAACCAAGCAACACCACGAACCGGAGGACGCAGCTCATGGAGTTCCGGCAGTCCAGCAAGCTCAGCGAGGTCTGTTACGAGATCCGTGGCCCGGTGATCGAGCACGCCGACGCACTGGAGGCGGCCGGCCACAGCGTGCTGCGCCTCAACACCGGCAACCCCGCGCTCTTCGGTTTCGAGGCGCCGGAGGAGATCCTCCAGGACATGATCCGGATGCTGCCCCAGGCGCACGGGTACACCGATTCGCGCGGTGTCCTCTCCGCCCGCAGGGCCGTCGCCCAGCGGTACCAGGACCGTGGCCTGGAGGTGGACGTGGACGACGTCCTCCTCGGCAACGGCGTCTCCGAACTCGTCTCGATGGCCGTCCAGGCCCTGGTCGAGGACGGCGACGAAGTACTCATCCCCGCACCGGACTTCCCGCTCTGGACCGCCGTCACCACGCTCGCGGGCGGCAAGGCGGTGCACTACCTCTGCGACGAACAGTCGGACTGGTACCCGGACCTGGCCGACATGGCGTCGAAGATCACCAACCGGACCCGCGCCGTCGTCATCATCAACCCGAACAACCCCACCGGCGCCGTCTATCCGAAGGAGGTCGTCGAGGGCATCCTCGACCTCGCCCGCCGGCACGGCCTGATGGTCTTCGCGGACGAGATCTACGACCAGATCCTCTACGACGACGCGGTCCACCACTCGGCCGCGGCGCTCGCCCCCGACCTGGTGGTCCTGACCTTCTGCGGTCTGTCGAAGACGTACCGGGTGGCGGGCTTCCGCTCGGGCTGGCTGGTGGTGACGGGCCCCAAGCAGCACGCCCGCAACTACCTGGAGGGCCTGACGATGCTGGCCTCCATGCGGCTGTGCGCCAACGCGCCCGCCCAGTACGCCATCCAGGCCGCGCTCGGCGGCCGCCAGTCCATCCACGAGCTGACCGCGCCGGGCGGCCGGCTGCGCGAACAGCGCGACCGGGCCTGGGAGAAGCTCAACGAGATCCCGGGCGTCTCCTGCGTCAAGCCGAAGGGCGCGCTGTACGCCTTCCCGCGCATCGACCCCGAGGTGCACCGCATCCACGACGACGAGCGGTTCGTCCTGGACCTGCTGCTCCGCGAGAAGATCCAGGTCGTCCAGGGCACCGGCTTCAACTGGCCCCGCCCCGACCACTTCCGCATCCTCACCCTCCCGCACGTCGACGACCTGGACGCGGCGATCAGCCGGATCGGGCGGTTCCTGAGCGGGTACCGGCAGTAGGGCGCGAGGGCCGAACCCGCGGGCGGAAGCCGCGACATCCACGTTCAGGTCACTCAGCGTGGCCGGTCGTCACTAGGCTGGGCACCGACATCGGTGATACGCGGGTCACTGTCCGGTCGCGGTCCGACGCCGTCCGGCCCGCGCCGTGTGGAGGTGCGGGACATGGACGTCACGGCCGACGAGCCGCGGCTGGAAGGCAACGACGACGAGTCGGCGGCCGTGCTGCGCACGGTGGGCAAGGTCATCAAGATGTGGCGCGAGCGGGCCGCGCTCAAGCAGTCCGAACTGGGCACCGCGATCGGGTACAGCGAGGAACAGGTGTCGTCCGTGGAGCGCGGACGACGGGCGCCGAGAAGGCAGTTCCTCGAAGCGGCGGACCATGCGCTCGGTGCGGCCGGAATGATCGCCGGGCTGGCGAAGGACGTGGAGGAGGCCCGGTACCCGAAGAAGGTGCGGGATCTGGCGAAGCTGGAGGGTGAGGCGGTCGAGATCTGCGCGTACGGCAACACGGTGGTCCACGGTCTGCTGCAGACCGAGGAGTACGCGCGAGCCCTGTACGGCATGCGTCGCCCGCTGTTCACGGAGGACCAGATGGAAAGACTGGTCGCGGCGCGGCTGGCACGCCAGGAGATCTTCGCTCAACAGCCGCCTCCCATCTCCAGTTTCGTGCAGGAGGAGGTGACGCTGCGCCGTCCGCTCGGAGGCAGGACGGTGATGCGTCGACAACTCGAACACCTCTTGGACATCGGGCGGCGGCGTGATGTCGAGATCCAGGTCATGCCCACGGACCGCGAGGACCACGCGGGACTCGCCGGGTCGCTCCATCTGCTGAAGCTCCGAGGAGGCGACACGGTGGGACACAACGAGGTCCAGCTCACCAGTCGGCTGATCTCCGACCCCAAGGAGACTCAGGTCCTGGAGATCCGCTATGGGATCATCCGGGCCCAGGCCCTCACGCCGCGGGATTCGCTGGCCTTCATCGAGAAAGTGCTGGGAGAGACATGACCACCGGTAGGTCCGAGCTGAAGTGGTACAAGAGCAGCTACAGCACGAACGACGGCCCTGAGTGCGTCGAGGTCGCCGCCGCCTCGCACACGGTCCACATACGCGACTCAAAGAACATCGACGGCCCCCTCCTCGGCTTCACCCCGGACCACTGGACCGCCTTCGTCACCTTCGCGGTCGCCTCCTCCCCCTCCTGACGGCCACGCCCCACCCGTGCGCGTCCGCGGAGTCGGAGGTCCGGGCTCGTAGCCTGGGTCGCGTGAACCTTCGGCGAGCAGAGGAACCACCACCATGGGCGACCTCCTTCTCGTGCGGCACGGCGAGACCGAGTGGTCCTTGTCCGGGCGGCACACCGGATCGACCGACATCCCGTTGACCGAGAACGGCCGCGAGCAGGCGCGGCGACTGGCCCCGCTGATCGCCTCGTTCCACATCTCCGCCGCGTTCGTCAGCCCGATGCGGCGGGCACGGGAGACGGCGCGGCTGGCCAGGGTCGAGGCGGCGCGGGTCGACGCGGACCTGTGCGAGTGGGACTACGGCGGGTACGAAGGTGTGACGACCGTGGAGATCCACCGGGCCCGGCCCGACTGGTTCCTCTTCGACGACGGTGTCGCGCCCGGACCGCCGGAGCATCCCGGGGAGAGCCCCGAGCAGGTCGGAGCGCGCGCGGAACGGATGCTGGCCAAGATCGACGCGACTCTCGCCGAGGTGCAGGGCAGTGTCGCCGTCTTCTCCCACGGGCACTTCCTGCGGGTGCTGACGGCGCGACGGCTGGGGCTGCCCGCGGAGGCCGGCGCGCTGTTCCAGCTCGCCACCGGGACCGTGAGCCGGCTGAGCACCGAGCACCGCCGGCATGTGGTGGCCGGCTGGAATGTCAGACCCGCCTCGTAGTCTTCGCATGGACCGGCACCGGCCGGGTCCAGGGGAAGGGGTGCGCCATGACACGACCGCCGACTGCCGCGCAGCGGCGTGTGATCGACGCCGCCGACCCCGTGACCGGCCGGCTGAAGGGCACCGAGGGCCAGATCGCGGCGCTGGTGAAGCGCGGGCTCGCCTTCCGGCATCCGCGTCCGCCGCACGCCCACTTCCTGACGCCCGCCGGACATCGCGTGCGGGAGACCCCCGAGGCGGTCGCGGAAACCCCCGAGGCCGTCCCGGTGACGCCCGCTCCCCCGGCCGCCGACGCGGGGGTGTTCGCCGCGCGGATCGGCGGCGAGGAGACCGCGGCGAGCGGGCCCTCCCGTCGGCGTGAGGTGCGCAGCGCCTGGGAGGGGCTCCTGGAGCTGCGCCGGATGACCCATCCGGACGGCGCGGTGGACCGCCCGTGCGGGTGGGAGCGTACGCATCTGGTGCAGGCGGCCGCGCTCGCCCTGGAGGCCGCCGGGCACCGCCCGGCGGGTGCGGACGCCGCCGACGGCGGCTACCGGGTACGGGCGACACCGCAGCCGGAGGCCGTCGCCGTTCACGAGCCCGACCCCGGCGCGCTGCGGGCCTGCGCGGCCACGCTGGAGAAGGCGGGCTGGCAGACCGGCGAGTACACGGAGCCTCGTACGGGCGTGCGGTACGCGCTGGCGTCTCCCCGGCGCGTCTGAGGCACGCCGGTCACTCGGTCCGTCCCCGTGCCGCCGCCGATCCGGACGTCGTGGGCCGCGGTGACCCGGCGACCCTCACGCGGTGGCGCTCGGCCCGGTCCGTCAGGGACAGCGGGCCGAGTGAATGCCCAAACTGCCTGCCTTTAGGGCCTGTTGGCCGGGACGCGTCGCCAAGTCACCTTCTCCTGAAGGGTATTCGCCGCGTCCAATCTCTGGTAGGAAACCTTCCTAACAGTAAGTGGACGCCTCACTCCCCTCATCGGAGGTACCGTGCACACCCCCCACATCCACACCTCACGACGCACCCTGCTCGCTCTGATAGGAGCCTCACTGGTGGCAGGTCCGGTCCTCGCGGCGCAGTCCGCGAGCGGTGCCGCGGCCGTCGGCCTGGACGACCCGGCGAAGAAGGAGATCGCCATGAAGCTGGTCTCCAGTGCGGAGAACTCCTCGCTGGACTGGAAGGCGCAGTACAAGTACATCGAGGACATCGGCGACGGCCGCGGCTACACCGCCGGGATCATCGGCTTCTGTTCGGGCACCGGTGACATGCTCGACCTCGTCGAGCTGTACACGCAGCGTAAGCCCGGCAACGTCCTCGCCAAGTACCTGCCCGCGCTGCGCGACGTGGACGGCAGCGACTCGCACCAGGGCCTGGACCCCGGCTTCCCCGCCGACTGGCGCAAGGCCGCCCAGGACACGGCGTTCCAGCAGGCCCAGAACGACGAGCGCGACCGGGTCTACTTCAACCCGGCCGTCCAGCGGGGCAAGGCCGACGGCATCGGTGTGCTCGGCCAGTTCACCTACTACGACGCCATCGTCATGCACGGCGACGGCACGGACAGCACCAGCTTCAGCAGCATCCGCAAGCGGGCGCTGGCCAAGGCGAAGCCGCCGGCCCAGGGCGGCGACGAGGTGACGTATCTGAACGCCTTCCTCGACGCCCGGGTCTGGGCGATGAAGCAGGAGGAGGCGCACTCCGACACCAGCCGGGTCGACACCGAGCAGCGGGTGTTCGTCAAGAACCGGAACCTCAACCTGAACACACCGCTCGACTGGAAGGTGTACGGGGACAGTTACCACATCGGCTGACGGCCCCGGGCCCGACGGCGCGGGGCGCGGCACTCGTGATGCCGCGCCCCGCGCGCGTCCCCGGGGCGTCTGCGTGCCGGTGGTGACGTCCGCGGGGTCAGTGGGCCGGAACGGCCTTCAGGTCCTCGCCGGCTTCCATGGGGTGGATGACCTCGCCCGCGTCACGCCGCCGCCCCCAGTGGTTGAAGACGAGGTTGAGGAGCACGGCGGTCACGCACCCCGTCGAGATCCCCGAGTCCAGGACGATCCGCGCGGTCACCGGGAAGGCGTGGTAGAAGTCCGGCGCGGTGATCGGGATGATGCCGAGGGCCAGCGACACGGCGACGATCAGGACGTTGTTGTCCTTGTCCAGGCCGGCCCTTACGAGGGTCTGGATGCCGCTGGCGGCGACCGAACCGAAGAGGACCACACCCGCTCCGCCGAGCACCGGACGCGGTACGACCGCGATCAGTGAGGCCGCCATCGGGCACAGGCCCATCAGGACCAGGAAGCCGCCGCCCGTGGCGACCACGTACCGGCTGCGGATACGGGTCATCGCGACGAGGCCGATGTTCTGGGCGAAGGCGCTGCACATGAAGCCGTTGAAGAGCGGGCTGAGCGCGGAGCCGAGGGTGTCGGCCCGCAGGCCCGCCGCGATGGTCCGCTCGTCGGCGGGCCGCTCGACGATCTCGCCCAACGCCAGCATGTCCGCGGTCGATTCGGTCATCGAGACCACCATGACCACGCACATCGAGAGGATCGCGGCGAACTGGAACCGCGGGGCGCCGAAGTGGAACGGGGCCGGGAAGCCCACCACGTCCGCGTCGGCGACCGGGGCGAAGTCCGTGATGCCGAGGGGGATCGCGACGAGGGTGCCGGCGACCAGGCCGAGCAGCACCGCGATCTGCTTGACGAAGCCGCGGGCGAAGCGGCGCAGCAGCAGCACGATCACGAGCGTCGTGCCGGCGAGGCCGAGGAAGGTCGGCGAACCGTAGTCGTGCGCCGCCGGGTCGGGGCCCTGCGCCCAGCCGAAGGCGACCGGCAGCAGGGAGACGCCGATGAGGGTGATGACGGACCCGGTGACGACGGGCGGGAAGAAGCGGACCGCCTTGCTGAAGAAGGGGGCGGCGACGAAGCCGAGGACGCCCGCGACGACGACCGCGCCGAAGATGACCGGCAGCGCGTCGCTCCTGTCCTCGGTGGAGGCGACGATCGCGGTCATCGGGGCGACGCCGGCGAAGGTGACCCCGTTGACGAACGGCAGCCGGGCACCGATCTTCCAGAAGCCGAGCGTCTGGAGGAAGGTGGCGAGGCCCGCGGTGAAGAGACAGGCGCCGGTGAGGAAGGTCAGTTCGCCGCCGGTCAGGCCCGCGGCGGCGCCGACGATCAGTGGTGGGGCGACGACTCCCGCGTACATGGCGGCGACGTGCTGGAGGCCGCTGGCGGCCATTCTCAGCGGCGGGAGTTTCTCGTCGACCGGGTGCTTCGGCTCGTTGTGCGGTATTGCCTCGTTGCTGGGCGTCGATGGGGCGGCCACGGCGGCTCCTCCGGTCGGTTACGCGTCGGCTCCGACGCGGGTGTCAGGGAGGTGATGCGCGGTCGTGCGGGACCGGGACGATGGCCGTCACGAGGAGAGCCCGTCCGGGCGGCGGGGACCGTCAGGAAGCGGGGTGTCCGGGTGACGGAGACCGTCCCGGTGGGGCGCACGTCCATGCGCGCCCACCGGGGACGGTGGCCATGGACCCCGCTCGGGTCCATGGCCTCCGGCCGAGGGCCGTCCCCCTCGGCCGGAGATCTTCGGGCTGCTCAGGCCCGCGCGGTGATCCGCGCGAGGCGCTGTGCCTCCGCCCGCGTGGAGCGGGCGACGGCGTCCTCGTCGACGTTCAGCAGCCGGCTGTTCTCGACGACCGGGAGGCCGCCCACGAGGGAGAGGGTGACCGGGGCCGCCGCGCCGAGGACCAGCGCGGTCACCGGGTCGGCGATCGAGGCGTGCGCCAGGGTGTCGAGCCTCCACAGCACGAGGTCGGCGACCTTGCCGGGCTCCAGGGAGCCGATCTCCGCCGCCCTGCCGAGGACCTGCGCGCCACCGAAGGTGCCCAGACGCAGCGCCTGCCGGGCGTTCAGGGCGGCTTCCCGGTGGGCGCCGAGGCGGTTGACGAGGAGGGCGTTGCGCAGCTCGGTGTGGAGTTCGCCGGACTCGTTGGAGGCGGTGCCGTCGACGCCGAGGCCGACCGGGACGCCGGCCGCGAGCATGTCGGGGACGCGCGCGATCCCGGCGCCCAGGCGGGCGTTGGAGGAGGGACAGTGGGCGACACCCGTTCTCGTACGGGCGAAGGCGGCGATGTCGGAGTCGTTCATGCGGACGCAGTGCGCCATCCACACGTCCTCACCGAGCCAGCCGGTGGACTCGAAGTAGTCGGTCGGGCCCATCCCGAACAGTTCCTTGCAGAACTGCTCCTCCTCGACGGTCTCCGAACCGTGCGTGTGCAGCCGTACGCCCTTGCGGCGGGCCAACTCGGCGCCCTGGGTGAGGAGTTCGGTGGAGACGGAGAACGGCGAGCAGGGGGCGACGGCGATCTGCGTCATCGCGCCGAAGGAGGCGTCGTGGTGCTCGTCGACGGTCGCCTCGGTGGCGGCGAGGGCGTCTTCGAGGGTCTCGACGGCGAAGTCAGGCGGCAGACCGCCGTCCGTCTCGCCGCGGTCCATGGAGCCGCGGGCCAGGGTGAAGCGGACACCCGTCTCGCGGGCGGCCCGGATGATGGCGCCGGACAGGTCTCCGGAGCCCTTGGGGAAGACGTAGTGGTGGTCCATGGCGGTGGTGACACCGCCGCGGGCCATCATCGCGAGGGAGCCCTGCGCGGCGGCGTACACCATCTGCTCGTCGATGCGCGCCCAGGTCGGGTACAGCGCGACGAGCCAGTCGAAGAGGTTGTGGTCGGTGGCCAGCCCGCGGGTGATCCACTGGTAGAAGTGGTGGTGGGTGTTGACCAGGCCGGGTGTGGCCAGGTGGCCGGTGCCGTCGACGCGGCGGACCACGTTCTCCAGCCCCTCGGGGGCGCTGCCCGCGCCGAGGGACTCGATGCGGTCTCCGGCGACGACGACGTACCCGGTGGCGTACTCGGTGTCGTCGGCGTCGACGGTCGCGATCGAACAGTTCTCGATGACGATGCGCTGGGCTGCTGCCATGATGCGTCCTTTTCGCTCTGCGGAGAGGGGACGGCAGGACCCCAGGAGCTTTGAGTGCCGCGGCCGTTGACGCCACGGGTGCCGATGGAGAGGGGTGGTGCCCCCGGCCGGCCGGGGACATCGGTGAGGTCAGAGGTTGGTGAGGTCCACCGGGATGCGCTGCTCGCAGCCGTCACGCAGGACGGTGGCCTCGATCAGCCCGTAGGGGCGGTCGGCCGCGTAGTACACCTCGTTGTCGTTCTCCAGCCCGAACGGCTTCAGGTCCACCAGGAAGTGGTGCTTGTTCGGGAGGGAGAAGCGGACCTCGTCGATCTCGCTCCGGTTGTTGATGATGCGCGCGCCCATCTGGTACAGGGTCTGCTGCAACGACAGCGAGTACGTCTCCGCGAAGGCCTGGAGCATGTGCTTCCTGACCTGGCCGTAGGACTTCTCCCAGTTGGGCATCTTCTGCTCGTCGCCGCTCCAGTTGAAGCGCCAGCGGCCGGAGACCTCGGTCGCCAGGATGCGGTCGTACGCCTCGGGCAGCGTCGTGTACTTGTCCTTGACGAAGCCCCAGAACTCGGAGTTCGTCGAGTTCATCACGACCAGGTCCTTCAGTCCCGAGACGACCTCCCAGGTCGCACCGTCGAAGGTGATCTGGGTGACCCGGGTCTCCTGGCCCTTGCGCACGAAGGAGTGCTTGACCTCGTCGGCGCCGATGAACCTGGAGCCGGCGTCCGAGGTCTCGATGCGCTCCCAGGAGTACTCCTCGATCCGGATGCGCGCCGTCTCGATCGGCTCCTGGCTGGTCACGAAGTGCCGGGCGAGGTGGATGCCGAACTGCTCGGCGGACTCGATGCCGTACTCCTTGGCGAAGGCGTACACCGTGTTCTTGGTGGTGTCCGTCGGCAGGACGTTGGCGTTCGAGCCGGAGTAGTGGACCTCTTCCATGGCGCCGCTCAGCGCCACGGACACGTTCAGGTCCTTGATGTGATGGGTGTCGCCGTCGCGCGTGATCCTGACGACCCGGTTCTCGGCCTTGCCGTACTGGTTCTGTCCCAGGACCACAGGGCGCGCGGGTCGGGAGTTGTCCGTCATCTGTCTGCTAGCTCCCTCGGTAAACGGAGTAGCCGAACGGGTTGAGCAGCAGCGGTACGTGATAGTGCTCGCCCGGCGTCACGGCGAAGGTGATCGCCACCTCGGGGAAGAACACTCCGCTCGTACCGCTGTCCCGGTTCGCGGGGGCGTCCTGCTGCGCATCGGCTTGCTTCTTCTCGAAGTACGCCTCGACCTCGAAGTCGAGCCGTACGTGGGTCATCCCCTCCGGCAGCGCCGGCAGGTCCTTGCACCGCCCGTCCGCGTCGGTCGCGGAGCCGCCGAGCGGGCGCCAGCCGGCGTCGCGGCCGGCGCGGGCGGCCAGCCGCACGGTGACGTCCGCGGCGGGACGGCCGGCGCTGGTGTCCAGGATGTGCGTGGACACGGAAGCCGTGGTGGCGGTGCTCGTGGCGTCGGTGCTCATGCCTCTTCTTCCTCCAGGAGTCGGCCGAGGCGGATGCGGTTGATCGCCGTCAGCTCGACGCGGACGATCTCGTACTCCTGCTCGGGAGCGTTGCCGAGGCGTTCCTCGGCGGCGTCGCGCATCTGCCCGCCGGTCCGGCCGGTGGCGCAGATGAGGAAGACATGGCCGAACTTCTCCTGGTAGGCCAGGTTCAGTTCGAGCATCTCCGCCCTGAGCTTCTCGGAGGCGCCGGCCATGCCGCGCTGCTCCCGGGAGGAGGTCGGGTCGCCGGGTCTCGGCCGCCCGATCGGCGGGTGCCCGGCCATCGCCTCCGCCAGGTCCGCCGCGGACAGTTCGGCCATCGCGGCGTCACTCGCGGTGAAGAGGGCGTCCGGGGTGGCGTAGGGGCGCCGGGCGAGCAGGCCGCGCACCCAGGCCGCCGAGGCGCACACCTCGAGGAGTGCGGCGTGGGCCGCCCGCTCCTCCAGGGCGTTGAACCGGGCGAGAGCGCCGGGTGTCGTACTCGACGTCACGGGATGCCTCCGCGGCCTTGTGCTGGACGGGCTGCGGACAGCTAACGCCCTCGAAAACATCACGTCAACACTTTGTTGAAAAATCCGGGTAACAAAAACCGCCGTCCGGGTGATCCGGTCGGCGGCGGTCCCACGACGGGCCGGCCGGCCGGAAGAGGAGGGTCCGCCGGGCCTCCGACCTGCTCGTCTTCGCCGGTGAGGGCGCCCGCCCCTTCCGAATCCCCCGCGCCCAGCGGGCTCTCCGGATTCCCCTCAGACCTGCTTCTCGCGGTTCAGATAGTTGTAGACGGTGAAGCGGCTCACCCCGAGCGCGCTCGCCACGGTCTCCACGCCGTGCCGCACGGAGAAGGCCCCGCGCGCCTCCAGCACCCGTACGACCTCCTGCTTGGCCTTGCGGTCGAGGTCGGCCAGGGGCATCCCGTGCTTGCGCTCCAGGGCGGCCAGGATGTGATCGAGCGAGTCGGCGAGCTGCGGCAGGCGTACGGCGACCACGTCCGCGCCCTCCCAGGAGAGCACGACGTCGTCCGGTCCGGCCTCGCCCGGCGCCAGCATCTCGCCGCCCATGGCGTCGACCAGCGGCTTGACCGCCGCGACGAAGGGATCGTCCCCGGTACCGGTCACTTATCGCCCTCCCCGACCACGTTCACCTGCAGCGAGACCCGCGTGGCGCCCGCGGCCAGAGCCTTGCGCAGCAGTGCGTCGACGGCGTCCAGCACGGCATCGGCGCCGCCCTCCGCGGTGTTGCCGAACGGGCCGACGTCCACGGCGTCCAGCGCGGCCGCCTCGACGACCTCGCGGGCGACCAGCGCGTGCGGGGGTGCCTCGTCGAGGTCGAAGGGCTCGGTCGTGAACTCCACTCTCAATCGCACCCGCTCAACCTACTGCTCGGCGTCGATTTTCCGGCAGCCCCCTCTTGACAAGCCCCGCGACCCGGCGGCAACCTTCCATTAAGCAGAAACTAACTTCCACAATGTGGAATTAGCTAGGAAATTGGGTGGCCGGCGCGAACACCGGCCGCCGGACCTGTCGACATGAAAGGGGGCGCCGAGTCCATGACCGGTTCTGCGTCGAGCACGGCCGCGCAGCAGCGCTTCAACGTCAATCTGTCGATCCTCTTCACGGAACTCCCGCTCCTGGAGCGCCCCGCGGCCGCCGCGGCGGCCGGCTTCACCGCGGTCGAGCTGTGGTGGCCCTGGGTCGACTCCCCCACTCCCGCACCCGCCGAACTCGACGCCCTGAAGCGGGCGATCGAGGACGCGGGCGTCCAACTGACGGGCCTCAACCTCTACGCCGGGCGGCTGCCCGGTCCCGACCGGGGCGCGCTGTCGATCCCGGGCGTGGAGTCGGAGAGGTTCCGCGCCAACGTCGACGTGGCGGCGGACTTCGCGCGGTCGCTGGGCTGCGGGGCGCTCAACGCCCTGTACGGCAACCGCGTCGAGGGCGTGGACCCGGCCGAACAGGACGCGCTCGCACTGGAGAACCTGGTCCTCGCGGCGCAGGCGGCCCACCGGATCGGCGCGATCCTGCTGATCGAAACGCTCAACCGGCCCGAGTCACCGGACTATCCGCTGGTGAGCGCCGCGGCCGGCGTCGCCGTCGTCGACCGGGTCAACGAGGCGACCGGCCTCGGCAACGCCAGATTCCTCATGGACCTGTACCACCTGTCCATGAACGGCGAGGACCTGTCGCAAGCGGTCTCCGCGTACGCCGAGAAGACCGGCCATGTGCAGATCGCCGACAACCCCGGCCGCGGTGCGCCGGGCACCGGCACGCTCCCGCTGGACGACCTGCTCGGGCAACTGCGCGAGGCCGGTTACGCGGGCTGGGTCGGCCTGGAGTACAAGCCGGGCGACCGCCCGAGCGCCGAGGCCTTCGGCTGGCTGCCCGCCGCGGCCCGAGCCGCCCGCTGAGCGGCACCCCACCGACGCGCAGAGCCTGTCAGAGACGTCAGGAAGGCACCCTCATGAGCAAACTCCCGAAGGTCGCGTGGATCGGGCTCGGCATCATGGGCTCCCCCATGTCGGAGAACCTGATCAAGGCCGGGTACGACGTCACCGGGTTCACCCTGGAGCGGGACAAGCTGGAGCGGCTGGCCGCGGCCGGCGGCACGGCGGCGGGGTCGATCGCCGAGGCCGTGCGCGACGCCGACGTGGTGATCACGATGGTGCCCGCCTCCCCGCAGGTCGAGGCCATCGCGTACGGGCCCGACGGCATCCTGGAGAACGCGCGGTCCGGAGCGCTGCTCATCGACATGTCGTCGATCACGCCGCAGACCTCCGTGGACCTCGCGAAGGCCGCCGCGGCCAAGGGCATCCGCGTCCTCGACGCCCCGGTCTCCGGCGGTGAGGCCGGCGCCGTCGAGGCCGTGCTGTCCATCATGGTCGGCGGGGAGCAGGCCGACTTCGACGCGGCCGAGCCGGTCTTCGAGGCGCTCGGCCGGACCATCGCGCTGTGCGGTCCGCACGGCTCGGGCCAGACCGTGAAGGCCGCCAACCAGCTGATCGTCGCCGTGAACATCCAGGCGTGCGCCGAGGCCGTGGTGTTCCTGGAGAAGTCCGGCGTGGACCTGAGGGCCGCGCTCGACGTCCTGAACGGCGGCCTGGCCGGCTCGACCGTCCTGACGCGCAAGAAGGACAACTTCCTCAGCCGCGACTTCAAGCCGGGTTTCCGCATCGACCTGCACCACAAGGACATGGGCATCGTCACGGACGCAGCCCGCACCGTGGGGGCCGCGCTGCCGGTCGGCGCCGTGGTCGCCCAACTGGTGGCCTCGCTGCGCGCGCAGGGCGACGGCGGCCTGGACCACTCGGCCCTGCTGCGGGCCGTCGAGCGGCTCTCCGGCGCGCGGCTCTGAGACTTCCGGGCGGTGCCGCCGCCGACACCTGTCCTGTCGCGCCCAGGCGGTGGCACCGTCCGGAACCGATCGCCGGCGACCTCGCGCGGGGCCTCCCGCACGGCGTCGCCGGGAAACAGCCCACTTCCACGCGGCCGCCCTGCGGTCACGCGTGGCGGAGGCGGCCCGCGCCCGGCGCGAGGCCCGAGCCTCCACTCCAGCCGCCCGAGGCGGCGTTGGACCCGGATGAGGGGTGATCCAGCGCCGGCCGGGCAGGACCGGGACCGCGGCGGCGGGCGAGCCAGTGCGGTGGTCGGGGTACCGGAGTCCCTTCTCGACCTGAGGGAAGGAGCACCGGTCCCGGCGCCTCCGCCGCGGTCCCCGCTCCGCCTTCCACGACCCCGAGTCACGGTGGGGCCGTAGGGCATGTCCGACACACGCCGGGCAACGGCCCGTGCACGGCGGTGGACGATGCCGGAAAGCCCGGTGCGGGAGAACCGCCGGCCCGGTTCGAAGGGGCCGGGACTGGTAGCGGAGCATCAGCCATTGCACCAGTCCCCGACCTTGCCGACAACGTCCGTTCATCGCCCAGGCGTGCCCTCCGAAGCCGCCCTGCTCCCATCTGGGGACGCAGAAGGAAACCCCGCCGGGAATTACCTGACGGGGTTCGACCTCATCGGTCTGTCGAGATCACTCTTCGTTCAAGGCAGCTCGCAGGCAGGCGATCAGATCACCGGCCGGCACCTCGACCCAGGAGGCCCCGGGCACCCCGGCGCAGACTTCATAACGCTCTCCGTCCAGCTCATGAACCCGGACCTGCCGGCTCGCTCCGTCGAACAGATCCACCCGCAGGCGGACCGCACCATGTGACATCACCGGGAACATGTTCCGCAGTACCTCATCCGCATGGAGGCGGCGCAGAAGGTTCCATTGCCTCCGGTGGTATTCGACCGACAGAAGGTCAGCCCACTGCGAAGAAGTGGGCTCCCCCCTCTCGAGCGCCCTGGCGAAATCGTCGAGCTCCAGAAACGTGAATCTCGCCGCCAACTCGTCGAACGACACACCGTCCCGCCATGTGACGACCATCTCCACGAGCAACCTGAGATCACCCGTCGAGCCGATATCCCAGGTGAACCCGGGAACGTCCCAGGTGAACCCGGGAACATGGACACGCACCCGGAATAGACGCTCCTCGGTGGCAGGAACGACCGACACATGACCCCTTGCCGTCTCGATGACAATGGCGTCGGTGATCCAGGGCACCGGCCAGATTTCACCTCCGTCCAGCTTCGCGGCCTCTTTCATCGCCGGTAGAAGGCCGCCGGCAGCGGTCACGTCCAGGTACGGGTCTTTCCGATGGGGATCCATGTATCGACTCCTCAGCAGTGGCAGTAACCGATGACCGAACCCTTCACGGGGGCAAGGTCTCCCTTCGACATCGACAGATCCGGCATATCTGTCAGGGGCTCCAGTCTCATGGCTCCATCCGGACCCGACGGGGAGTAGAACTTGATGGAACTCCACGGCCGCTGACCATGGGCGAGCGCCCTCGCGATCAAGGACATCTCGTAGTCCGTGGCAGCAGCTCCGGCCTCCCCGCCCGTCAGGCCGCGCTGGGCAGCGTGCATGAAGGTTCCCTTTTCGGCCAGTCCCGTCATGTTGATGTGCAACATCACGCTCGGGTCGGCGATGGCCATTTCCGCCATACGTGCGAAGTCCCTCGGTGACACGTTGGAGAAGGTGGTGAACTTGTTCTCGGGCAGCCGAGCCCACTCGTCGAGCTTCCCACCCCTCTGCCACCCCAGGGCGACCTTGCAGTTGTGGACAAGGATCGGGGTGGCGCCCGCGCACACGAAGAACGTGTGCAGGTCGTCGACGGTGAGGTCGTAGACCGTACGGGGAGTCAGGCCCGAGCGGTCGAGGAGGGCGGTCACCACGCCCGGCCCCGTCCGGCGGCACGACCGCGCCGTCACGCCCGGCCGCGCGCCGCCGGACGGACACCACCTCGTACGTCACCGAGCCAGGGACACCGGATACGGGATACGGGATACGGGATACGGGATACGGGATACGGGATACGGAATCATCTTCCGTATCCGGCGTCCCCGGGTGCGTCGGCGTGCGCATCCGCCCCGCCGGCAGCAGCCTGAGGGCATGGACTATCCCAGCATTGTTGTGCACGCCCCAGGGCTGGACGGGTCGCGACGGGTCACCGCCGGGGACGAGACACTCGGTATCGCCTACCACCTGGACGATGTCGTCGAGATCCTGCGGCTGGCGGACCTGGACGAGATCGAGGTCGAGGAGAGCGACATCATCGACTGGCAGGGCGGTGGCCCGGACGACTGGCCGGGGCTGTCCGAACACCCGTCACCGTGACGGCCGGCACCGCGCGCCTCCCCTGTACGCCACCGGACGTACGCCGCCTACGGAACCCTCAAATCAAGCTCTGAACAACGCTCCGAGGGCTTCACCCCGCCCCCGGCGAGGGCACATTCTCGGCACATGAGGCCCGCCGGCACGGGGGCGGC
Organism: Streptomyces sp. NPDC005195; assembly: GCF_040608315.1. Lineage (NCBI taxonomy): Bacteria > Bacillati > Actinomycetota > Actinomycetes > Kitasatosporales > Streptomycetaceae > Streptomyces > Streptomyces sp. NPDC005195. The sequence continues at coordinate 89,739 of NZ_JBEXHZ010000022.1, forward strand.
GGGCCTCATGGCGGGAGTGACACGGGGGGCGCCATGGGCGACGGCATGTCGGAGTAACCGGATCCCTGTGCCGTCGCCCTGGTGCGCGGCGGACCCCGCGCCGCGGTGACGGTCGCCGTGCTCGCCCTGCGCCTGCGGGGCGCGGTGGAGGCCGGCCGGCCGGGCACGATGCGGGCGTCACGGTCGCGCGCGGCCGCTGAGCACCCGTCGCGCCGGACGGCGCACCCGCTCGAACGGGCGGGGCACGCCTCCCTCTACCGCCCCGCGGGCATGGGCGAGTTGCTGCGGCGGACCGGCGTACGAAAGGCACTCGCACAGTTCCGGACCGAGCTGACCGAAACCGGAATGCTCCGGACCTTTGTGTCATGACCTCCGGCGCGACCGATGTCCGTGCGCACAAGTCGTCCTGACGTCCCGTCGGAAAATGCCCGGCATCTTGGCCCGATGTCCGAACCCGGGGCCGCCCAACAGGTCTGCCGGCAGCGTCGGTTCGCCCGTCGAGGCGTCACGGTGACGGCCCCGCCTCCGGACACGGGGGGCGGGCCGTACGGTCGGCGCCCGGGCTTGGGGCGACGCGCGCCCGGGGTCAGACCTTCAGCGTCCTGATCGAGGTCGGCGCGTGGGCCGGGTCGGTCGCGACCTCCTCGAACTCGACGACGTTGCCGATGTCGTTCGTCGTCGACATGGAGATGTTGGTGACCCTCTCCAGGATCGCCTCGACGACCACGGGCACCCGGAACTCCGCGGCGAGCTTCTTGGCCTGTTCGAAGGCGGCGCCCAGGTCGGCCGGGTCGGTGACCCGGATCGCCTTGCAGCCGAGGCCCTCGACGACCTTGACGTGGTCGACGCCGTAGACGCCGAGTTCGGGCGAGTTGATGTTCTCGAACTCCAGCTTGACCTGGAAGTCGATGTCGAACGCCCGCTGCGCCTGCCGGATGAGACCCAGGTAGGAGTTGTTCACCAGGACATGGACGTACGGAATCCGGTGCTGGGCGCCGACGGCCAGTTCCTCGATCATGAACTGGAAGTCATAGTCGCCGGAGAGGGCGACCACGGGGGCCTCCGGGTCGGCCGTGGCGACGCCGAGCGCGGCCGGCACGGTCCAGCCGAGCGGGCCCGCCTGGCCGCAGTTGATCCAGTGCCGGGGCCGGTAGACGTGCAGCATCTGGGCGCCGGCGATCTGGGAGAGACCGATGGTGGAGACGTACCGGGTCTCCGGCCCGAAGGCCTTGTTCATCTCCTCGTAGACGCGCTGCGGCTTGATGGGGATGTCGTCGAAGTGCGTACGGCGCTGGAGGGTGGCCCGGCGCTCCTGCGCGGCGGCGGCCCACCCGGACCGGTCGGGCAGACTCCCCGCGGCCTTCAACTCCCGTGCCACCTCGACGAACAGCGCGAGGGCGGCCTTCGCGTCGGAGGCGATCCCGTAGTCCGGGGCGAAGATCCTGCCGATCTGCGTGGGCTCGATGTCGACGTGGACGAACGTGCGCCCCGCCGTGTAGACGTCCAGCCTGCCGGTGTGGCGATTGGCCCACCGGTTGCCGATACCGAGGACGAAGTCGGACTCCAGGAAGGTCGCGTTGCCGTAGCGGTGCGAGGTCTGCAAACCCACCATGCCGGCGTTCAGCTCGTGGTCGTCGGGCAGGACACCCCAGCCCATGAGGGTCGGGACGACCGGAATGCCCGTCAACTCGGCGAACTCCACGAGGAGTTCGGAGGCGTCGGCGTTGATGACACCGCCTCCGGCGACGATCAGCGGGCGCTCGGACCCGCCCAGGAGGGTGAGCGCCTTCTCGATCTGGGCGCGGGTGGCGGTGGGCCGGTACGCGCGCAGCGGCTCGTAGGTCTCGGGGTCGAACTCGATCTCCGTCTGCTGCACGTCGACGGGCAGGTCGATGAGGACCGGGCCCGGGCGGCCCGAACGCATCAGGTGGAAGGCCTGCTGGAAGACGCCGGGGACCTGCGCGGCCTCCAGGACGGTGACGGCCATCTTGGTGACGGGCCTCGCGATCGAGGCGATGTCGACGGCCTGGAAGTCCTCTTTGTGGATCACGGCGGTCGGGGCCTGGCCCGTGACGCACAGGATCGGGATCGAGTCGCCGATGGCCGAGTACAGCCCGGTGATCATGTCGGTGCCGGCCGGTCCGGACGTACCGATGCAGACGCCGATGTTGCCCGGGTGGGTCCGGGTGTACCCCTCCGCCATGTGTGAGGCGCCCTCGACGTGCCGGGCGAGCGTGTGGCTGATCCCGCCGGCGGCTTGCAGGGCCGCGTAGAAGGGGTTGATCGCCGCACCCGGGACGCCGAACGCGTTGCTGACGCCCTCGCGCTTGAGGATCTCGACTGCCGCGCGGGCAGCGGTCATACGAGCCATGGAGTACTCCTGCTTCGGCTGTCGGTTTCGCGCTCCGTCGCGCCCCGCGGAGAGCTGGTGATTCCGTAGGTGATCCGTGGATGACTTCGCGTTCCGTTCCGCATGCTGTAATCGCTAAATTCCACATTGCGGAAACTAACTTCTACTATCTGGAAACAATGTAGGTGGCTTGCCAGGAGCCGTCAAGGGCGGCCGCCCGGCGCCCTCCCCCGGGGGGAGGGCCTGGCGGCAGGCCCGGAGGAAGGTACGGCGGCAGGCCCTGAGGAAGGCGCGGACGCAGGCCCGGAGGAAGGTGCGGCGGAAGGTCCCGAGGCTGTCGGGGCGTTTCGCTGTCGGCGGCCCCTTCCCTGGAGGACGATGGACGCGCTGTCCCGACGTGACGTCCTGGAGTGGGCCATGGCCGAGAGCGTGCCGGTGCGGTGTCCGGCCTGCCGCCGCGAGCATCTCTTCGCCGCGTCGTCGTACCCGTGCGTCTGCGGCGCCCCTGTCACTCCCGCGCTCGACCGCCTCGCGGATCCCGTACCCGTGACGCACCGCGTCTGGGACGACGACTGGGTGAAGGTGCCCTGCGACGCCTGCGGCCGCGAGGACGAGTGGCCCCATCCCGAACTGGGCTGCGTGTGCGGGACCGTGCTGCGGATTCCGGTACGAGCGATACGGCCGGGACGGGTACGGCGACCGCCGCGCGCCGGGATCGCGCCGGGCACCGCCGCCGAGCCGGACGCCGGCCGGGACGAGACCCCCGAGCGCGCACCGCACCCGGCCGAGGCCCACACCCCGCACACCGCCGAGGCGTCCGCCCCACGCGGCGCCGAGACGTCCGCCCCGCACGGGGCCGGGGCGACGGCCCCGCCGGCCGGCGAGGCGTCGTCGGCTTCCGGTGCGGGCGCCGCGCCCGCGCGGTCCGCCGAGGGCCCCTCCCACGACGGTTCCGCTCCGGGCGAAGGCCACCACGCCGACGTTCCGCCCCCGGAGGGCGGCGCGCCCGACCACTCCCCGCCTCCCTCCACCGCCCCGACACCCCGCCGGGCGTTCCAGCCGGTCACCATCCGCACCGCGCGGGACGCCGTGACGGCCGCCGCGCTGTATCTGCGCTGGCTCGGCTACCGCGACATCCGCAGGGCCGACCAGCGGCCGCCGTCGGGAATCGGGCTCGCGGCCCGGGGTGTCCTGGCCCAGGTGGACCCGACGGTCCGCCCCGCCTCGCTGCGGGACGTGGAGTGCCTGTGGCTGACGGCGATGAGCGAGTCCACGCGGTGCGTCTACTTCTCGCTGGCCGGCTACACGGACGACGCACGCTCCGGCGCCGACCGGCTCGGGATCCCCCTCTTCGTCCTCGACCTCACCGGCACCCCGCAGCCGGTCAACGCCCCCGCGGACGAACTCACCGCCACGGGGGCCTGACCGGCGGGCGGCCACCGGGGCGGCCACGGGAGAGCACGGGGCGGCCGTCAGTCCCGGTCGGCGTACTTCTCGCGCAGTTCGATCTTCCGGACCTTGCCGGACACCGTCATCGGGAAGGCCTCCAGGATGCGCAGGCGGCTGGGAATCTTGTAGTGGGCCAGCCGGCCCTCGCAGAAGGCGCGCAGTTCCGCCATCGTCGGCGGGTCGGCCGGGTCACGGGCGATGACGCAGGCGAGCACCTCCTCGCCGTACCGCTCGTGGGGCACTCCGACCACCTGGACGTCGGCGATCTTCGGATGGGCGTAGAGGAACTCCTCGACCTCCCGCGGATAGATGTTCTCGCCACCCCGGATGATCATGTCCTTGATGCGGCCGACGATCTCGACGTACCCGTCCTCGCGCATCACGGCGAGGTCCCCGGTATGCATCCAGCGCCCGGGGTCGACGGCCTCGGCGGTCTTCCCGGGCTCGTTCCAGTAGCCGAGCATCACGCTGTAGCCCCGGGTGCACAACTCGCCCGAGGTTCCCCGGGGCCGGGTCACACCGTCCACCGGGTCGACGACCTTGACCTCGAGGTGCGGAAGCACCCGCCCGACGGTGCCGGTGCGGTGTTCCAGGTCGTCGTCCCGGCGGGTCTGCAGGGAGACCGGTGAGGTCTCGGTCATGCCGTAGCAGATGGAGACCTCCGCCATGTGCATCTCGGCGACCACCCGTTTCATCACCTCGACCGGGCACGGCGAGCCCGCCATGATCCCGGTGCGGAGCGAGGACAGGTCGTACGTCGCGAATCCGGGGAGGTTCAACTCCGCGATGAACATGGTCGGGACGCCGTACAGCGAGGTGCAGCGCTCGTCCTGGACCGCGCGCAGCGTCGCGGCCGGATCGAAGGACGGGGCCGGGATGACGATGCACGCGCCGTGCGAGGTCGCCGCGAGGTTCCCCATCACCATGCCGAAGCAGTGGTAGAAGGGCACGGGGACGCAGATGCGGTCCTGCTCGGTGTAAGCGATCGACTCGCCCACGAAGTAGCCGTTGTTGAGGATGTTGTGGTGGGAGAGCGTGGCCCCCTTGGGAAAGCCGGTGGTCCCCGAGGTGTACTGGATGTTGATCGGGTCGTCGCAGGACAGCTCGCTCCCGCGGGTCCAGAAGTCGTCGTACAGATCGGGCGTCCCGCGCCGGATCAGCGCGTCCCAGCTCGGGTCGCCGATGTAGACGGTCTCCCGCAACCGCGGGCAGTTGCACCGCACTTGCTCGACCATCGCGCGGTAGTCGCTGGTCCTGTGCCGGAGGGAGGCGACCAGCAGCGAGACGCCGGCCTGCTGGAGGACGTACTCGACCTCGTGGGTGCGGTAGGCGGGGTTGATGTTCACCATGACGGCGCCGATGCGGGCGGTCGCGTACTGGACGAGCACCCACTCCGGGCAGTTGACCGCCCAGATGCCCACCCGGTCGCCCTTGGCGACACCGGAGGCGAGCAGCGCGTACGCCAACCCCTCGACGTCGGCGGCGAATTCGGCGTACGTCCAGCGTCGCCCCGAGGGCACGTCGACGAGGGCCTCCCGGTCCGGCCAGGCCGACACCGTCCGGTCCAGGTTGGCCCCGATCGTGTCACCCAGCAGAGCGGTCCCGCTCGTGCCGTGCGTGTAGGAGAGTTCGGTCACCGGAAGTCCTCCTCGCGGTACTCGGCGTCCGAGCCCGCGGCCGTGGCCTCGCGCAGCTCGATCCGGCGGATCTTGCCCGACACCGTCTTGGGCAGCTCGCCGAACTCCAGGCGCCGGATGCGCTTGTACGGCGCGAGGACCGTGCGCGAGTGCTCGAAGAGCACCTTGGCGACGTCGGGACCTGGCTCGTGGCCCGCCGCGAGGACCACGTACGCCTTGGGGACGGCGAGCCGCAGCGCGTCGGGCGCCGGGACGACGGCTGCCTCCGCCACCGCCTCGTGCTCCAGCAGCGCGCTCTCCAGCTCGAAGGGCGAGATCTTGTAGTCGGAGGCTTTGAAGACGTCGTCGGACCGGCCCACGTACGTGAGGTAGCCGTCGGCGTCGCGTGCGCCGATGTCGCCCGTCCGGTAGTAGCCGCCCGCCATCGCCTCCGCGGTGCGGTCGGGGTCGCCGTGGTAGCCGGTCATCAGACCCACCGGCCTGCTCGACAGGTCGAGCGCGATCTCCCCCTCGTCCACGCCCGGCGCGCCGGAGACCGGGTCGAGGAGTTCGACGCGGAAGCCGGGGCTCGGCCGCCCCATGGAACCCGTCTTGAGCCGCTGACCGGGGCTGTTGGAGACCTGGACGGCCGTCTCGGTCTGCCCGAACCCGTCCCGGACGGTGACCCCCCAGGCCCGCCGCACCTGTTCGATGACCTCGGGGTTGAGCGGCTCGCCCGCGGCGACGGCCTCGCGCGGGGGCGTCGGCAGCTGCGTCAGGTCGGCCTGGATGAGCATGCGCCACACGGTGGGCGGGGCGCAGAAGGTGGTGACCCCGGCCCGGTCCATCTCCGCGAGCAGCCGGCCCGCGTCGAAACGTGTGTAGTTGTGGATGAAGACGGTGGCCTCCGCGTTCCAGGGCGCGAAGAGGTTGGACCAGGCGTGCTTGGCCCAGCCCGGTGAGGAGATGTTCAGGTGCACGTCGCCGGGCTCGAGCCCGATCCAGTACATCGTCGACAGATGGCCGATCGGGTACGAGGCGTGCGTGTGCTCGACGAGTTTGGGGCGGGCGGTGGTACCGGAGGTGAAGTAGAGCATCAGCGGGTCGTCCGAGTGGGTCACACCGTCCGGTTCGAACGACGCGTCGGCGGCGTACGCCTCCTCGTACGGCTGCCAGCCGGGCCGTCCGCCGCCGACCGTGATCCGGGTGTGACGGCCGGGCACCTCGTCGAACTTCGCGGTGTCCTCGGCGCGCACGATCACGTGCCGGACCTGGCCGCGCTCGACGCGGTCACGCAGATCGGCCGGGCCGAGCAGCGTGGTCGCCGGGATGACGACGGCACGCAGCTTCATCGCGGCGAGGGCCGTCTCCCACAGCTCGACCTGGTTGCCGAGCATGACGAGGATCCGGTCCTCGGCGCGCACGCCCCGCGAGCGCAGCCAGTTGGCCAGCCGGTCGGAGCGCTCGGACAGCGCGGCGAAGGAGAACTCGGCGCGCGCGCCGTCCTCCTCGACGATGTGCAGGGCGGTGCGGTCGTTGCCGCGCGCGATGACGTCGAACCAGTCGAGTGCCCAGTTGAAGGAGTCCGGACGCGGCCACTCGAAGCCCTGGTACGCCGTCGCGTAGTCCTCCCGGTGCTCCAGCAGGAAGTCCCGCGCGGCGCGGAATCGCTCCGTCGCGTCCGTCGTCACCGTCATGTGTCCTCCTCGTTGCCGGACCACCGCCTAACATCGTGTATTCCGTCAGGGAGGTCTCACTACCCCCGAACGGGGGTGCGCCGCGACGAAGGGGCGAACAGGTGGCAGCAGAAACGGCCGACGCGGTGGAGATGCGCGCCGCGCTGGTAGGGCTGCGGCGCGTCACGGGACTGCCGGTCGCGTTCGGCGGCCTGGTCGAGTCCGGGCGCGCGCAGGTGCGCATCAGCGAACTCAGCGGCACGGCGACGCCCGCGCTCAGCGCGCTCGCGGTGTCGTCGGGCAACGGTCTGGGCGGCAAGGCGGTGGCCCTCGCGCGGCCCTGCGCGGTGACGTACTACTCGGCCTCGCGACAGATCAGCCACGAGTACGACGTGGCGGTCGCCACCGAGGGACTGTGCTCGGTGCTGGCGGTGCCCGTGGTCGTACGCCGCCGGGTGCGCGGCGTGCTGTACGGCGCCCTGCGGACGGCGCAGCCCCTGGGTGACCGCACGCTCGGCGCGGCCGTGGCGGCGGCCCGGGACGTGGAGCAGGCGCTGGTCGTACGGGACGAGGCGCGGGGTCTGCTGGCCGTCGCGCGGGAGCCCGAGCCGGTGACCGGAAGCGCCGCGTGGGAGGAGGTGCGGGAGGCGCACGGGGCGCTGCGGGCGCTGGCACCGCGTATCGGCGACCCGGCGCTGCGGGCCGAACTCCTCGACGTGTGCGGGCGCCTGGCCGGCGCGGCGGCCCCCGAGCCCGGCGGACCGCAGGTCGGGCTCGCCCCGCGCGAGGTGGACGTCCTGGCCTGTGTCGCGGCCGGCGCCACCAACGGAAGCGCGGCACAGCGGCTGGGGCTGCGCCCCGAGACGGTCAAGGGATATCTGCGGTCGGCGATGCGCAAGCTCGGCGCCCACACGCGCTGGGAGGCGGTGATCGCGGCACGCCGCGCCGGACTGCTGCCGTAGGAAGGGGTGCCGTAGGAAGGGGTGATGTCCGGGCGGCGGTTGCGGCGCGGTGGTTCTGCGGGCGGCGGTTTCGCGGGCGGACGGTGTGCGGTGGTGGGCGGCCGGCGGTGGGCGGACGGTTTGCGGGCGGTGGGCGGGAGGTGGGCGGCCTGGATGTTCCATTCAATGGGTCGTACTCTGAAATGCCCTATGCATAGCTCCTGTTATTTCCCTCACCACCCCGAGAGTCCGAAATTCAAAGAGTTATTGCCTAACATTGGCCCGGACACGACATGCGAGGGGAGCGGTGACCGTGCGAGGGGACTTCAAGGAACCTGCGAGACCCCGCCCCGACCTGGTCATCGGCCGGGAGGAGCTCTTCGCGGCGGCACGCGAGCAGCTCGCCGGCGGAGGCAGCCTGCTGGTGCACGGCCCCGCCGGAATAGGAAAGTCGACCGTCCTGCGGGCGCTGGCCGCGGAAAGCGCCGAATCGGCGCACACCGTGTTGCGCTGCTCCGCGACCGAGTCCGAATCGCATCTGCCCTTCCTCGCGCTGACCGACCTGCTCGGCCTGGTGGTGGACACGGTCTCGGACCGGCTGCCCGCGCCGCAGCGCACCGCCCTGGAGTCGGCCCTCACCGGCCGTGGCGAGTCGACCCTGCAAAGGGACGGGCTCGCCCTGCGGCTCGCGGTCCTCTCCGTGCTCCGGGCGCTGGCCGCGCGGGGCCCCGTCCTGATCGTCGCCGACGACCTGCAGTGGCTGGACCCGGCCAGCGCCGAGCTGCTCGGTTTCGCCGCCCGCCGGCTCGGCGAGATGCCCGTACGGATGCTGTGCGCCGTGCGTACCGACACCGATCCGCAGGACCAACAGCACGACCCCTATCTACGCACGTCCCCGCCGAACACCCTGGCCGTGCGGCTCAACCCGCTCTCCCGGACACAGACCGCCGAACTCCTCGGCCACCGCGGCCACACCGGGCTGTCGCGTTCCACCGTCCGCGACATCCACCGCACCAGCGGCGGCAACCCGCTCTTCGCCCTGGAGCTCGGCCGCGCGCTCGCCGAGAGCCCGACCCGGCCGAGCCCCGGTGAACCACTGCCCGTACCGACCTCGCTGCGCGCGCTCGTCCTCAGCCGTCTGCAGATGCTGTCCGCCGAGGCCCGCCGCACCCTGCTCGTCGCGAGCGCGGGGGCCCGCCCCACGGTGGCGCTGCTGCACGCGGCCGGGCGTGCGGACGCCGAGGCCGAGACCGCGCACGCGGCCTCGCTCGGACTGCTGGCGACCGAACGCGAGACACCGGGTATCCGTTTCGCGCATCCCCTCATCTCCGCCGCCCTGTACGCGGAGGCGAGCGCCGCCGAGCGCCGCGCCGCGCACGTCGCGCTCTCCACGGCGGCCTCCGACCCCATCGAGCGGGCCCGGCACCTCGCCCTGGCCACGACCGGCACCGATCCACAGGTCGCCGCGCGGCTCGGGGAGGCGGCGGCCGCGGCCCGCGACCGCGGCGCGCCGTCGGTCGCCGCCGGGCTCGGCCTGCTCGCCGCCCGGCACACTCCCGTGGACGCCGAGCCCGGCCCGGACGAACGGCGGTTGCAGGCGGCCGAGGACGCCCTGACCGCCGGCGAGTCGGACCTCGCGCGGGACATCGCCCGCGACGCGCTGCGCCGGGTCACCGCGCCGGCCGACCGCGTACGGGGCTGGATGGTCGTCATCGACGCGGCGGGGCAGGCCATGGCCGAGGTCGACGCCGTCTTCCCGCAGGCGCTCGCGGACGCGGGTGAGGACCCGCGGCTGCTCGCGCTGGTGCGCTATCAGCTCGCCTGGCGGGCGCTGCTGGTCGAGGGCGAGATGACCAAGGGCCGCGAGGAGGCCGCCATCGCCGCCCAGCTCGCCGCCCGCGCCGGGGACCGGCCCACCGAACTCCTCGCGCTCGGTTTCCAGGCGCAGATGGAGACCCTGATGGGCCACCCGGGCGCGCCCGCGACCATCCAGCGGGCGCTGCGCGAGCCGCAGGATCCCCGGGTGGCGTGCGATCACAACGGCGCCGGTGCCGTCCGCTTCCGCTGGCTGATCATGGGCGACCAGCTCGCCGAGGCGCGCACCACGATCACCGCCCTGCTGCGCGAGGTGCGGCGGCGCGGGATGGTCGAGAGCGAGGTGCACTTCCTGCGCGGCCTCGCGGAGACCGAGCTGCGTTCCGGACACTGCGGGCGGGCATTGGACCTGGCCCGCGAGAGCCTGCGGCTCGCCCGCGACACGGGGATCGGCGAGGCGGCGACCGCCATGTTCACCTCGCTCGCGGAGGCCGCGGGTGGTGACGTGGACCGGGCGCTCACCCTCGCGCGGGAGGCCGTGGACCGCGCCGAGGAGGACGGCGACCTCGTCTATCTCTCGCGCGCCCTCGGCGCCCTCGGGCACGCCCAGCTGGTCGCCGGGGACTCCGTGGCGGTGGTCCGGTCCCTGCGCCGGGTACGGGAGCTGGAGGAGCGGCTCGGGGTCACCGACCCGGCCCGCGGCCGCTGGCACGGCGACCTCGCGGAAGCGCTGGTGCGGATCGGTGAGCCGGTCGAGGCGCAGGACGTCATCGACGCCACACGGGCGCGGGCGCTGCGGCTCGGCCGCGAGAGCGTGCTCGCGGTGCTCGACCGGGCCGAGGCGCTGGTCCGGGCGGCGCGCGGCGAGCAGGGTCCCGCCGTACGGCAGCTGACCGCGGCGCAGGACCGGCTCGGCAAGCTGGGCTACGGGCTGGAGGAGGCCCGCGCCGCGTACGCCCTGGCGCACGTGCGGACCCTCCCCCAAGCTCTCGGCCTCGGTCGAACAGGGGGGACCCCCACGCCGGGCCCGACCTCGTACGACGAGGCGACCCGCCTGTTCCGCCGCTGCCGCGCGATGCCCTGGCTGCGTCAGGTGGAGAGAGCGACCGCGACGACTACGGCGCCGGTGACCGGGCCCACGCAGGCCGCGCCGGCTCCCGCGGCGCTCGACACCCTCGCGGCGACGGAGCGTCAGGTCGCCGCACTCGTCATGGAGGGCGCCACGAACCGGGAGATCGCGGCGCGCCTGTTCATCAGCGTGAAGACCGTGGAGGCCACGCTCACCCGGGTGTACCGGAAGCTGGGGATCCGGTCGCGGGTGGACATCGTCCGGCTGGCGGCGCGGCGCAGGAACGGATGAACCCGGTATCGGGTGACCGATATCGGGGTGGCGCGCCGGCCGTCGGGGCACCCGGGGCGTCGTGCCCCATCACTGACGACCTGTCATCAGGACTCTCACCAGGGCCGGTCGGGCCGTCCGGTGGGTGTGGGTGACGCCGTGCAGGGCGGTGCGGGCTGTCGGGAGGGGCCGGACCTTACGCTAAACCCCGGTCCGTGCAGCCAAGGGTTTTCCCTCCTCCAACTCCGCTAGGGAGTTCCCCCCTTGGAAGCGGAACGCTCCCGCTTCTAGCGTGAGCGTCGTGCCGCTCGCTCGGGCACACGGCGTCTGCCCGCAGGCGCCGTGTCCAACCCCCCACACCCGTGCGTCCCCCCACCGGCAACTTCTGAGGAGATCCATGTTCGCGCTCAACCGCGCCACGAAGACAGCCGCTCTCTGTACGGCGGCCGCTGCCGCCGCCGCGACGGCTCTCCTGTGCGCACCGGGCGCCGTCGCCGCCCCGCAGCCGATCGTCGGCGGCACGACGACCACCACGACCGCGTACCCGTTCATGATGCAGATCACGGACGCCTCGCAGAACCAGTTCTGCGGGGGCACCCTGGTCGCGGCCAACAAGGTCGTCACCGCCGCCCACTGCATGGTCGGCGAGACGACGAGCAGTGTCCGCGTCATCGGCGGCAGAACGTACCTCAACGGTACGAACGGCACCGTCAGCAAGGTCGGCAGGATCTGGATCAACCCCGGCTACACGGACGCCACCAACGGCGACGACGTGGCCGTGCTGACCCTGTCGACGTCGATGTCGTACACCCCGGCGTCGTACGTCGCCTCCACGAACACCGGCGTGTACGCGGCCGGCTCCACCGCCCGCATCGTCGGCTGGGGCACCACGTCGGAGAGCGGCAGCTCCTCCAACCAGCTGCGCACCGCGACCGTCCCGATCGTCTCGGACTCCAGCTGCAGGAGTTCGTACGGCTCCGACTACGTGGCCTCCGACATGGTCTGCGCCGGTTACACCAACGGCGGCACCGACACCTGCCAGGGCGACAGCGGCGGCCCGCTGCTCATCGGCGGTGTGCTGGCCGGCATCACGTCCTGGGGCAACGGCTGCGCGGAGGCCGGCTACCCCGGCGTGTACACCCGCCTGACGACCTTCTCGAACCTGGTGAAGACGCAGATCAACTCGTAGTCACCGAACCACTCCTGAGCATCGCTCAGGCACAGACCAGGGGGCGTTGCGGGCCTCCACGAGCGGCCCGCAACGCCCCCTGTTCCACACCCCCGTCACGGCAGGCACGTCCGGCGGAGGGTCCGGCAGGCACGTCCGGGGCGGGCCCTACCCCGTGACGGTCCCGAAGCGGATGTCGTACGACCCGTCGCCGGACATCACCCGAAGCGTCCGCTCCGCCTCCTCCACCACCTCGTCCCGCCGCCCCTTCGTGAGCCTGCCGAAGGGTTCGATGGTGAGGACGTTCCCGTCCTGCCGCCACACCCCCGCCAGGAATCCGTCGACGAGGAGGGTGCGGTGGGCCTGGTTGCCCGCCCAGGTACGGCCCTTGAGGGCGGCGGGCACCACCCGGGAGCGGTCGGCGTGCGCGAGGAGCAGGTTGTCGAACTCGGGCAGGAGACGCGGCGGGGCCGGCGTGTCCGCGTCCGGGCGGGGCGCGTCCGGAAGGTCGAAGAGTTCGACGCCCTTCTCGTCGCGGAACGTGACCAGCCGCGGCCGCAGCCGCTCGAACGCCTCCCGGAGCCGGGTCAGCCCCGCCCAGGTCTGCATGTCCTTGACGGAGGCGGGCCCGAAGGCGGCCAGATAGCGCAGCACGGTCGCGTCGGGAGCAGGCGTGGGCTCTGCGGGGCGGCCGAGCCAGTGCTCGGCCGTGGTCAGCGCGACCTGGCCGCCGCGGCCCCACAGTCCGCGCGGGGTGACCTGGACGAGCGGCAGCCCGCAGCGCGCGGCGACCGAGAGCGCGAACGGGTCGGCGTACGGCCACTCGGCGAGCAGTTCCTCCCGCAGCTGCCCCATGGTGCGCGGCTGGGCCTCCACCAGCTCCCGGCTGATCACGGCGAGCCGCTCCAGGTCGACGCCCACGAGCCCCTTGCGGAAGGCGTGGAGTTCCCGGTCCCGGGCGGCCTGCACGAGTGGGCGCAGCGAGAGCGCGTCGTCGGCCGTGTGCGTGTGGATGGTGGAGCGCAGGGTGACGATACGGACGACGGCGCGGTCCGCCATGGCCGTCGACAGATCCTCTGGACAGAACCCTTCGAGGCGGGCGGCGAGGGCGTAGTACGGCGGTTTCACGTTCTGCGCCTGGAGACCGAGGAGGTGGCCGACGGCCTCCGTGGCGGTGAGAGCGGCGGACCGGCGCAGCAGGTGCTGGCGCTCCAGGGTCGCCCGGTTGAGGGCACGGGGGCCGAGTACGGGCCCGGCGGGGGAAGCGTTGCCCGCGCGCGCGGTCGTGTGCGTACTTCCGCAGTACGCCTCGGCGCCGTACGCCTCCGGGGAGCCCGCCGTCGTGCCGTTCGTCCTCGTCATGTCCCGCACGCTAGCTAGGCTTGTGGACACCTTCTGTCCGCGATGTCCGGCGAGCCTTGGCCCGGTCGGCACGCCCGCCCCCTACCCGGGACATTTGACCCGTATATCCTGCTCCGTGATCACACACGCGTACGGACCGACATGGGAGGCAGCCGCAATGTCCGAGCGACGCCCCCGCCCGGCCGCCAGGAACGGCAAGAAGTCCGTCTGGCGGCGCGCCCTCAACGCGCCGGCCGCACCCCCCGTCACACCCCCGGCGCCCCGTCCCGACCCGCCGGCGACGGAAACCTCCGACACCGGCAGCGTCGTACAGGCGGCCCTGTACCGCGACGGCGTACGCGTCTCGACGCCCGCGTCCCTCGCCGACACCTTCCGTGAACTGCGCGACCAGCCCGACGGCATGGCGTGGATCGGCCTGGCCCGCCCCACGGAGGCCGAACTCCTCTCCCTGGCCGCCGAGTTCGATCTGCACCCGCTCGCCGTCGAGGACGCGATGGAGGCGCACCAGCGTCCGAAGCTGGAGCGCTACGGCGAGACCCTCTTCGTCGTGCTGCGCGCCGCGCGCTATCTGGACGCGCTGGAGGAGGTCGACTTCGGCGAGCTGCACGTGTTCGTGGGCCCCGACTTCCTGATCACGGTCCGGCACGGCGCGGCACCGGACCTCTCCGCGGTGCGACGCCGGATGGAGGACACCACCGAGCTGCTGAAGCTCGGTCCGGAGGCCGTCCTCTACGCGATCCTCGACTCCGTCGTCGACGGGTACGTGCCCGTCGTCTCCGGCGTCCAGAACGACATCGACGAGATCGAGACCGAGGTCTTCCGCGGCGACCCCGCGGTCTCCCGCCGCATCTACGAGCTCTCCCGCGAGATGGTCGAGTTCCAGCGGGCCACCCGTCCGCTGGTCGGCATGCTGCACGCCCTGATGGCCGGCTTCGCCAAGTACGGCACCGACGAGGAGCTGCAGCGCTACCTCCGCGACGTCGCCGACCACGTCACCCACACCAGCGAACGCGTCGACGGCTTCCGCCAGGCCCTCGCCGACATCCTCACCGTCAACGCGACCCTGGTCACCCAGCAGCAGAACGCCGAGATGCGCGCCCTGGCCGAGGCGGGCTTCGAACAGAACGAGGAGATCAAGAAGATCTCTTCCTGGGCGGCGATTCTGTTCGCGCCGACGCTGGTGGGGACGATCTACGGGATGAACTTCGACCGGATGCCGGAGTTGCACTGGATGCTCGGGTATCCCTTCGCCATTGTCCTGATGGCTGTTGTATGTACCAGTTTGTACGTGATCTTCAAACGGAAAGACTGGCTCTGAGCAATCGCCCCCGGAGGCGATTCCGGCGTCGCGGAAGAAACGCCGTGGTGACGTTCTTCCACGAGACCTATGCCGATGCCGTGAGTGCCGACGGGTCCGAAGCTCTGTGAAACGTCCTGGACGGAACCGATGACTTGCCCCTCGTCGGCCCCAGCGTGAATACGGGCCAGTTCGAGCAGCGCGAGCGGGATCCCGCACGGGCGAGTCGTCGGCCTTCTTCCGCGCGTGCTGGTGATGCCGTCGCCGCGAAGCGGGGGACGGCCGGATCATCGCCGTCCCTGTGGGCCTGCGAGAAGACCTCCAGGTCAGGGCCGGCCGTGGTAGGTGAACTCCAGGCTGTACCCATCGGGGTCGAAGACGTTGGCCGCGTAGTACCCGGGAGCGAAGTAGGGGCGATCCCCGGGCGCACCGTTGTCGGTCGCGCCCGCTTCCATGGCGGCCGCGTATGCCGCGTCGACGACCTCTCGTGAGGGCGCGGTGAATCCGACGTGGGCGGCGTGCCCTTGGCTGTCGCCTTCGCGCAGCCAGAACGTGAAGGCCGTGTCGGTGCCGAACCCCGACAGGTCGCCGACCCACTCCGGAGCGGTCGAGCCGTCGAAGTCGAACACGTGGCGCATACCCAACGGCTTCAGCGCCCGGCCGTAGAACTCCACGGAACGCTCCCGGTCGCTCACCGTAAGGAAGACATGATCGATCATGGTGCTCATCACTTTCTGGGGACCGAGGACGCTGCCTGTATCAGCGTCCAAGAGGGGTGGGATTGCTTCATCTCGGCCTCCAGGGAGGCCAGAGGCCGTGGCGGGCCACTTGTCGGCGGGCCCTCCCCCGTACTCAGCCGTTGAGCAGCTGCATCTGGTCGGGGGTGTAGCGGTCGCCGGCGACGATCCCGTGCGGGGCCACCGCGTCGATGGCGGCCCTCTCCGCCGCGGTGATGGTGACGGCGGCTGCGGCGCTGTTCTCTTCCAGGTAGCGGCGGCGCTTGGTGCCGGGGATGGCGACCGCGCCCTGGTGCAGGACCCAGGCGAGGGCCAGCTGGGAGGGAGTGATCCGCTTGGCGGCGGCGATCCGGCGGACCTCGTCGACCACGGCGAGGTTGCGCTGGAAGTTCTCGCCCTGGTACCGGGGGTCGATGCGGCGGTAGTCGTCGTCGAAGTCGTCCGGGCTGGTGATCGCGCCGGTGAGGAAGCCCCGCCCCAGCGGCGCGTAGGCGACCAGGCCGATTCCGAGCTCGTTGAGGGTGGCCATGACCCCGTCCTGCTCGATGCCGCGCTCGAAGAGCGAGTACTCGGTCTGGACCGCGGCCAGCGGGTGGACGCGGTGGGCGCGGCGGATGGTCCCCGGTGAGGCTTCGGACAGGCCGATGTGGCGGACCTTGCCGGCGTCCACCAGCCCCCCCAGCGCGCCGATGGTCTCCTCGACCGGCACCTGCGGGTCGACGCGGTGCAGGTAGTAGAGATCGACGTGGTCGGTACCCAGGTGACGCAGGGAGCGGTCCAGAGCGCGGCGGATGTACTCGGGGCGCCCGTTGAGGCCGCTCACCGCGCCGTCGTCGCCGATCTCGATTCCGGTCTTGGTGGCTATCACTGCCTGCTCCCGGCGGCCGGTGAGCGCCTTGCCGAGGAGCTGCTCGTTGGCGAAGGGGCCGTAGATCTCGGCGGTGTCGAACAGGGTCACGCCCAGCTCCAGGGCGCGGTCGATGGTGGCCAGCGATTCGGCCTCGTCGGTGCTGCCGTAGAAGGCGCTCATCCCCATGAGGCCGAGTCCCTGGGCGGAGACAGTGAGGTCCCGGCCGCCGAGCGTGCGGAGTTCCATCGTGATCTTCCTTGCGTCGAGGTCACCCAGCCATAGAAACCAACTGGATGGTTGCCATGATGAACCGCATGCCCGCACGCGTCAAACCAACTGGATGGTTACTTGTTAGTGTGGTGACATGCCACGAGACTCCGCCGCGACCAAGACCCGTCTGCTCGACGCCGCCTTCGCCGAGTTCGCCGCGTACGGCCTGGCCGGCGCCCGGGTGGACCGCATCGCCGAGACGGCGCGCGCGAACAAGCAACGGATCTACGCCTACTTCGGCAGCAAGGAGCAGCTGTTCGACGCGGTGATCGACCGGGTGCTCGCCGTGGGTACGGAGACCGTGACCTTCGACGCCGAGGATCTCCCTGGAGTCGCGGGACGGATCTTCGACGACCTGGTCGCCAACCCCGACCTGATGCGCCTGCTCTCCTGGAAGCTGCTGGAGCGCCCCGGCGCCACCGGCCAGGAGGCCGCCACCTACACCGCCAAGACCACAGCCGTGGCGGCGGCCCAGGAGCGGGGCAGGGTCGAGCCGGGGCTCGGCCCGGAGGACCTGGTGGCCTTCGTGCTGGCGCTGGCCCAGGCCTGGTTCAGCCTCACCGGCGGCATGAGCCCGACCAGCGGAGGCACCCCGTGGTCGGCGCAGCGACTGGCCCGGCATCGCGCCGCCGTCGTCGACGCCGTAGGGCGGATCACCACGCCACTCGGGTAGAGCAAGTGGCGGATCACGCACGCCGGTCCACTCAGAAGCAGCGCCGGGACCGGGCGCGCCGGACGCGTCATGGCGCGCGGACCATCGCGCGGGACCGTGCTCCGGCGGCACGGCTCCGCCCGCCGCGCGGCTCGCCCGCACCGGATGACGGACAATGAGAGTGATCGCGATCGTCACGAGACTGCTCCCGGACGGAAAGTAGGCTCAGACGTATGGAGGAGGTCGCCGCCGAAAGCGCTGCGGTCGAGCGCGTGAGCGCAATCGCCGAGATGACTCGGGCCCTTGCCGGTGCGGTCACCGGACATGACGTGGCCGATGTCATGACAGCCCACATGGCGTCCCTGTTCGACGCCAAGGGCGTCGGCGTCTGGGCTCACGAAGACGGTCGCGGGCTCCTGATGGGCAGCGCCGGCTACTCGGAGGAGAGTCTGCGCCGGTTCGAAGGTGTCCGCATCGCGGAGCTTCCGTCGTCGGTCCAGTCCTTCATCGAGGGCACCTTGACCTTCGTCTCCTCCGCGGAGGAGTTCATGGCCCGCTATCCGGAGATTGCCGACCTGCCTGCCGCGACCGGGCTCCAGGCGTGGGCGATCCTGCCCCTGGTCGCTTCGGGGCGCACCGTGGGCGCCGCCTGCGTCGGATACGACCTTCCGCACTCGTTCGACAGCGAGGAACGCGCTCTGCTCACGGCGATGAGCGGGATGGTCGCCCAGGCCCTGGAACGCGCCCGGCTGTACGACGCCGAGCATCGACGGGCCCAGGAACTCCAGCGCGGTCTGCTCCCCCGCCACCTGCCGACCCTGCCCGCCGTGACCACCGCCGCCCGTTACCAGCCCGCCTGTGACGGCACGGACGCGGGCGGCGACTGGTACGACGTCATCCCGCTGTCGGCCGAGCAGGTCGCCCTGGTCGTCGGAGACGTCATGGGGCACGGCGTGTCCGAGGCCGTCGCCATGGGCCGACTGCGTACCGCGGGCCGTACGCTCGCCGATCTCGAACAGCCTCTCGACGAGCTTTTCTTCCACCTCAACGAGGTGGTCGGCAGCCTCGGGGACGGCTTCTACGCCACCTGTCTCTGCATCGTCTACGACCCGGTCAGCCGCATGTGCCAGGCCATCAGCGCCGGCCACCCTCCGCCCGTCATCCTCCGGCCCGACGGAACCAGTTACTTCCCGGACCTGCCCGTCAACCCCCCGCTCGGCGCCGCCACTCCGCCGTTCGACACGGTCGAGTTCAGCCTGCCCGACGGCACCACCATCGCCCTCTACACGGACGGCCTCGTGGAATCCGGCGGACTGGACATCGACGAGGGCATGGGCCGTCTCGCCCGCTGCCTTCGCCCGGCCCGCTCCGGCCCCGACTCCGGCCCCGCCTCCACGGGTGCGGCGACGGAGTCCCTCGACGCTCTGTGCGACCGCGTGATCGCCGGATTGCTGCCCGACCGGGGCAGCCTCAGGGACGACAGCGCGCTGCTCGTCGCCCGCACCCACGCGCTGGCCGCCGAGGACGTCTCCTGCCTGCGGCTGCGGAACGATCCCGCCGCCGCCGGCCAGGCACGCAGGCATGTCCGGGCCCAGCTCACCGCCTGGGGCCTGGACGAGGTGATCATGACCACCGAACTCGTCGTCAGCGAACTCGTCAGCAATGTCGTCCGCCACGCGAGCGGACCGATCACCCTACGGCTGCTGCGCGGCCGAACCCTTGTCTGCGAGGTCGCCGACGCCAGCCCCGTGATGCCCAGGATCCGCCGAGCGGCCGACACCGACGAGGGTGGCCGCGGGCTTCAGCTGATCGCCGCCGTGAGCAGCCGGTGGGGCGCCCGCTACACGGCGTCCGGCAAATGCATCTGGACCGAGCAGCTCCTGCCGGCCTGCCCGCACGGTGGGTGAGGCCCGTACACCCGTTCGGGCCTGGACTGCAATGGGGACCAAGCCTCGTACGGAATCATGACCTCGTTTTGATCCCTGGTATAGAATGATTCCATGGCTGCAGAAGAGCGCTCGGCGATCGTCGACCCAGACCGTCCGATGAACGTCCTCGACGCGCTCTGCCCGAGTCGTGACGTGTTCGTGGACCTGGCGGACAAGTGGGCGCTGCTCATGCTGGTGAGCCTTCGCGAACTCGGTGTCCAGCGCTACTCCGAGCTGCAGCGGTCCCTCGGCGGCATCAGCCGCAAGATGCTGTCCCAGACCCTGAAGACGCTGGAACGGGACGGTCTCGTCCTGCGCACCGTCGACCCCAGGATGGCTCCGCCCCTGGTGCTGTACAGCCTGACCGACCTCGGCAGCGAGCTCTCCGCGGAGATGCGGGCCCTGTGCACCTGGACCGAGAAGCGGGCCGCGACGGTCCATGAGGCCCGCGGCGCCTACGACCGCCGCCAGGCCGTCGACCAGGAAGTCTGACCCTGCGGCGAACGTGAAGGCGCATGGGGCGAAAGCGAGGCTTCGACGAGGCCGCCGTGCTCGGTGTCGTCCGCGACCAGTTCTGGACGACCGGGTTCGCCGGCACACATCGGCTGCTCAACATCATCACGGGCATCGGCTCCGTCGCCGAGGCCGATGCCGACGGGGCGACGCCCGAGCGGACGGCGCGATCCGCCGTGGCCCTGATCCTGGGCCATCACCCGGCACGGGAGCCGGTCAGCCGTTGTCCGTGACCGGTTCCAGGAGGAAGAGCGGGATGTCACGCCCGGTCCCGGCCCGGTACTCGACGAACGACGGGTAGGCGGCGTCCGCACGCTTCCACCATTCGGCCTTCTCCTCCCCTCGGAGCTCGCGAGCGAGCATGTCCTGCTTGACCGCATGGTCCTGCACCTCGACGCGAGGGTGCGAGACGACGTTGTGATACCAGGACGGGTGCGTGTCGGCGCCCCCGTTGGACGCGGCCACCGCGTAGGAGCCTTCGTACTCGACCCTCATCAGGGGCATCTTGCGGACCTTTCCTGACTTCACACCCATAGTGGTCAGGATGATGACCGGCAGGTCCAGGAAGGTTCCCCCTTCCTCGCCGTCGGTGGCCTCGTACTGGGCGACCTGGTCGCGCACCCACGAGGTTGCGCTCGGCTCGTACTCACCGTGGAGAGGCATGGGTCGTACTCCTGGCTGTTTGTCCTGGCGGAGACTTCGAGAAACCCTCGCGATCCCGGTGCGGAGGAGGGATCCCAGGACTCCCTGGGAGGTCGACCACCTCGCGGGAAGTCAATAGTCTCTAATGTAGACCAGACCTCTTCTCGTGTCTAACCCTGTAAAAGAGTTCAGATTCATAATGGAGTGCGCCGGCGGGATGCCGGGCGCGCCGCAGCGGGAGTGGGCGCCGCGGGCGGGTGCCCCGCACGGAAAGGCCTCTGTTCATCAGGCGCCGAAGACCTGGAAATCCGAGACCTGCCCGGCCGGCCAGCCGCTGTTGGCGGTGAAGGTGAGCCGTACGTAGCGGGTGGTGACGGTGGAGGGGAACGTCAGAGTCGCGGTGTTCCCGGTCGCCGGGTCGAAGGTGTAACCCGCCGGGGCGAGAAGCGTGGCGAAGCTTCCGTCGGTACTGCCCTGGACGGAGATGGTCTGGGTGCGGGTGCCCCAGGCGGTCGCCGGGGGAAGCCGAAGGACGATCCGCCTGACGCCGGTGGAGGCGCCCAGATCGGCCTGGACCCACTGCGGGAAGGCGTTGTTGGTGGACTCCCAGTAGGTGTTCGCGTCGCCGTCGGTCGCGTTGCCCGAGGCGTACGTCTGGGTGTGACCGCTCTCCGTGGTGGCCCGGTGGAGGGCGAGGTCGGCATTGCCGGACGGGGCGTCGGTGGTGACGGTGACCTGGTTGGAGGGCCCCGACACGTTTCCCGCCGCGTCGAGGGCGACGACGTCGAAGGTGTACGCGGTGGCCGCGCCGAGTCCGGTCACCGTGAACGAGGTGGCGCCGGTGGTGCCCACCTGGGTGCTGGTCGAACCGGACACCCGAAGGATCCGGTAGCCGGTGACACCGACGTTGTCGGTCGAGGCGTTCCAGCCCAGCGAGACGGAGTCGCTCGTGTGCCCGCTGACGGTCAGCGCAGCCGGCGCGGCGGGCGGTGCGGTGTCGCCGCCGGTGGGGACGACCGGCCGGGTGGGACGGGTGGCGGTCAGCGCGAGCCCGCCCTTGAGCATGCGGCCGCCGTCGCCGGTCAGGCGCAGGTAGTAGTCGGCGGAGCAGGCGGTGCCGTCCTCGTCGAGGGCGAGGAACCCGGAGTCGGTGGGCACCCAGGCCTGCGTCTCGGCGGTCTTGGCGATCTGGTTGCCCTCGTTGTACTCGTCGAACATCGAGATGTAGATGCCCTGCGCCCCGGCCCGGACCACGTTGTAGAACTGCCGCCACATGAAGTCGCCGTGCGCGCGCTGGCGTCCGGACAGGTCGCCGGGCAGCACACACGGCTGGTAGTCGATGCCGTTGGCATCGCAGTCGGCCTGGTCGCCGACGGTGTAGGTGGTGTAGGCGTTGTCGGCCTCGGCCACGTTGCCGATGGCTCCGACCATCCACGGCGAGATCATGTGGAAGGCGTGGTAGACGCCGAGATAGCCGGCCCGTGACCCCCCGGTGCCCGTCCGCCATTCGCGCGGGACGCCGCCGATGACGTAACAGCCCTGCCCCTTGAACCAGTTGACGACGTCGAGGCAGGCGTCGGCCGTGAAGGGGTGGTTGTTGTCGTCGAAGCCGAAGCCCCAGATGCAGACGACCGGCTTGCCGTTCTGCCTCGCGTACGCCGGGGACGCGGTGTGCGCGGACATCTTGTTCGTCCAGTCCGCCTTGATCTCGGACTGCATGTTCGTCCAGTTGGTGACGTCGTACATGAGGTAGAACCTGCGGCCGTACGACTCGGCGGCGCTGCGCACCTTGGCGGCCATGGCGTCGCGGGTGGGACCCTCGCCGCCGGTGGGGTTGAAGCGCTGGAGTGCCGCGGTGTCGATGCCGTTCTGCTGCATCCACAGGAAGTGCGTGTTCACCGTCTGCTGGTCGTACGAGGAGAACAGCGTGGCGGGCCTGCCGTTGCCGAAGGCGGCGTACGACGTCTGGTACGTGTTCGTGTAGTCGCGCAGGTCGGGCCAGCACTTGATGCCGGTGTTGGACGGGGACGGCGACTGGCCCCAGTTCTGGGTCCAGTGCCACCAGCCGTTGACGGGGGCGCCGTCGCCGACGCACGCGAACCAGCCCTGGTACCCGACGCTGACCTTGCCGACCACGTCGCCCGGCGAGCCGGCCGCCGACGCGGGTGCGGCGAGTACGGTCTCGGCGACTCCCGTCGTTCCCACAGCGGTGGCCGCGATCGCGGCCTGCAGGAAGACCCTGCGTGTGACACCCATCTGGACTCCTCCGGCCGGCTGTCGACTTCCGTCGATCACGGGCGTGCGGACTTGGGTGACCGACGCCGACCGGGCCCCTGTGGGGGCCGGTCCCGTCGGGTCGGGTGGGTGCCGCCGGGCACAGGCGCGCCTGTGCCCGGC
>NZ_JBEXHZ010000023.1:0-112094 GCF_040608315.1 Streptomyces sp. NPDC005195
CGGCGCCCCGGGGGCGGGGCGCCCGCCGGGGCGGGGGCCCCGGGCCCGGGGGGGGGCCCCCGGGGGCCTCGGTGGGGGGGGGCGGGGCCACGGCGCTCGGCGGTACCTCGGCGCGGTACCCCGGAGGCGTCGGTCCGGGCGGGAAGGCCACGGGCGCGGACGGACCGGCGGGCGTCGGTGGGGCGGCGGGCCTCGGCGGACCGACGGGCGCGGACGGACCTGCGGGGGCCGACGAATCGGCGCCTGCCCACGGGCGGCCCGCTGCCGGCGGTTCGGCGGGCCTCGGCGGACCGGCCGGCGCCGGCGGATCAGCGGGCACGGACGGACCGGTGGGCGCGGACGGACCGTGACCCGCCCACGGGCCCGCGGACGCAGGCGGGGCGGCGGGCGCCGACAGTCCGGCAGAGGGCGGCGGATCGGCCGGCACAGGCGGACCGGCGGGGCCGGACGGACCGACGGGGAGCGCCGGACCGAGGGGGACCGACGAATCGGCACCCGCCCATGGTCCGGCGGACACGGGCGGGGAGGCCTGCGCCGACGGCCGGGCGGAGGTCGGCGGATCCGCGGGCCTCGGCGGACCGGCCGGCTCGGACGAATCGTCGGGTGTCCACGGGCCGGCGGGCGCGGGCGGGGTGAAAGATGTCGGAGGATCGGCCTGCGGCGGCTCCCAGGGGGCCCGCCGGCGTGCGAGGTCGTCCGGGCGCGGCGGGGTCGGGAGCGGCTCGGGGGCCACGCCGCGGCGCGAGGCGCCGTGCCAGGGCTCCGCCGCGCCCCCGCGTCGCTCAGGCGGCGCGGAAGGCTCCCCCGGTGACGGCGGGGTGTCACGCTCCGGCGCCCGCGGCCCGGCGGCGGAACCCGCCCCGGCCGGCTCCGCCCCGGCCGTACCCGCACCGACCGTCCCCGCGGCCGACGCGAACCGGTCGTCGAGGGAATCGGGCGCGACGGCCGGCCCCGTGTCCTGGGTGGAGTCGTCGTACAACTGCCTCCACCAATCGTCCTCGTGACCGGTGCGGCTCTCCCCCTGCTGGCTCATGCCCCTAATTGTCACCGCGGGAGCCGGTTGAAAACGGGGCATCCGGAAATCCGGCCACCCGACCGGTCCGCTGCACGCCCAGCCTTCGAAATCTCGAACAACGGCGCGGGCAAAGGAGGTTCGGGTGAAACCGCCGGACGATCCCACCCCCCACGGGAGAACCGCCCGGCGGCGACCGGGTGGCCGGGCCTCGCGCACCTCATGGGCCCGTGCCACGGTCCGGCCCGCCGAGGCGTCGCTCAGGTCGGCCGGAATCACCCCTGAGCGCGACCTGCTTTTCCCCGGACTTCCCCGGGACTTCCCCGGGACTTCCCTGGAACTCTCCGGGACTCCCCTGGGATTCCCGGCAGGCCTCCACCGGCGGTGGCCGGTGCCCCGGTGACGTGAGCTTGGCAGAGTTGCGGGTGCTGCGGCGATGATGTGCCGAGGCGGGTTTGCGCCGTGGCCGGTTTCCGCCACGGCCCGGCCGGAACGGAACCTGGGGAGGGCATCGCCGCATGCTGGGAGCGATAGGTCTGGACGAGACGCACGAGTCGGCGTACCGGGCACTGGTGTCCGTGGGCGCCGCGGACGTGCCCGATCTCGCGCGCCGGCTCACGCTCGGCGAGTACGACACCGAACGCGCCCTGCGCCGGCTCGAACGGCACGGACTCGCGGCCCAGTCGTCGGCGCGGCCGGGACGCTGGGTCGCGGCGCCTCCGGGGGTCGCGCTCGGCGCGCTGCTCACCCAGCAGCGGCACGAGCTGGACAAGGCGGAGCTCGCGGCGGCGCTGCTCGCCGAGGAGTACCGCGCGCGGGCCACCGAACCCGCCGTCCACGACCTGGTCGAGGTGGTGATCGGCGCGGCGGCGGTCACCCAGCGCTTCCTGCAGCTCCAGCTCGGCGCGAGCGAGGAGGTGTGCGCCCTGGTCACCGGGACCCCGGTGGCGGTCTCCGGACCGGACAACGACGCGGAGGAGCAGGCGGCCGGGCGCGGCGTCCGCTACCGCGTGGTCCTCGAACGCGCCGTCCTCGACCAGCCCGCCGGCGTCACGGAGCTGTCCGCCGCGCTCGGCCGCGAGGAGCAGGTACGGGTGCGGGACAAGGTGCCGACCAAACTGGTGATCGCCGACCGGACGCTCGCGATGGTGCCGCTCACCTCCCACACCGCCCAGCCCGCCGCGCTGGTCGTACACGCCAGCGGGCTGCTGGAGCTGCTGTCGGGGCTGTTCGAGTCGGTGTGGCGGGACGCGCTGCCGCTGCGGCTGGGCAGCCGGGGTTTCGAGGAACAGGGGCCGGACGGCCCGGACGGCACCGATCTGGAGATCCTCTCGCTGCTGCTGGCCGGGCTGACCGACGCGAGCGTGGCCAAACAGCTCGACCTGGGCCTGCGGACCGTACAGCGCCGGGTGAAGCGGCTGATGGAGCTGACGGATGTGACGACCCGGCTGCAGCTGGGCTGGCACGCCTACGAGAAGGGCTGGGTGGCCCGGGGCTGACCTGCGGTCTTACGTCCGCTCCGGCACTCTGGACAGATGGGAGTGTGGGAACTCCTGCTGGTCGGCGTGGTGATCGCGCTCGGCGTGTGCGGAGTGCTGGTGCCCGGTGTGCCGGGGTCGTGGCTCGTCTGGGCCGCGGTCCTGTGGTGGGCGCTGAGCGCCCCGCAGGTACTGGCCTGGGGCGTGCTCGTGGGGGCGACCCTGGTCCTGCTGCTGGCCCAGGCCGTCCGCTGGGCGCTGCCTCCCCGGCGGCTCCGTGAGGGCGGCGCCACCCCTCGTACGGGGCTGTACGCGGGAACCGGGGCGCTGCTCGGCTTCTGCCTGCTGCCGGTGATCGGCGCGGTGCCGGGGTTCCTCGGCGGGATCTATCTCCATGAGCGGCTGGGCGTGGGCGGGCACGAGCGGGCCTGGTCGACCGTGCGGACCCTGATGCGGTCCGGCGGCTGGAGCGTCCTGGCGGAGCTTTTCGCCTGTCTGCTGATCGCGGGTGCGTGGCTGGGCGCGGTGGTCTGGGGCTGACGCTCCCGCGTGAGGCCCGCCCCCTCCCGGTGCCTGTCGTCCGGATCGTGTGGCGGGACGCGGGGCGGCCGCGCCGGCCCAGCCGCCACGGCACCGCGCCCCGCCGCCACCTGCCCGAACGACCGACCTAGGGAACAAGTGTTCCCAGGTCCACCGTGTCGGCCATCGCCCGCATACCGGCGTCGCTGAAGTGGAGGTGGTCGCCGGGATCGTAGGCGGGGCGGATGCGGGACGGGTCGGCCGGGTCGCGGACGGCGGCGTCGAAGTCCGCCACCGCGTCGAAGAGACCGCCCCGGCGGAGGAAGGCGTTGACCTCCTGCCGGACGGCCTCGCGCGCCTCGGTCCACGCCGGATGGCCGCCGTACGGCGTGATCGTGGCGCCGACGACCCGGAGCCCGAGGGCGTGGGCGCGCGTCACGATCCGGCGGTAGGCGTCCTCCAGGGCACGGGGGTCCCGCTGCTCCGGCGTGCCCTTGATGTCGTTGATGCCCTCCATCACGATCACCGCGCGCACCCCGGTGCGGGAGAACACGTCGGCGTCGAGCCGGTCCAGGGCGCTGGGACCGCTGCCCGCGAGCAGCAGCCGGTTTCCGGAGATCCCCGCGTTGAGGACACCGAGCCGGCGGTACGGGGGGAGGTCGCGCAGCCGGGCGGCGAGCCGGTCGGGCCAGCGGTGGTTGGTGTCGGGGGTCGAACCGGTCCCGTCGGTGATGGAGTCCCCGAGTGTGACCACGCTCCCCGCGGCGGGGGCGCCCAGGACGTCGACGCCGGTCACGTAGAACCAGTTGCCGAGGGCGACGGTGTACCGGGTACCGCGCTCGTCCCCGGTCCGATCGCCCTCGGGGGCGAGGAAGTTGGTCTGGTGGGCCGAGCGGTGGTACGTCGCCGGGCCGGAGTCGGCCGGGGTGTGGACGGAGATCAGGAGGTTGGCGTCGGCGGGGATGCGCAGGCGGACGGGGTCGCCGACCAGGTCCGTGCCCGGCGGGACGACCACCGACCCGGCACCGGCGAAGGTCACCGTCCGCATCGATCCCGGGACGGCGTCCGGTCCCGCGGGCTCCCCCGGCTCCTGCAACGCGACGGTGACGGCCCCGAGCAGCAGGGGTTCGGTGCCCAACCGGTTGGAGATCCGGACGCGGACCGCCTCGCCGCCGACACTCGTGTGCACGACGTTGCGGATCGAGGCGCCGGGCCGGGCCGGAGCGGTGCCGGAGGGGGCGGCCTCCCAGGTGCCCGTCCAGTGCCGGCCGGCGGCGGGGTCACCTCCCGGGGCGGGGCCGTGGCCCGTGTCGGCTCTCGCGCACGGCGTGGCGAGCGTCAGGACGGTTGCCAGGGCGGCGACAAGGTGCCGGACCGTGATCACGCGGGTCATGCGGCATGGCTTCCCCGGTCACCGGCGCCCTCACGGCATGTCACACCGTCAGCCGCATCCCGATGCAAGGGCATTGACCCGTGGCACCCGCTCCCGCCTCCCTCCGGGACCCGGGACGTCGGGACGATCCTGATCGGCGGCCACGCCATGGGCATCACCAAGCACGCCGTGGGCACCACCAAGAGGTGGCGCACCCTGCGGAAGAACCCGAGGGTCGCCGTGGTCGTCGACGACGTCGTCAGTCTCCGGCCGTGGAAGGTACGCGGCATCGACATCCGCGGTGAGGCCGAACTCCGCACCGGTCCGTACGACTTGGACCCTCACTTCAGCGAGGAACTGATCCGCGTCCACCCGCGGCGGATCCACCGTCGGGGCCTGGACGCCTGACCTCCTACCGCCCTTCGCCCCGTGCTGCCGCCGCTACCGTCCTTCGCCCCGCGCTGCCGCCGCGTCCTCCCGCTCCGCCCCGAGGTGTCGCACCGCGTACGAACGCCACGGGCGCCATGCCTCCGGGACGTCCTCGCCGGGCGGTGCCACGTCGGGGTCGCCGAGGGCGCGGGTCCGGACGACGGCGACCGTGTGCGCGTCCAGGCCCGGCAGCGCGAGCAGGGCCGCCTCCGCCGCGCCACGATCGGCGCCCGCGTCCAGCCGCAGCGTGCCGTCGGCGAGGGCGGCGGTGAGCGTACCGAGGGGGCCGTCCGGCTCGGCCTCCGCGAGGACGGCCGCCTCCGGGAACAGATGGGTGAGCGTCCCGTGCGGGGCGTCCAGCGCCTTCCCGTACCGGCGCACCAGCCGCTCCGCGGCCGCCCGCCCCACCAGCGCCCGCACGGCCAGTTCGTCCGGATCCACGGCACCCGGCGACCGCAGACCGGGTCGCGCGGCGACCGACGGCGCGAGCCGCGGATCGGCTCCCAGCCGCTCGTCCACCGCGTGCGGATCGGCGTCGAGATCGAACAGTCTCCGCAACCGCTGGACGGCGGTGGTCAGGTCACGCAGGTCGGTGAGGTGAAGCCGGGTGTCGAGCCAGCCGCCCGGCTGGGACGCCGGCCCCTCCGCGCACTCGCTCACGGCGACGACCCCGCCGCCGTACGGAAGGCGGAGGGTGCGCCGGTAGGTGCGGCGACCGCGGGCGCCGCTCATGTCCTCCACGCCCGCGACCGTCTCCCGGGCGAGGAGGTCGAAGACGGCCGTCGACCGGTAGGGCCCCCGGTGGGCGAGGCGCAGCGGGATCCCGGCGGCCGGGGTGTCCGCGTGCCGGGCACCGGGCGCGCCGCGCGAGACCGCGGCGCGCAGTGCGCTGGGCGTCGAGGCGTACACCGCGCGGATGGTGTCGTTGAACTGCCGCACGCTGGCGAACCCGGCCGCGAACGCGATCTCCGTGACCGGCAGTCCGGTGGTCTGCAACAGGACCCTCGCGGTGTGCGCCCGCTGGGCACGGGCCAGCGCGACCGGGCCCGCGCCGACCTCGGCGGTGAGCTGCCGCTGCACCTGGCGGGTGCTGTACCCGAGCCGGGCGGCGAGCCCGCCGACGCCTTCGCGGTCCACCACACCGTCAGCGATCAACCGCATGGCGCGACCCACGACATCGGCCCGTACGTTCCACTCCGCGGAGCCGGGCACGGCGTCCGGGCGGCATCTGCGGCAGGCCCGGAATCCCGAGCCCTGGGCGGCCGCCGCGGTCGTGTAGTAGCGCACGTTCCGCCGCCTCGGGGTCACCGCCGGGCAGCTCGGCCGGCAGTAGATCCCCGTCGTCTCCACCGCGAAGAAGAACTCCCCGTCGAACCGGGCGTCCCTGCTCCGCACGGCCTCGTACCTGGTCTCTTCGTCGATCACGTGTCCCAGTGTGCGGGGCGACTGCCGCCGGGGCTGGCGGGAATCGGACGCGACGCTCGTCTTCCGCCGTGCCTGGGGGCTGCCGCCCCCGGACCCCCGTTGCGGCCTGGACGGCCTCGTCCTCGAAGGCCGGACGGGCTGAAAGACATGGTCCCGCCCGGAACCGGGACCTCGCGCCCGAAACCTCCAGTTCGCGCCCTCGTCGCCGGCGCGGGCCCGCATCTCCAGCCCGTCCGGCGTTCGAGGACGAGCCCTTCGGGCGATGGCGGGGGTCCAGGGGGCGCAACGCCGTTGGCGCGGTCCGGGGGCGGAGCCTCGGCGAGGCGGGGACGAGCCCGCTCCCCACGGCACCCGCACCCCGCCCCCCAGCCCAGCCCCAGTGTCAACGCCCCCGTTTGGCCTCCATGGCCGCCTTCCCCTCCGCCCCCTTCCGCTTCCAGTCCCGCCGGATCTCCGCCCGCAACCGCACGTCGGTCTTCGCGACGATGCGCTGGTTCTCACGCAGGAGCTTGCGGTAGCTGTCGAGGCGTCGCTCGGGCAGGGCACCGGACTCGACGGCGGTGAGCACCGCGCAGCCGGGCTCCGCGACGTGCGCGCAGTCGTGGAAACGACAGTCCGCGGCGAGTTCCTCGATCTCCGAGAAGACCTGCCCGACCCCGGACTCGGCGTCCCAGAGGCCGACGCCGCGCAGACCGGGCGTGTCGATGAGGACGCCGCCGCCGGGGAGGGCGAGAAGGTTGCGGGTCGTCGTGGTGTGGCGGCCCTTGCCGTCCACGTCACGCGCGGCCTGGACATCCATCACGTACTCGCCGATCAGGGCGTTGGCGAGGGTGGACTTGCCCGCGCCGGACTGTCCGAGGAGCACGGTCGTGCCGCCGGAGAGGACGGCCGCCAGCACGTCGAGCCCCTCCCCCGTGTCGGCGCTCACCGCAAGTACGGCGACCCCCGGTGCGGCGGTCTCCACGTCCTGTACGAGGTGACCGAGGGTGACGGGGTCCGGCACCAGGTCGGCCTTGGTGAGGACGACGACGGGGTGCGCGCCGGATTCCCAGGCCAGCGCGAGGAAACGTTCGATGCGGCCGAGTTCGAGTTCCACGGCGAGCGACACGGCGACGACGACGTGGTCGACGTTGGCCGCGAGGATCTGTCCCTCGGAGCGCTTGGAGGAGGTGGAGCGCACGAAGGCGGTACGGCGCGGCAGATACGCCCGTACGTAGCGCGGGTGGCCCGCGGGTTCGACGGCGACCCAGTCGCCGGTGCACACGACCCGCAGCGGATCGTGCGGGGTCACGAACGCGGTGTCCGCGCGCAGCACACCGTCGGCGGTGACCACGTCGCACTGCCCGCGGTCGACGCGGACGACCCGCCCGGCCAACAGCCCTTCGGCGTCGTACGGAGCGAACTCGTCCGCCCAGGCGTCGTCCCAGCCGTACGGCTGGAGAGGGTGCGCCGCGGGGAAAACGGAGGAAGTCAAGGGAAACCCTTCACAAGGGTGGCCCCGGCACGCGCACTCGGGCGCGAAGAAGGTGGAAGGTCAGCCGGCGGCCACGGAGGTGGACTTGATGAACTTCTCGATGCGGGCAGCGCCCATCTCAGTGACAGCCATCGGTCACACCTCCTTCATCGCTCAGCCGGCAGCGGCGGCCGACGGCCACCGTGTGAAGCGGCCCTCACTGTATAGAGAGCCGATTCTCGGCGCCACCGGTTATTTCCGCTCCGGTGCCGGACCGGCCCGGCACCCGCCGGCGCGGGCCGGAGGCCCTCTGATTCGGCCCCCATGGCCCTCGCGCCCCCGAGCCGGGGCCAGGACCGGGGCCGAGGCCAGGACCGGGGCCGGGCCCGGAGGCCAGCCCTCCCGACCGCCCCTCCCGACCGCTCCGACCGGCCCGGTCAGGCCTCCCCTGCCTCCCCGGCCGCCGCCCTACAGGACCCTCCCCGCCTCAACTACCGTCGTCGCAGCGGCCGTTGTTGAGGGTGAAACCGTGCGGGGCCGAGTTGGCGCCGCTCCACGAGCCGAGGAAGCCGAAGGTGAAGGTGCCGTTGGCGGCGACGGTTTTGTTGTAGTCGGCCGCGGTGGCCGTGACCCTGGCGTCGTCCTGGGCGAAGGTGCCGTCCCACATCTGGCCGACGCGCTGGCCGTCGTCGAAGGTCCAGCCGAGCCGCCAGGCGCCGAGGGCCTCGGCGGAGGTCACGGTGACGGTGGCCTGGAAGCCGTCCGGCCACTGGTTGACGATCTCGTACGTGACCTCGCAGTCCGCCGACGCGCTCTTGGTGACGTCCGCCGGCCGGTGCGACTTGTCCGCGGGCTCGGACGACTCGCCCTGGGCCTCCGGGTCGGAGCCGGCCTCCGGCCGTGTCGTCGAGGCCGCGGTGGCGGTGGCGTTGGCCGTGGCGGGCGAACCCGACGTGGCCACCGGGAGGGAAGGCACGGGCTCCGCCACCGGCTGCCGCTCGTCCGGCGCGCCGCTCGCGGGTGTACCGCCGCCGTGCGAACCGCCGAAGGGCATCAGGGAGACCGTGAGCGCCAGCGCCGACACGACGGCGGCGGCCACCAGGATCCCGGTCCGCCCGATCCGGGGCCGGACCGGGCCGCCCTCGGCGAGGCCCGTGTCCACGGCCGCGTCCGTACGGCCGCCGGTCAGCCCCGCCTCCGCGGCGCGGCGCCGCCGTTCCAGATACGCGAGGCCGCCCCAGCCGATCACACCGCCGGAGATCGCCGCGGGCAGCCCGCCGCCGTGCAGTCGCAGGCAGGCGGCCGCCTCCGCGCACCGCACGCAGCGCGCGAGGTGCCGCGAGAGGTCCGCGGGGGTCTCGGTGCCGGACGAGCGGGTGACCGCGTCGAGGAGCCGTGCGTAGCTGCGGCAGTCGGCGTCCATCGGGGTGTCGAGGTGGTTGCGATGGCAACGGTCCCGGAACAGCGCCCGAACCTGGGTGAGTTCGGTGCCCACGGCCGTCGGGTCCAGGCCGAGCCGCCGGGCCACGGCGGGCAGGGGCAGCGATTCGACCTCGGCCAGCCACAGGAGGGCGGCGTCCGGCTCCTGCATGTCCTGCAGGCCGCGCAGCGCGACGGGGCGGTGCAGCGGCGGACCGGTGTAGCGGTCGGCCTTCTCGGAGTTGAGCCACAGCCGCAGGTCGGGGTCGAGCCGGTGGCCAAGACCGCCCGTCTCCCAGGCGGCGGCCGCGGCCCGGACCGAGGTCAGCATCAGGGGAACGCGGGGCAGCCGGAGCACCCTGCGCCCGGTGCCGGTGCTCTTCGATGCCGCGGTGGCGGCGCGCAGTTCGGTGATGCCGTGGGTGAAGGCCTCGGTCGCCAGTCGCGTGGCCGCGGCCGAACCGGACGTGCACAGATCGGCGTACGACAGGACCGCGTCCCAGCACTCCGAGAGCAGCGCGGCCTCGGCGGCGTCCTGGGGGGTCGGCAGGTCGGGCATGGGGGGCTCCTGCATCAACTGCTTCCATGTACTACGTCAAAGAACGCAAATCCCAACTCGTCTTCTGTACTGGAGAGTTGGAGACCGTCTTAACGACGGCGCCCGAGCCTTTCACGGCTTCCGCACAACTGACAAGCGAGGCATCCAATTCGTGCGGCGGGCGGTCGCGGCGAGGCGTGGCACCGGTCCGGCACCGTGGAAGGCCTCCCTCCCGTAGTACGGAAGGGAGGTCGGGAAGTCTCGGTCTCAGGCGGTTTTCACGAGACCGCGGGCCCGCTCGCGTCCACGGCCGCGGGTTCCAGCGCCGGAAGGCTGTCCATGAAGGAGCTGACCGAGAAGACCGCGTTGCCCGGTCCGGGCGGCCCGTATCCGGGCGGGGAGGCGAGCCCGAACTCGTCCATCGTCGAGCGGTACGCCTCCAGGAGGCGGATGTGGTACTCGAGCGGCGCGCCCTGCGGGTTGGCCTTGCCGAGGGGGGTCGTCGGCTCCGGGCACCAGGTGGTGAAGCGGGGGGTGATGCCGTGCGACATGAAGAAGCGCAGCCCCTCCGTGGTCGAGGCGATGGCCTCGTCGACCGTGGTGAAGCCGAACGGCTCGGCCATCTCCACGCCCGCCACGAAGTTGGGGATGACGTTGCGCGCGCCGAAGATCTCCGCCGAGTCGAGGATCCGCTTGTGCCACTCGTCGCGGCCGACGTAGCGCTCCTTGCCGGGGCAGTAGAGCTCGAAGAGACGGCGGTCCCACACCTCGTAGTTGGGGTGGTAGATCTGCACCCCGTAGTCCTTGAACCGCTGTACGTCGTCGCGCGGCAGCGCCTGTGCGACGACCTTGCCGATCCACCGTCCCGGGAAGCGTTCCTCGATGGCCTTGGCGTAGTGCCCGTAGAAGTCGGCCTCGTCACGTCCGGCGACCCGCGAGGTGATGGCGCCGCCGGTGAGGGTGTACGCGGTGGACGCCTTGGCGGTGTCGTACCGGTCGATGATCTCCAGCGCCTCCAGGACCTCCTCCACGTCCTTCACGCCGGTGTACGGGCGTCCGGCCGCCTTGTGCTGGCGCCAGTTGTGGTTGATGTCGCAGTACTGGCACTCCTCCTTGGCACCGAAGTACTGGCAGACGCGGAAGACGGTGAGGTAGATCAGGTAGCCCCACTGGATGGTGGGGGCCACCTCCATCACGGACTTCCCGTTGGAGAGGGTGTGCCGGTAGTACTCGGGCATCGGCGGCACGCCGACGTCGGAGATCCGCTTCCCGTCCAGGTACAGCCCGAGCATCCCGTCCTCGTCGGCGGCCACCCGGTACGGCGAGGAGGGGTTGACGCGCACGGACACGACCGTCCGCCGCAGGTCGTACGGGCCGCCGGTGAGGATGATCTCCTCGGGCGGGCGCCTCAGGGCCGCCTCGCCCAGCTCGGGCAGGGTGCCGTGGTCGAAGGAGAAGATGAAGTACGACTTGGGCTTGACCTCGCCCTTCTCGTTGTCGCTGAGAGCGGACGCGTCGAAGGCCACACCCCCGCGGAGCAGGTCCTCCTTGAAGACGGCTTCCCGTGGTACGTGCGGGAACCGCTCCATCAGATCCTCGACCAGCGCGGTGCGGCTGCCGTCCATCCCGTTCTCCTCGCTCCCGGCTCGTGCCGAGCCCTGTGGCTCGACTCCTCACGGTATGCCCCTGCCTGCGCGTCAGCCGTGCCGGGTCCCCTCGCGTCGCGCGATGTGCGCGGGCGGGCGCAGCTCGGGCGGCAGCAGCGGGTCGGGCTCGGGTGCGCCCCAGACCGCCGCGAGCGGCAGCGTCCCGGCCCAGAGTCCGAGTGCCGCGTCCGGCCCGTCCCCGTCGCCCGGGGCGCCCGTACGGATCTTCACGGAGGCCTCTTCCAGGGAGAGGGCGAGGAGGGTGGTCGCGGCCAGTTCCCGGCTGCTGGGGCGGCGGGCATAGGCCCACTGGCCCGGCGTGGCGTGCTCGGTGAGCCGGCGCAGCCCTTCCGTCTTCTCGGCCGGGTCGGTCACTTTGCGCGGTACCCCGTGGATCATGGCGCTCCGGTAGTTCACCCCGTGCTCGAACACGGACCGTGCCAGGACGAGCCCGTCGACGTGGGTGACGGTCACGCAGACCGGCGCACCCGCCGCGAGGCTCCTGCCGGCGACCGACCCGTGGACGTACAACGACTCCTCGTCGCGTCCGTAGACCGTCGGCACGACCACCGGGCGGCCCTCGACGACCACCCCCAGATGGCAGACGAATCCCGCGTCCAGGATGGCGTCCAGGTCGCCTCTGTCCAGTGAGCCCTGCTCGCGCAGACGGCGGTGGCGGGTGAGGTCGGTCTCGGGGAGCGGATTGTGGACCATGAAGCGGATACTACCGATAGCGCAGACATCCGGTCATCTATCGACGAAATCAGCAACAGATACAACCCTTGTCGACGAAATCCGTCGCGCCCACGTGGTGCTCCGATGGGCTCCGATGCGCTCCGACGCCTGGGGGAACGCCTCACCGATGCCACCCCCCGTCGCCCCCGTCGCCCCGTCGCCCTCATCACGCCATCCGCCCGAGCTCCCGTTCGTCCACGCGGAACTCCGGCGCCCGGCCGGAGACCAGCCGCTCGGCCTCCCCGACCACCACCAGGCCGAGCCGGGCGAGTTCGTTGCCCTGGGAACCCGCGAGGTGCGGCGTGACGAAGGCGTTCGGAAGGTCGTACAGCGGGGAGTCCGCCGGGAGCGGCTCGGGCTCGGTCACGTCGAGAATCGCCGCGATCCGTCCCGCCCGCAGCTCGTCGGTCAGCGCGTCGTGGTCGACGAGGGAGCCGCGCGCGGTGTTGACGAGCACCGAACCGTCGGGCATCAGGGCGAGTTCGCGACGTCCGATCAGGTGCCGTGTCGCGGCGGTCTCCGGTGCGTGCACGCTGACGATGTCGCTGCCGGCGAGCAGCGCGTCGAGCGGCAGCAGTGCGACCCCGAGCGCGGCGGCCCCGGCCTCGTCCACGTACGGGTCGGCGAGGCTCACCCGGAGATCGAAGGGCCGCAGCAGTTCGATGAGGCGACGTCCGGTGCGCGAGGCCCCGATGACGCCGACACGGCGGCCGAGGTTGCCGATGCCGGGGACGACCCCCCGATGGGGGAACACCCGCTCGGTGCGCAGGCGGTCCCGGTACGTGAAGACGTCCTTGCCCGCGAGCAGGATCATGGCGAGCGTGTACTCGGCGACGGGCAGCGCGTTGGCCCCGGCCGCCGAGGACACCACGAGCCCCCGCTCCCAGACCGCGGGCGTCACCCAGCCCTTCACGGAGCCCGCGGCGTGCAGCACCGCACGCAGTTCCGGTGCCGCCCCCAGCGCGGCCGCGTCCAGCGGGGGGCATCCCCAGCCGCTGATCAGGATCTCGGTCCCGGCCAGCGCCTCGCGGACGGCGGGCCGGGTGAAGTCCCCGGCGACCAGGCCGGGATCGATGTCGACGAGCTCCCGCAGCCGGGCCAGTACCCCGGGCGGGAAGATCCGCGGCACGTTCTCCGCGGTCATGGCGAACATCGCGACGGGGCGCTCGGACAAGGAGTCGGCCTTCCGGCTCGGCGACCTCGGGGGAAAGCGTTCTCTACGTTAGGCGGCCGCGCGTGAGAGGGTCAATGGACGGGCCGGTGGGACGTCTGGGGCGACGAGGTAGTTTCCCGTCGTGGCCGCCGCACACCGCACGGCCGCGAACGGCGACTTCCCGGGGAAGGACGACAGGGATGACGAAGCCCCTGAGAAACTGGGCCGGCAACATCACGTACACCGCCGAGGAACTGCACCGGCCGCGGTCGCTGGACGCGCTCGCGGCCCTGGTCGCGAAGAGCGACCGGGTGCGGGCGCTGGGCAGCGGGCACTCCTTCAACGAGATCGCCGACCCGGGCCGGGGCGGGGTCCTGCTCTCGCTGTCCGCGCTGCCCCCGGTCGTGGACGTCGACACGACGGCCCGTACGGTCCGGGTCGCGGGCGGCGTCCGCTACGCGGAGCTGGCGCGCCGGGTGCACGAGCGCGGGCTCGCTCTGCACAACATGGCCTCGCTGCCGCACATCTCGGTGGCCGGATCCGTGGCGACCGGCACGCACGGTTCGGGCACGCGCAACGGTTCGCTCGCCTCGGCCGTCCGCGAGGTGGAGCTGATCACGGCCGACGGTTCGGCCCTGACGATCGGCCGCGAGGACGCGGGCTTCGACGGGGCGGTGACCTCGCTCGGCGCGCTCGGCGTCGTCACCGCGCTCACCCTCGACCTGGAGCCGGACTTCGAGGTGAGCCAGCACGTGTTCACCGAACTCCCCGAGGACGGGCTGGACTTCGAGACGGTGGCGGCGACGGCGTACAGCGTGAGTCTGTTCACCGACTGGGGACGGCCCGGCTTCCGGCAGGCATGGCTCAAGCGGCGCACCGACCAGCCGCTGCCGGACTTCCCGTGGGGGACACCGGCCACCGAGGCGATGCACCCGGTCCCGGGCATGCCCGCCGTGCACTGCACCGGGCAGTTCGGTGTCCCCGGCCCCTGGCACGAGCGACTGCCGCACTTCCGGGCGGAGTTCACCCCCAGCAGCGGGTCCGAGCTGCAGTCCGAGTACCTGCTGCCGCGTCCGGACGCGGCGGACGCGCTGCGCGCACTGGACACGATCCGAGGGAGCATCGCCCCGCTGCTGCAGATCTGCGAGGTGCGGACGGTCGCCGCCGACCGGCAGTGGCTGAGCCCCGCCTACGGACGGGACACCGTGGCCCTGCACTTCACCTGGGTCGAGGACACCGACGCCGTGCTGCCGGTGGTACGGCGGGTCGAAGCGGCGCTGGAACCGTTCGATCCGCGGCCGCACTGGGGCAAGGTGTTCACCGTGCCGCCGGACGCGCTGCGCGGGCGCTATCCGCGACTGGACGACTTCCGGGCGCTGGCCCGTGCGACGGACCCGGCGGGCAAGTTCACCAACGCCTTCCTGTCGGACTTCCTCCACCCCCTTTCCTAACCCCTTGTCGAACGGCCCTCCCCGGCCGTAGCCTTGCGCCGCGCCGGGGCTCACGCGTCCCGTCCCGGGTCCCGGTCCGAACCGCACGGCACGCGTCGGCGACGACCGCCCGGGACCCCGCTCGTGGTTCGGAGGACCGAGGTGGCAAGGCCCGTGAAGCGCACATCACGCGACATCCGCACCGCGAACCGCTACGAGGTACTGCGCCAGATCATCGCCGAGTCCCCCACCTCCCGACAGGAACTGGCGGCGGCCACCGGGCTCAGTCTGGCCACGGTCGCCACCCTCGTCGGTGAGCTGCTCGACCTCGGGATGCTGACCGAGGTCGGGTTCGAGGACTCCGCGGGAGGCCGCCCGCGGGGTCTGGTCGCGGTCGACGCGACGGGGGGCGCGCTGATCGGCGTCGACATCGCGGAGACCTACGTCCGTGTCGAGCTGTTCGACCTCGCGCTGAACGTGCTCGCCCGCGCCGCCGAGGACATGCGGCCCGGCGAGAGCCGCCCGGAGCAGGTCGTCGGACATGTCGTCACGGCCGTGGAATCGGTGGTCGCCCAGGCCGGCCCCGGGGGCGCGCGCGTCCTCGGTGTCGGCGTGAGCGTGCCGGGTCAGGTGGACCGCGACACCGGGATCTCCGAATACGCCCCGAACTGGGACTGGCACGACGTGCCACTGCTCGACCTGCTCTCCGAGCACCTCGCGTACCCGCTCCACCTCGACAATCCCCTGCGCGCCTGCACGGTCGCCGAGTTGTGGTTCGGGGCGGCCCGGGGGCGCGGGGACGCGGTCGTGGTCAATCTCGGGACCGGGGTCGGCGCCGGACTCGCGCTCGGCGGCGCGCTGCACCGCGGGGTCAGCAACAGCGCGGGCGAGTGGGGCCATACGACACTGGTCCTGGACGGACGGCCCTGTCACTGCGGCAATCACGGCTGCGTGGAGACGTACGTCGGGGCGCCCGGCATCATGCTCCATCTGCGGGAGTCGAGCCCGGACAGTCCGCTGCTGCGTCCCGGGGACCAGACCGCCACGATCGACGCACTCGCACAAGGGGTCGCCGCCGGTGATCCGGTGGCGGTCGAGGTCGTCCGGGACACGGCCCGTTACCTCGGCGCGGGCATCGCGGTCCTCGTCAATCTGCTGAACCCGGAGGTCGTGGTGCTCAGCAGCTGGGTCGCCGCCGCGCTCGGTGAGCCGCTGCTGCGCGAGGTGCGTGAGGCCGTCGCCCGGCACGCGCTGAAGCGGCCGCTGGCCGCCACCGAGATCGTCCTCTCCCCCGTTCCCGGCGACCCGGTCTGTCTGGGCGCCGCCACCTTCGCCCTGGAAGGGGCCCTCGACGCGGTGGGACTCAGACCGGTGCACGGCAGGACCGCCGTGCGCCGCTCCGTCCCCGCGCGAAGCCGTACCGCACCACTGTCCTGACACCGGAAGGGAGGCTCCCGCCGCACCGCACCACCCGCCCTGCCCCTGGCGTCCGTGCTGTTCGTGCGTTCGTGCCGTCCGTGCCGTCCGTGCGTTCGTGCGTTCGTGCCGTTCGTGCCGTTCGTGCCGTTCGCGTACCTCCGCCCTCGGCGCCGGCCGGTGCGGGGCTCGGGGAGACCGGCGTCCAGGGCCGAACCAGGAGACCCATGTCCTTCCGCACCCCGCCCAGGCTCCCGGCCGCCCCCGGCCCGGAGGAACATCCGTCCGCCATCGCCTACGTCGAGGACGTCTCACCCAGCGGCGAAGCACTCCCGCCGCGCGCC
Organism: Streptomyces sp. NPDC005195; assembly: GCF_040608315.1. NCBI lineage: Bacteria > Bacillati > Actinomycetota > Actinomycetes > Kitasatosporales > Streptomycetaceae > Streptomyces > Streptomyces sp. NPDC005195. The sequence continues at coordinate 16,370 of NZ_JBEXHZ010000023.1, forward strand.
CGGTACGCGTCCTCGGACGCCATGTCTCTTTCCCTGAACGGCAGTTGGCGCTTCCGTCTGTCACCCACCGCCGACGCGCACGACGACTCCTTCGCGGCGGAGGGCTACGACGCCGGGGACTGGGCCCGGGTGGCCGTGCCCGGTCACTGGGTGCTGCAGGGACACGGCGCGCCGATCTACACCAACCACCGCTACCCGTTCCCGGTCGACCCGCCGCACGTGCCGACCGAGAACCCGACCGGTGATCATCTGCACACCTTCGACCTGCCGTCCGAGTGGCCCGCCGACGGCGGGGCGGTGCTGCGCTTCGACGGCGTGGAGTCCTGCGCCCGGGTCTGGCTCAACGGCACCGACGTCGGGGAGTTCAAGGGCTCACGGCTGCCGCACGAGTTGGCGGTGGGCCCTCTGCTGAAACCCACGGGCAATGTGCTGGCCGTCCGGGTCCACCAGTGGTCGGCTGGCTCGTACCTGGAGGACCAGGACCAGTGGTGGCTGCCCGGCGTCTTCCGTGACGTCACGCTGCTGCACCGTCCGGCGGACGGGGTGCTCGACTTCTTCGTGCACGCCTCGTACGACCATGCCGCCGGCGCCGGGACCCTGCGCGTCGACTCCGACGTGGACGGACGGGTCACCGTGCCCGCCCTCGGTATCGATGCCGCGACCGGCGAGTCCGTGACCGTGCCGGTCCAGCCGTGGACCGCGGAGACACCACGGTTGTACGACGGGGTGCTGGCGACCGCGGGCGAGCGCGTCCCGTTGCGGATCGGCTTCCGCACGGTGGCCCTGGAGGACGGCCGGATCAGGGTCAACGGCAGGGCGATCCTCTTCAAGGGCGTCAACCGGCACGAGTGGCATCCGGAGCGGGGCCGGGCCCTGGACCTGGAGACCATGCGCGCGGACGTGCTGCTCATGAAGCGGCACAACGTCAACGCCGTCCGCACCTCGCACTACCCGCCGCACCCCGCCTTCCTCGATCTGTGCGACGAGTTGGGCCTGTGGGTGATCGACGAGTGCGACCTCGAGACCCACGGCTTCGTCGCGCAGGCCTGGCGCGGCAACCCGGTGGACGACGACCGTTGGACCCCGGCGCTGCTCGACCGCGCGGCCCGCATGGTCGAGCGGGACAAGAACCACCCCTGCGTCGTCGTCTGGTCACTCGGCAACGAGGCCGGCACCGGGCGCGGGCTCACCGCGATGGCCGAGTGGATCCGCGGCCGGGACCGCTCGCGGCTCATCCACTACGAGGGCGACCACGACTGCCGTGACACGGACATGTATTCACTGATGTACACCGTCCACGACGAGGTCGAGCGGATCGGCCGGGGCCTGGACGGCGGGCCGCCCGAGCGACGCGGACTTCCCTTCATCCTCTGCGAGTACGGACACGCCATGGGCAACGGCCCCGGTGGACTGGCCGACTACCAGCGCCTGTTCACCTCCCACGACCGCGTCCAGGGCGGCTTCGTCTGGGAGTGGATCGACCACGGCGTCAAGGACGAGCGGTACGGGTTCGCGTACGGCGGCGACTTCGGCGAGGAACTGCACGACGGCAACTTCGTCTGCGACGGACTGGTCTTCCCGGACCGGACGCCCTCGCCCGGACTGGCCGAGTACAAGAAGGTGATCGAGCCGGTCCTGATCGACGTCCGCGCCGCGGACGGGACCGTACGGATCAGCAACGCCCACGACTTCGCGGACCTCGCCGCGCTGGCCTTCACCTGGTCGTTCCAGGCCGACGGCGAGACCGTCGGGACGGGCCCGCTGGCCGTGCCCGCCCTGGCCGCGGGCGAGTCGGCCGTGGTGAAGCTGCCGGAGCGGCCCGCCGGCTGTGGCGGGGGCGCCGAGACGGGGTGGACGGTGCGGGCACTGCTGGCGGCGGACACGGCGTGGGGACCGAAGGACCACGAGGTGGCCTGGGCCCAGGTTCCGCTCGCCGGGCGCGCGCCGATCGCCATGACCGCCGGTGAGCGTCCGGTTCGCGGCGACGGCGTGATCACCCTCGGCCCGGCCGCCTTCGACGCCCGTACGGGTGCGCTGCGTTCGGTCGGCGGGGTCGGGGTCACCGGGCTGCGTCTGGACGTGTGGCGTGCGCCGACCGACAACGACGACGGTGCCGCCTGGCAGGCGGATCCACGCCTCGGCCCGCTCTGGCGCAAGCTGGGCCTGCACCGGATGCGGCACCGCCTGGAGGCGGTGGAGGCGGGCGACGACGCGCTGACCGTACGGACCCGGGTGGCGCCGGCGGCGACGGACGTGGCCCTGCGTACCGCGTACCGGTGGACGTCCGACGGGACCGGGCTGCGGCTGACCGTGTCCGTGGCCCCGGAGGGCGGCTGGACGCTGCCGCTGCCCCGGCTCGGGGTCCGGCTGGGGCTCGCGGGCACGGCCGACCGGGTGAGGTGGTTCGGCGGCGGTCCCGGTGAGGGATACCCGGACACCAAGTCGGCTTCGGTCGTGGCTCGTTGGGAGTCGACGGTCGACGAGCTCCAGACGCCGTACGTCCGTCCGCAGGAGAACGGCGCCCGCCCCGACGTCCGGTGGGCGGAGATCGGCGGACTGCGGGTCGACGGCGAGCCGGAGTTCTGGTTCACGGCGCGCCGCTGGACGTCGGAGCGGCTCGACGCCGCCGGGCACCTCACGGATCTGTCGGCGGGCGACACGGTGTGGGTCAACCTCGACCACGGCCAGCAGGGCATCGGCTCCCAGTCGTGCGGCCCCGGTGTACTGCCGCCGTACCAACTGCGTGCCGCCCCCGCGGAGTTCACCTTCTTCTTCGCGGAGACGGATGGCTGACCCCCGCACCGGGATCGTGGCAGTCCGGTCGGGGCGGGCCTCGTGGACACGCGGGCCGGGCGGACGTCAGCGGGCCCCTGTGAGCGCCGGCCTCAGGACGTCCGCCAAGGGGATCGTGGGCCGCCCGAGAAGCCGGCCGAGCGTGGGGTCGGCGGGCGCGAACCCACCCTGGCGGCTCGCCGCGAACAGGCCCACGAGCAGGTCGGCCGTCGGCTCGGGGAGCCCGTGGGCGACCAGGCCCGCGCGGTAGTCGGCGTCGGAGACGACGACCCGGCGGACCGGGCGGCCCGTCAGCCGCGAGGCGATCTCCGCGACACCGCCCAGGTCGAGCGCCTCGGAACCGGTGAGGGCGGGCGTCACCCCGTCGAGGTCCTCCCCGGTGAGCGCGAGCGCCGCCGCCTCGGCGAGGTCGGCGTGGGCGGTCCAGGCGACCGGCCCGTCCTCCGGCGCGACCAGTTCGCCCGTCCGCGCCGCCGCGCCGAGCAGCATCACGGCCGAGGTGGCGTAGAACCCGTTGCGCAGCGCGGTGAAGGCGACGCCGCAGTCCCGCAGGGCCGCCTCGGTGGCGGCATGGTCGGGCATCGGCGGGAAGGGCGAGGACGGGTTCGCGCCCATGTGGCTCGTATAGAGGACGTGCCCGGCTCCGGCCGCCACCGCGGCCTCGACGGCCGTGCGGTGGTGGCGGACGGCCGCCTCGCCGGTGGCGTCCGTCGACACCACGAGGACCTTGGCGGCTCCCTCGAAGGCGTGGGCGAGGCTCGCGGGGTCGGCGAAATCGCCGCGCCGGACGCGTACGCCCCGGTCCATGAATCCACGCGCCCGCTCCGGTTCGCGCACGCTGACGCCGATCCGCTGGGCGGGCACGCGCTCCAGCAGCTGTTCGACGACGGCCCGGCCGAGTACGCCGCCGGCCCCGGTGACGATGATCATGATGATCCCCTTCGATGTTTCCACTGATAACAAAATGACCGTATCACCGGAAGCCGAGGGGCGCTAACGCGATTCTGTTATCGTCGGAAACATGGAGAACGTCGATGTCACGCCCCCGGACGGGCACCGCGAGCGCATCGTCACGGCCGCCTCCCGGCTGCTGGCCGAGGGCGGACCCGAGGCGGTCTCGACCCGGGCCGTGAGTGCGGCGGCGGGGGTGCAGCCACCGACCATCTACCGGCTCTTCGGCGACAAGGAGGGCCTGCTCGACGCGGTCGTGGCCCACGGCTTCACCGCCTACCTGACCAGCAAGACAGCGCGGGAACCGACCGACGACCCGGTCGAGGACCTGCGCGCCGGCTGGGACCTGCACGTGGGCCTCGGCCTGGCCAACCCGGCGCTGTACACGCTGATGTACGGCCGCTACCGTCCCGGCACGTCCTCGCCCGCGGCCGTCGCCGCCTTCGCGGTCCTGGCCCGGCACATCCGGCGCGTCGCCGAGGCGGGCCGGCTGGCCGTCCCCGAGGAGCGCGCCGCCGCCCTCGTCCACGCGGCCGGCTCCGGCACGACCCTGACGCTCATCGCCACCCCCGAGGAGCGCCGCGACCCGGAGCTGTCCCGCACCGCCCGCGAGGCGGTCATCGCGGCGATCACCACGGACGCTCCCGCCACGGCGGCCCCGGGCCCCGTCGCGGCCGCCGTCACCCTGCGCGCCGTACTCCCCCGGACCGACGCCCTGACCGCCCCGGAACGCGGCCTCATGGAGGCCTGGCTCGACCGCATCGCCGACACCGCCGACTGAGAACGCCCCGGGGAGCGACCGGAGTTCGCGAGGCCGGAGTCCAGGTGCCCCGCACAACCCGCCCGGCCCGGCCCCCGTCGTGGACTCCGCCGCCCTCCGCCGCACTGTCGGGACCGTCTGCGGCATGCTCGGCGCGTACGGGCTGTCCGAGCCCGGTCGCCAGCGACACCACGGAGGACGACTTCCATGCCTGATCGCCGAGCTCAGCGGCGGCCGTTTCGCCGAGTTCCCCGGCGGTCACCTCGGCGTCATCGAGCACCCCGTCCCGTTCGCGGACCGGCTCACGGCCCTCTTCACCGGGGCGGCCGGGGGTCGCCAGTGCCGCCGGGCTGCCCCTCGTCCCCCCGGCTGAACCCCTGGACCGCGTCGTACGTCGGCGCCGTGCCCCGCGCCGGACGGCCGGCCCGGATGTCCCGCACGGCGTCGAGGACCGCGCCCAGCGCCCGCCGGTAGAGGAACGAGCCGAGGCTGACCCTGCGTACGCCGAGGTCGGCGAGGTGCGCGAGGGACGGCCCGGACGGCGAGTAGAGGATGTTGAGCGGCACGTCGAGGCTCTTCACAAGGGCGGAGATCCGGGCGGGGTCGGTCAGGCCCGGGACGAACACACAGTCGGCGCCCGCCTGTTGGTAGAGGTCGAGGCGGCGGAGCGTCTCCCGTTCGTCCGTGCCGTCGCCGAGCCAGTGGGTGTCGGTGCGGGCGTTGACGAAGAGGTCAGGTACGGCGGCCCTGACCGCCGCGATCTTGGCCGCGTGCGACTCGGCGGGACCGAGCCCGTCCTCGAGATTGACACCGACGACCCCCGCGGCGGCCAGTTCGCGTGCCAGCCCGGCCACCTCGTCGGGGTCCTGTGCGAAGCCGTCCTCGGCGTCCACGGACAGCAGGTACGGGCCGGCGGCGAGCCGCCGGGCCAGGCGCACCGTCAGGTCCCGGGTCGCCGCGGCACCGTCCGGCAGCCCGGCGGCGGCCGCCACACCGAGACTCGTCGTCCCGATCGCCTCGAAGCCCTCGGCGGCGAGGAGGGCCGCGGAGGCGTGGTCCCAGGCGTTGGGCAGCAGCAGCGGGGCACCGGTGCGGTGGAGTGCGGCGAAGGGGGCCGGGCGGGAGGCGGGGCGCCGGATTCCCGCGGTGGGCTGGTCGGCGTTCATGTTCCCCACGCTAGCGGTACGACCTTTCGGCGCCGGCCGAACCGTGTCCGCCGGCGCGCGAGCGGGCGATCACCGGCGCGAACGGGCGATCACAGGGGCGCCACCGACCACGACGACGCCGTGGAGGGCCCGTCCGCGGCGCCGAAGCGGAATCGCGCCGCCGGACCGGAGGCCCAGCTCACGCTTACGTCGAACGCCCCTTCCACCGTCACGGACACCAGCTCGTCGAGGGGCCGGGGATCCGGCTCGGCGGTGAGCCGGGCGAGGGCGACGAAGAGGGTCGCGTCGTCTCCCATCGCACCGGCCCCCTCCAAAAGGCCGTGCAGGGAGAGGAGTTCGGAACGCGCCGAGAATCCGTGCGGCCAGCCCGTCACGCGCACCGGTGTTCCTGGAGCGGCTCCCGCCACCAGGTGTGCCCGCACCTCGACCGCGCCGTGCGCGACGACGAGGCTCGTGACCCGGACGCCGTCCCCGTTCGTGTGCCGGGACGCCACCCAGCCGCTCCCGGCGCCCAGCGGCTCGATGCGCGTACGGCTCGGGTCACCGCCGACGATCACACTGTTGTCGCGGAGGGGGCTGCCGCCGGCCGGGGCGCCGCCGTCGGCCGGGGCACCGGAGTCCGTCGAGGCGCAGGCGTCGTCCTGCGCCGAGGGCCGGGTGACCGTCGAGTAGGCGAGCCGCGTGTAGTACGGGTCGTAGCGGACGTCCTCGCTGCCATGGTTGTGGAGGCGGACCAGACCGTCCGAAGCGGTCGTCTGGAGCAGCCAGTTGGGCGGGCCGACGGGGGTGACCGCGTCGGCGCGGTCCGTCGGGCCGGGCTCCTCGCGGGCCGTCCACACCTCGTCGTCGGGCGGGAGGAGCAGGCCGAGGAAGCCCTTGCTCGCCCAGTACGGGGACGCGGGGCCCGAATAGCCCTGCAGGACCGACTCGTCGGGGCCGTGCCAGCCGAGGGTGAGCAGCCCCCGGCCGTCGACCGCGCCCCGGTCGAGGAAGTGGCGCAGAACACCGGACGCGAGGCGCCGGGTCGCTCCCGGCGCCAGGGGCGTACGACCCGTCAGGGCGCCCAGCCACATCGGCGCGGCGGTCGCGAATCGGTAGGTGAGGGAGCGGCCCTGGTGCACCGGGGCACCGTCGGCGCCGAACAGCCGCGCGTAGTCCTCGAGATGACGTGCCAGCCGGCCGCCGTACAGGTCGAGCAGCCGCTCGTCTCCGGCCAGCCGGGCGTGCAGCACCGGATACAGGTGCATCGCCCAGCCGTTGTAGTAGTCGAAGGCGCGGCCGGGACCGTCGCTGTACCAGCCGTCGCCGAGGTACCACTGCTCGATGCGGTCCAGACCGCGGTCGACCGCGGCGCGCGCGGCCTCCGGCTCGTGGCCGATCTCCGCCAGGAACCCGCCCACCGTCACCGGGAACAACTCCCAGTTGCAGGGCCAGGGTTCGGCGGTCAGCGCGTCGCCGAGCCACCCCGCCGCGCGCTGCCGTACGGCGTCGTCCAAACGGTCCCACAGCAGTGGCCGGGTCAGCCGCAGGGCCAGGGCGACGGACGCGGCCTCGACGAGCGGCTGGCTACGGTCCCGGACCCGCGGCCAGACACCGGCCGTTCCGGCGGCGAGGCCGTCGGCGTAGCGTTCCAGGACCTTCTCGTCGCGGCGGAGGGCGGCCAGGAGCAGGGTGCGCGCGTAGCCCTCCAGACCGTCGGAGAGCCTGCCGGACCAGCTCGTGCGGTCCGCGGGCAGGTGGTAGAGCGCGCCGTCGCCGGTGGCGTACGGGGCGACCGCCGCGAGCAGGGAGTCGGCGGCCGCCTCCCAGTGGGCACGCGTGCAGCCGGTGTACGGGCTGAGGGCGCGGTCCTCGGGGAGTGCGAGGAACGACGGCGGCGAAAGGGGCGGCATCGGCGGACTTCCTTTCTGTGCCGTGGCGTCCGTGGCATCCGTGGCATCGGATCCGTGCCGTGGGAACGACGAAAAGGTAGAGGTGGGGTACGGGAAGGTCAACGGGGCCCGGCGGGCGTCGCCCCGCGGATCGGCTAGCGTCGTGGCATGACCAGCGACGCCTCCCGCAGTGACCGGCCCCACACCCTCGCCGACGCGCTCGTGTCGGGAACGGTGGTCCTGGACGGCGGGATGTCCAACCAGCTCGAGTCCGCCGGACACGATCTGAGCGACGAGCTGTGGTCGGCGCGGCTGCTCGCGGAGCGGCCGGAGGCGATCACCGAGGCCCATCTCGCCTACTTCGAGGCGGGCGCGGACGTGGCGATCACCTCCAGCTACCAGGCCACCTTCGAGGGCTTCGCGAGGCGCGGCATCCCGCACGAGCGGGCGGCCGGACTGCTGCGCCTCAGCGTCGGATCGGCGCGCGAGGCGGCCCGGCGGGCGCGGGCGCAGGGGGTCACACGGCCCCTGTGGGTGGCCGCGTCGGCCGGCCCGTACGGGGCGATGCTCGCGGACGGCTCGGAGTACCGGGGCCGGTACGGGCTGAGCGTGGCCGAGCTGGAGCGCTTCCACCGGCCGCGCCTGGAAGTGCTGGCCGCCGCCGCGCCCGACGTGCTGGCCCTGGAGACCGTGCCGGACACCGACGAGGCCCGGGCGCTGCTGCGGGCGGTGCGCGGGCTCGGCGTACCAGCATGGCTGTCGTACAGCGTCGCCGGTGACCGTACCCGGGCCGGGCAGCCCCTGGAGGAGGCCTTCGCCGTGGCAGCCGACGCGGACGAGATCATCGCGGTCGGTGTGAACTGCTGCGCGCCCGAGGACGTGGACGGCGCGGTCGCGACGGCGGCGCGGGTGACCGGCAAGCCGGTCGTGGTCTATCCGAACAGCGGTGAGGTGTGGGACGCGGGGGCCCGCGCGTGGAGCGGACGCTCGACGTTCACCGCCGAGCAGGTGACCGGCTGGCGGCGGGGCGGGGCCCGGCTGGTCGGCGGTTGCTGCCGGGTCGGCCCCGCGGCGATCACGAGGATCAGGGAGTCGCTGACCTCAGGACGGTGACGGCCGCGCGACGCGGGCGGGTGAGGAAGACCCGTGTCCGCCGGTCGCTCACGCGAACCCGCCGGGTGATCCCGCGGACGGACGACCTGACGACCGGACGACCGGGCCTCTTGCGCGGGCCCGGGGGTGGCCGGCGTCAGGACCGAGGGGTTCCGCCGGAGCGACGCAGACGGCGTGCGGCCGACAGCGGCGCGGCTGTCCGTGCGGGCGAACCGGCGCGAGGGCGCGACGCGGGTGGGGACTCCGGACCGCCGAACGGACCCCGGGCGCTCGCGGGCTTGCTCAACTCAGCTGCCCAGAGCGCGAGTTCACGGTCACGTGGCCCGTGGACGGTGTGCGGTTCCCCCGCGCCGAACACACGGACCGGATGGGTGGTGTCCCAGGGCTGCCAGCCGGGGTCACCCTCGGCCGCGAACCGCACCCAGGCCGCGTGCATCGCGTCGGCGAGTTCCCGCGGGGCGCCCTCGCCGGCGAGCATCGCCGACTCCGGTGCCCCGGCGGTGTCGAAGACGAAGCCGAGCTCCAGGGCGTGGCAGGCGCCGAGGCGGGGCACGTTCGAGGGCCAGGCGAACTCGTAGGCGTACGAGCGGGAGTGCCCTCGGCGGGCGTCCGCGAGCCGGTGCAGCGGGACCCTCAGGAGGTGGTCGGTGACCATCTGGCCGACGAGGTCGCCGGTGCTCGCCGCCGGGTGGATCGCACGGTAGCCGCGCGGCACCTCGTGCCCGCAACGGCAGCGGGCCATGGCTCCGGCGACGGCGAGGGCACCGAGCCGGTCGACGCGTTCCAGCAGGCCGCCGGGGACCAGCCACAGCCGGTACTCCTCACCGGTCCAGCCGAGAAGCAGGTCGACGCCGGGGGCGGCGCCCGCCAGGAGGGCCTCCAGCGGGTCGCGCGGGACCAGGTCTCCGTCGACGACGATGCCGAAGGAGGGCCCGCCGAGCAAGGGGCTGCTGAGCCGGCTCACCTCCGCCTGGGTGCGCAGCAGCAGGCCGCGGTCGACGGCGGCGAACGCCTCGGCCGTCGCCGGGACCTTCAGCCGGGCGGCCATCCTGCGGACCATCCGGCGCACCTTGTCCCGGTCGGCCGTCTCCGGCGGGCCGCTCTGCAGGACGGCCCGGTGGAAGAGTCCCCGGGCATGGGGACCGGCGAGCAGCGCGCCGATGCTGACGGCGCCCGCGGACTCCCCGAAGACGGTCACGCGGCCGGGGTCGCCGCCGAAGCGCGCGATCGAGGCGCGCACCCACTCCAGGGCGGCGAGCTGGTCGCGCAGGCCCGGGTTGGCCGGCCGGTCCGGGAAGAGACCGTAACCCTCCACGCCGAGGCGGTAGTTGAGGGAGACCAGGACGACTCCGTCACGGGCGAAGGCGCGGCCGTCGTAGACGGGCACGGCCGACGAACCGCGGGTCAGCGCCCCACCGTGGATCCACACCAGTACGGGGAGCCGGGCACCGGGGCCCGGTTCCGGCGTCCACACGTTCAGGTTGAGGCAGTCGTCGCCGGGCACGACGGGGTCGGCCAGCAGCCGCGCGAAGGCCTCCGAGTACGGCGGTTTGGGCGGTGTCGGCCCGAAGGAGCCCGCGTCGCGCACGCCGTCCCAGGGCTCGGGGGGCACCGGCGGCCTGAAGCGGCGCGGGCCGAACGGCGGGGCCGCGTAGGGGATGCCGCGGAAGACGGCGATGCCGTTCTCGTACCTGCCGCGCACCGCTCCGTAGGGGGTGGTGACCACCGGATCCGTCTGCCGTACCGCGTCCGCCGCCATCCGACCACCAGCTCCTCGCCGCTCGCGCATCCTTCCCGGCAGAGCATCACATCCCTTCCGGCCGTTCGCGCGCAGGCGTCCGTCCGGCGTCCGGCCCGAGGCCCCCGGACGGCGCACACGGGCGCGGTTACCGCGTCACGCGCCGGGGTCCGACCGGCCGGACCCCGCTACTGGAGCCCGCTGAACGGAGCCGGCCCGGCCGCGGGCGGCCCAGGTGATGCCGCCGAGCAGGTGGGTGCGGAAGTCCAGGTCCCCGTAAGCCTGCGCGGTGTGGCCGAGCGCGGTGTAGAAGACCCGGCCCGCTCCCTGCTCGCGGCACCACACGAGCGGGTGGTCGTCGCCCATGCCGCCTCCCTCGTAGGAGGATTCGTCGGCGCGCACGAGCACGCGCGCCGAACCGTCCGGTCCGGGGCGGAAGTCGTACCACTCGTCGGTGAACTCCCAGACCGGAGGCAGGTGTCGGGTCGCCGGATGCGTGCGGTCGCCGACGAGGGCCCGGCCCGGCTGGAGGTCGGGGTGCCGGTCGAAGCGCGCGCCGAGCAGTTCGCCGTAGTACGGCCAGTCGTACTCGGTGCAGGCGGCCGCGTGCACACCGACGAACCCGCCGCCGCCCTCGACGTACGCCGCGAGCAGGGTCCGGCCCGCCGGTGTCAGCACGTCGCCGCTGGTGGAGAGGAAGACCACGGCGGCGTACGCGTCGAGCGGCCGCTCGAAGAGGCCGGGGTCCTCGGTGGCGACGACGTCGAACCCGTGGGCGTCGCCGAGGGAGCGTACGGCGGCCACGGCGGCCGGGATGGAGTCGTGCCGGTAGGCGGTGGTGCGGGTGTGGACGAGCACGCGGTAGGCCATGAGGGCGAGACTATTCCGCCGCGGCCCGGCGCTCCGGCTGTCCGATTCCTTCAAGACCCGCGCCCCGCCGTCCGCCTACCGTGCTCCCATGACTCCACGATTCGATGTGATCGGCCTGGTCGCCTCCGACATGGCCGCCACGCTCGCCTTCTACCGCCGTCTCGGTCTCGTCTTCCCCGAGGGAGCCGAGGACCAGCCGCATGTCGAGGCCGCGCTGCCCGGCGGTCCGCGGCTGGCGATCGACACCGAGGAGACGATCCGGTCGTTCCACCCGGGGTGGCGGCCTGCGGCCTCCGGGGGCGGCCGGACGTCGCTCGCCTTCCTCTGTGACAGCCCGGCGGAGGTCGACTCCGTGTACGAGGATCTGGTGGGCGCCGGTCATCACGGTGAGCTCAAGCCGTGGGACGCCGTGTGGGGCATGCGGTACGCGGTCGTGCACGACCCGGACGGCAACGGCGTGGACCTGTTCGCGCGGCTCCCGGAGAAGTAGCCCCGCACCCGACGGCGGCCCTGCGGCCAGGGGCTCTCAGACGCGCGCGAGCAGTTCGCCCAGCGGCATGCCCGCCAACTCCTTGACGTCCCGGGCCAGATGCGGCTGGTCGGCGTAGCCGGACCGGACGGCGACCTCCGCGAAGGGGACACCGTCCCACGCGAGGGCGAGGGCCCGTTGCAGTCGCAGGACCCGGGTCAGTGTCCTGGGTCCGTAACCGAAGGCCGTCAGGGAGCGGCGGTGCAACTGGCGTGTGCTCAGGCCCAGTCGGGCGGCCGTGGCCGCCGCCGGCCGTCCGGCGTCCAGGGCTGCCACGATCTCCCGCACCAGCGGATCGGGGGGCCCGGTGCCCGCCGCCCGGTCCAGCGCGACCTCTTCGAGCGCGGTGACGGGGTCGGCGGCCGCGTCGATCCGCGCGGTCAGGCGCCGTACCTCGGCGGCGGGCCACAGATCGGCCAGATCCACCCGCAGGTCGCGGAGTTCGTCCGCGGGGACACCGAGGAGGGCGGGCGCCGTACCGGGGAAGAACCGGACCCCCGCCCAGCCCGCGGGCGCGCCGCCGGGAACGTACGCGCGGGTGTCGGGACCGGCGACCAGCAGCCGGCCCTCGGTCCACAGCAGGTCCATGCAGCCGTCCGGGAGCACGGGCCGTGCGGCCGCGGCGGGCGTGGACACGACGCGGCTCCATACCACCGCGCCGGGCAACCGGGACGCACGCTCCACGTACACGGACGCCAGGCTACGCCGCCCGGGTCCGGTGTTCCTGCGGGCTGATCCCGTACACCCGTTTGAAGGCGCTGGACAGGGCGAACGCGCTGCCGTAACCGACCCGGCGGGCGATCGCCTCGAGGGTGTCGTCCGTCTCGCGCAGCCGGTCGGCGGCCAGGGCGAGGCGCCAGCCGGTGAGGTACGTCATCGGGGGCTCGCCCACGAGTTCGCCGAAGCGCCGGGCCAGCGCGGCCCGCGAGACCCCGGCCCTCGCGGCGAGCGCCGCCACCGTCCAGGGGTGCGCCGGGTCGTCCTGGAGCAGCCGCAGCACCCGTCCGACGACGGGGTCCGCGAGCGCCCGGTACCAGGCCGGGGCCGCCGCCTGCGGACGGGAGAACCAGGCGCGCAGCGCGGTGATCATCAGCAGGTCGAGCAGCCGGTCGAGGACGACCTCCTGGCCCGGCGCGTCGCGCGCCATCTCCTCGGCGAGGAGGGGCGTGAGCGGGCAGTCCCACTCGTCCTGGGTGAGGGAGAGCAGTGGCGGGAGCGCGCCGAGCAGCCTGCCGCTGATCTCGCCCCGCATCATGTACGTCCCGATCAGCAGCACCGTGGAGCCGTCGGGGCGCTCGCCCCAGCTGCGCACACCGAGGTCCCAGTGGCCCTGGAGCGAGCGTCCGTCGGGGTAGGCGCACTCCCCGCCCGGCAGGATCACCGCCTGCGGCGCGGTTCCGGGGTCGTCGGCACAGGTGTACGGGTCCGGGCCGCGGGCGATGGCGAGGTCACCGGCGCGCAGCGGGAGTCGCTCCCCCTCGTTCGGTGTGATCCAGGCCCGGCCGCGGACCACGAGGATGATCGTCAGGGGTGCGCGGTCCTCGACGCGTACGCACCAGGGCGGGTCGAAGGCCGCCCTGATCAGGAAGGCGCCACGTGCCCGGGGGCCCTCCAGCAGGCCGGCGAGTGCGTCCATGGCGCCAGCGTAGACGGCCCCGTCGCGCCGTCGTGGACGTCCGCTTATGGGAACGAGCCCTTCAGCGATGGGACCCCGGCGCGCGCGGCGCTTGACTGACGGTATGACGGATCACACGGCACATGATCAGGACATCCGCGCCGCGCGGGACATGACGGTGGTGGTGACGGGGGCGTCGGGGCGCACCGGCCGCCGGGTGGCGGGGGCCGCGCGGGCGGCGGGGCTCACGGTCCGGGCGGTCTCCCGCGCCCGGGGTTTCGACTGGACGGACCGGTCGACGTGGGCGGACGTCCTGCGCGGCGCGGACGCGGCGTATCTCGCCCACCCGGCCGACATCGGCTCGCCGGCCGCGGCCGGGGCGGTCGGCGCCCTGGCGCGGGAGGCGGTCGGGCTCGGTGTGCGGCGGCTGGTGCTGCTGTCGTCGCGGGGCGAGGAGCAGGCCGGCCCGGCCGAGGAGGCGCTCAGGGCGTCGGGCGCGGACTGGACGGTCGTGCGGGCCGCCTGGTTCGCGCAGAACTTCAGCGAGGGCCCGCTGGTGGACGGGCTCCGGCACGGTGAGCTGGTGTTCCCGGCCGGCGAGGTGCGCGAGCCGTTCATCGACGTGCGGGACATCGCGGACGTCGTGGTGGCCGTGCTGACCGCGGGTGACCGGTACACGGGCGAGGATCTGGAGGTCTCGGGGCCCCGGCTGCTGTCCTTCCGCGAGGCGGTCGCGGAGATCGCCGGGGCGACCGGCGGTGAACTGGTCTATGTCCCGGTGACGGCGCGGGAGTACGGGGAGAGCCTGGCCGGTTTCGGCGTGCCGCCCGAGGAGGCCGAGTTCCTCGTCGGGCTCTTCGGGAGCCTCCTCGACGGCCGCAACGCCCGTCTGTCGGACGGGGTGCGGCAGGTCCTGGGCCGCGAGCCGCGCGACTTCACGGACTTCGCCCGGGAGGCCGCGGCGGCGGGAGCGTGGAAGGCCTGAGAGCGCCGGGCGCCCGCTTCTCCGGCGGGAACGGAGGACACACACGAAAGGGCGGAGCGGTCGGCCGGGGCGAGGTCACCCGGCCGGCCGGCCGCCCTCGCCGTCGTGGTTCTTGTGGGGGTGGTGCGTGCTCCTCACATGGCCCCGGAGCCGGGACGTCACGTCCTCCGGGGGCAGGAAGCGCGACCAGCGCTCGGGGAACTCGGAGGGCATGTCCGGGTCGTCGGGGTCGGGGTCGGGGTCGGCGGCGAGGGAGGCGGCCGCGCGGGCCACGTACTCGGCGGCCTGCTCGTGGCGCAGCCGTTCGTTGGCGGCGCGGGCCGCGGCCGTGGCGGCGGCCGGCCAGACCCGGTCGATCGCCGCGTTGACCGCGGCACCCACCAGGACCGCGAACGCGGACACGCCGATCCAGAGGAGGACGGCGACGGGCGCGGCCAGCGAACCGTAGATCGTCGGGCCCTCGACCGTGCTGGTCAGGTAGATCCGGAGCAGGAAGCTGCCGAGGACCCACATGGCGAGCGCGACCAGGGCGCCCGGCACGTCCTCGACCCAGGGCGAGCGCACCGGCACGGAGACGTGGTAGAGCGTGGTGAGGAAGACGACCGAGAGCACGATGACGACGGGCCAGTACAGCACCTGCACGAGCGTCGCCGACCACGGCACGATCTGCACCACCGCGTCCGGGCCCGCGACCATCAGCGGCAGGGCGATCGAGCCGATCAGCAGCGCCACGACGAAGAGCAGGAACGACATCATCCTGGTCTTCACGATCCCGCGGGTGCCGTCGAGGCCGTACATCACGGTGATGGTGTCGACGAAGACGTTCACCGCGCGCGAGCCCGACCACAGGGCGAACAGGAAGCCGATGGAGATGACGTCGGGGCGGCCGCCCTTCATCACGTCGTGGAGGATCGGTTCGGCGATCTGGTGCACGCCCTTGTCGGTCAGGACCGTGCGGGACGCCTCCAGGATGTTGGACTCCAGGCTCGCGATCGAGTGCGCGCCGGTCCAGTCGTCCACGTAACCGAGCAGCCCGATCAGGCTGAGCAGCAGGGGCGGCACGGACAGCAGGGTGAAGAAGGCGGACTCGGCCGCCAGCCCCAGGATCCGGTACTCCATGCAGGAGTTGACGGTGTCCTTGAGCAGCAGCCAGGCGGTCCTGCGCTTCGACACGTTCCTGTACAGCGCGCGAGCGCGGTGGAAGCGGCCCGAGGGAGGCCGTTCAGGTGTTTCTTTTGCCTGGTGCACATCCTTACCGTATCCGTATGGCAGCCAGCACCCACACCGTGACCAACCAGGCTCCGCCCCTGGTCGGATATGACGTCTTTGCCGCCGACCGAGCCCTCGTGGAGGCGGTCGAGCGGCACCTGGATCCACAGCTTCTCGAGGAGGCGCGGGACGAGCTGACGACGCTCGGCCGCACGACCGGTTCCGCGCAGGTGCAGGAGTGGGGGGCGCTCGCCAACGAGAACCCTCCGAAGCTGCGCACCCACGACCGCTACGGCAACCGTGTCGACGAGGTCGACTTCCACCCCTCCTGGCACCGGCTCCTCGGCAAGGGGGTCTCGGCCGGGCTGACGGCCGCCTGGTCGCGCCCCGGCGGACATCTGAGGCGGGCGGCCGGGTTCATCGTCTGGACGCAGGCCGAGGCGGGCCACGGCTGCCCGCTGTCGATGACGCACGCGGCGGTGCCCGCGCTGCGCACGGACCCCGCGCTCGCCGCCGAGTGGGAGCCGCGCCTGACCTCCACCGTCTACGACCAGGGGCTGCGGCCCGCCGCCCAGAAGGCCGGGGTGCTCTTCGGGATGGGCATGACGGAGAAGCAGGGCGGCAGCGACGTACGGGCCAACACCACGGAGGCACGGCCGCTGGCCGAGGACGGAACCTATGAACTGACCGGGCACAAGTGGTTCTGCTCGGCGCCCATGTCGGACGGTTTCCTGGTGCTGGCGCAGGCCCCGGGCGGCCTGACGTGCTTCCTGGTGCCGCGGGTCCTGGAGGACGGGACCCGCAACGTGTTCCGCATCCAGCGGCTCAAGGACAAGCTCGGCAACAAGTCGAACGCGTCCAGTGAGGTCGAGTTCGACGGGACCTGGGGGCGCCGGGTCGGCGACGAGGGCCGCGGGGTGCGCACCATCATCGAGATGGTCTCGGCGACCCGGCTCGACTGTGTGCTCGGTGCCGCCTCGCTGATGCGCCAGGCCGTCGCGCAGGCCGTGCACCACAGCGCCCACCGGGAGGCCTTCGGCGGAAAGCTGATCGACAAGCCGCTGATGCGCAACGTGCTGGCGGACCTGGCGCTGGAGTCGGAGGCGGCCACGACGCTGGCGATGCGTCTGGCGGCCGCGTACGACGACGGCGGCGAGGAGGAACGGGCGTTCCTGCGGCTCGCGGTGCCGGCCGCCAAGTACTGGGTGACCAAGCGGTGCACGCCGCTGGCGGTGGAGGCGCTGGAGTGCCTGGGCGGCAACGGGTACGTCGAGGAGTCCGGCATGCCGAGGCTGCTGCGCGAGTCGCCGCTCAACTCCATCTGGGAGGGCGCGGGCAACGTACAGGCCCTCGACCTGCTGCGCGCGCTCCAGCGCGAACCGCAGGCGCTGAACGCGTTCCTGCGCGAGGTGGGCCTGGCCCGCGGCGCCGACCACCGGCTGGACGGCGCGATCAAGAACCTGCTGGCCGAACTCGCCGATCTGGACGGCATCGAGGCGCGTGCCCGCCGCCTGGTGGAGCGCATCGCCCTGGTGCTCCAGGGTTCGCTGCTCGTCCGGTACGCGCCCCCGGAGGTCGCCGACGCGTTCTGTGCCTCACGCCTGGGCGGCGACTGGGGCTCGGCCTTCGGCACCCTGCCGCACAGTCTGGATCTGGCCACGGTGGTGGAGCGGGCGCGTCCGGTGTCCTGAACCGGAGGCGCGGGGGTGGTGCTGCGCCGACACGGCACCACCCCCGCTCTCTGGCCCCGTCGCGAGGAGCATGAACGCCGCACGGGCGGCGTTGCTCAAGTTTCGGACTCCGTACGACTGTTCGCCAGGGTTGCAGAGGGTTGCAACTTTCGCGCGGAGTGTGTGCGGACCGCGTCCCTCCGTCGCCGCCGGGCGGCACTATGAGAACCACAGTCAGTACGGGGTGGAGTTCCCTTGGCCGGAAAGGGCCGAGCGTCCGGTCGTCCGCCACCGTGCGCCGTCCGCCCGGGGAGGAAGAGTGGCGCACCCGCCGATCGACGTGACACGGCTCGCCGCCCTGGACGCCGCGCAGGCGGCCCGTGTGCTGGGCGAGGTGCGCGAGGCCACGCTGGCCGGACATCCGGCCCGTATCGCGCCGCGCCCGGTGATCGGCCAGTCCTGGGAGCGCATGCTGCGCGGCGGCGTCGACCCGGACCACGACGTCCGGTCGGGGCTGCTCGTGCGCGACGAGGTGGAGCGGCGGCGGCAGACCTCGGAGCTGCGGCATGTACTGCCGGTGCTGCGCGAGGGGCTGCTCTCGGTCGCGGACGCGGCCCATCACATCGTGGTGGTCGCGGACCAGGAGGGCCGGGTGCTGTGGCGCGAGGGCTGCGCGTCGGTGCTGCGCAGGGCCGACGGGTTCGGTCTCGAGCCCGGTGCGGACTGGCGCGAGAGCGTCGTCGGCACCAACGGGGTGGGCACTCCGCTGGTCACCCGCCAACCCGTACAGGTGTTCTCCGCCGAGCACTTCGTGCGCACCCATCACTCGTGGACGTGCGCCGGTGCCCCGGTCACCGACCCGCGCGACGGCAGTCTGCTCGGTGTGGTGGACGTGAGCGGGCCGCTGGACACCCTGCACCCGGCCACCCTGGCGCTGGTCGGCTCGGTCGCCGGACTCGCCGAGGCGCGGCTGCGCGAGCTGCACCTGACCTCGCTGGAGCGGTTGCGCGCGGTGGCGGCGCCCGTGCTGGCCCGGCTCGGCGGACGCGCGATCGCCGTCGACCGGGACGGCTGGACCGCCGCGGTCACCGGGATGCCGTACACGAACCGCCTCGCGCTGCCCAAGGAGCCGAGCGCCGGGCGGGGTTGGCTGCCGTCGCTCGGGACGTGCTTCGTGGAACCGCTGCCCGGCGGCTGGCTGGTCCGGGCCGACGATCCGGCGCCCCGGCGGCCCGCGCGGATCGTGCTGGACCTGGCGCAGCCGCGCCGCTGGTCGGTGACGGTCGCCTCGGACGCGGGAACCTGGTGCCAGGAGCTGACCCCCCGGCACGCCGAACTGCTCTATCTGCTGGCGGCGCGCCCGGCCGGCCGCAGCGCCGCGGGCCTCGCGGACGACCTGTTCGGCGACTCCGGCCGCACGGTGACGGTACGGGCCGAGATGTCGCGCGTACGGCGGTATCTCGGGGCCTTCCTGGAACACCGGCCGTATCGTTTCTGCGACGACACCGAGGTGGAGTTGAACCTCCCCGACGATCCCCGGGACCTGCTCGCCCACTCGACGGCACCGGCGGTACGCAGGGCGCGCGTCGCGGGACCCCCTTGTACCGCACCGGGGGCCGCCGCGTCCCCGGAGAACCACAAGGAGCGTATTTCGGGACCGTCTTCGGGGGTCCTCGACCAGGTACGCCGCTCCCTGCCGTAGCATCCCCTCACAGGCCACCCCACCCGTCTCTCCGTCAACGTACTGATCATGAGAGGCAGTTGGCCTTCCTCGGGAGGACGCATGAAGCAGCGCGGCAGGCATCGCCGACAACGGAGGGGACAGGCGCTGCGCGCCACCCTCGCCGGAACCGCCCTGGCGCTCACCGCGGCCGCCACGCTGATCAGCACCTCCCAGGCCACCGGCAGCAACAGCCCCGGGTCACTGACCCCGCTCAGCTCCGCGGCGGCGGCCGGCGGCTTCCGGCTGCACGAGAACCTGGTCGCCGCGGACACCCTCGCCACGCTCACCAGGAGCATGGGCGGGAACGTCGGAGTCCCGGGCGTCCTCGCGGACACCGACCACGTGATGCGTGACCGGGCGGAGTGCTCCGGCACCGAGCGGGCCGCGCTGCCCCTCGAACCCGTCGCCACACGGGCGTACTGCTGGGCCGGGGACGACGCCCGCACCCGGCAGTGGCGGCCCGCTTCCGTCACCACCTCCGGCGACGACGGCCAGTGGGGCGGGCAGCGCGTCATGATGGCCGGCTGGACGCACGACGACCGGACGGCGGGCACGACGGCCGGGGACCGGGGCCTGGCCCGGATCGCCCTCATCGACGCGAGCGACCCACGGGCTCTCACCTACCGCTGGGTGCTGCTCGTCGCCCCGCGCGACGGGGGCCGGGACTTCGGCGCGGTCCGCTCCCGGATGGGCGGCATGGTCTGGTACCAGGGCAAGCTGATCGTCACCGGGCGGGGCGGCGCAGGCCCCGACGACGCGCTGCTCGTCTTCGACCTGCACCACATCCTCAAGGCCGGTGTGAACAGCGGAGCGGTCGGCAGGGTGCGGGGCGGCTACTCCGCGCACGGCTACCAGTACGTACTGCCCGCCGTCGGCTCGTACAGCCCGGCGGGCGGCACCTGCGGCTCCTCCGGCGGGACGGTCCCCTGCTTCGGTTCGCTCTCGCTGGACCGTACGTCGACGCCGGACAGCCTGGTCGCCACGGAGGCGACCGGGGCGGGCGGCGGCGAGCGCACCCGGATCTGGCGCTACCCCTACAGCACCGGCGCGGGCCGCGAGGGCCTGCTCCGCAGCGACTCCCTGGGCCGGGTCGACGCCGACGAGGCCTACACGACCAAGGCCGCCGGTCTGTCCGGCGTCCTGTCGCACACGCCCGCCGGGGCGCGCAGGGCCGACTGGTACGTCGGCCACACCCCCGACAGCGGCGGCCGGCACGGCACCCTGTGGCGGCAGAGCGGAAGCCGCGCCGAGGCGGTGCGGTGCAGCGGCGACCAGTCGTACGCCTGCTGGGGGCAGCACACCGCCTCCCTGTCGTACTGGCAGGAGACCGGCGAGCTGTGGACCCTGAGCGGCGCGGGCTCGGACACGACGCCGGAGCGGACGCTCTACGCGGTGCCGCTGACGTCGGTGGACGGTTCGCTGGGCTAGCCCGTACCGCCCAGCGACGGTGGTCATCCCGGTGAGGGGTGGCTCGCCGCCGGTTGCGGTGGGGGGCGGCGGGGTCGGCCTTGGAGGGGGCCGGGCGGCCGTGGTTCCCTGACCTCATGAGCAACGTCACTGTGACCACCTGGTCCCTGGAGCAGACGGCCCCGGCCGACCTGCTCCCCGCGGTCGCGCCCGACGGGGACGTCCGGATCGTGCGCGCCGAGGTCTCCTCGCCCGAGTTCAGCCGCTTCCTGTACGCCTCGGTCGGCGCCGACATCCGCTGGACCGACCGGCTGGACTGGACGTACGCGCAGTGGGAGCGGTTCCTGGACCGGCCGGGCGTGGAGACCTGGGTCGCCTACGACCGGGGGACGCCCGCGGGCTACGTCGAGCTGGAGCCGCAGGACGACGGCGTCGTGGAGATCGTCTACTTCGGCCTGATCCCGGCCTTCCGCGGCCGGCGCATCGGCGGCCACCTCCTCTCGTACGGGGTCGCGCGGGCCTGGGACCTGGCGGAGCGCGTGCCGGGGCGGGCCGAGACCAAGCGGGTCTGGCTGCACACCTGCAGCCTGGACGGGGAGCACGCCATGGACAACTACCTGCGGCGCGGGTTCAAGCTCTTCGACACCGAGGTCGAGGACATGGCGGACATGGCCACTCCGGGCACCTGGTCCGGGGCGCGGGCGGTCTGACCTGCCACGGCGGTGCCCGGGAGAGGGCCGGCCGAGTGACCGATACCGCCCTTGTCCCACCACTCGGGACAAGGGTGTCCAGATGATGGATGATGGTGGACTCCCCCGAGATGCCCGTGACACGCTTCCGTCATGTCCGGAACTGGAATTGCCTTGGTGAGTCGGCGGCACGTCGACCTCGGCCGCATGTCCAGCGCCATCTGTCCGGCGGGCTGACAGCCCCGGCCGAGCCGGCATTCCCCCCTTTCGCCTCTCTCCGCGCAATGGCGCGCGCGTACGTCCGTACGTGCCCATGTGCGCGCTCGAGAGCGCCCTCCTTCCTGTCCCGCAGTCCCGAAGGACGTATCAACCATGGCCGCCACCCCGCAGAATCCCGACGCCGCGCCCCGCCGCAAGGTGAGCCGTCACCGCGGTGAGGGGCAGTGGGCCGTGGGTCACTTCACCCCGCTCAACGGGAACGAGCAGTTCAAGAAGGACGACGACGGTCTCAACGTGCGGACACGCATCGAGACGATCTACTCCAAGCGGGGCTTCGACTCGATCGACCCCAACGACCTCCGCGGACGGATGCGCTGGTGGGGGCTGTACACCCAGCGCAAGCCCGGGATCGACGGCGGCAAGACCGCGATCCTGGAGCCGGAGGAGCTGGACGACAAGTACTTCATGCTGCGCGTCCGTATCGACGGCGGCCGGCTCACCACCGACCAGCTGCGCGTCATCGGCGAGATCTCGCAGGAGTTCGCGCGCGGCACCGCCGACCTCACCGACCGGCAGAACGTGCAGTACCACTGGATCCGCATCGAGGACGTCCCGGAGATCTGGAACCGTCTGGAGGCCGTGGGCCTGTCCACGACCGAGGCCTGCGGTGACACCCCGCGCGTCATCCTCGGCTCGCCCGTCGCCGGGATCGCCGAGGACGAGATCATCGACGGCACCCCCGCGCTCGACGAGATCCACCGCCGGATCATCGGCAACAAGGACTTCTCGAACCTGCCCCGCAAGTTCAAGTCCGCGATCTCGGGCTCGCCGCTGCTGGACGTCGCCCACGAGATCAACGACATCGCGTTCGTCGGCGTGAACCACCCCGAGCACGGTCCCGGCTTCGACCTCTGGGTCGGCGGCGGTCTCTCCACCAACCCGAAGATCGGACAGCGCCTCGGCGCGTGGGTCCCGCTGGACGAGGTCCCGGACGTCTACGAGGGCGTCATCTCGATCTTCCGCGACTACGGCTACCGCCGGCTGCGCACCCGCGCCCGCCTGAAGTTCCTGCTCGCCGACTGGGGTGTGGAGAAGTTCCGCCAGATCCTGGAGGACGAGTACCTGGAGCGCAAGCTGGTCGACGGCCCCGCGCCCGAGCAGCCCGTCGCCCGCTGGCGCGACCACGTCGGAGTGCACCGGCAGAAGGACGGCAACTTCTACGTCGGCTTCGCACCGCGCGTCGGCCGGGTGGACGGCACCACCCTCACCAAGATCGCCGAGCTGGCGGGGGCCCACGGCTCCGGCCGGCTGCGCACCACCGTCGAGCAGAAGATGATCGTGCTCGACGTCGAGGAGAGCCGGGTCGACTCGCTGGTGGAGGGTCTCGAAGCCCTCGGCCTGACCGCCCGGCCGTCCACCTTCCGGCGCGGCACGATGGCCTGCACCGGTATCGAGTACTGCAAGCTCGCGATCGTCGAGACCAAGGCCCGCGGTGCCTCCCTCATCGACGAGCTCGAACGGCGTCTCCCCGAGTTCGAGGAGCCGATCACCATCAACGTCAACGGCTGCCCGAACGCCTGCGCCCGTATCCAGGTCGCGGACATCGGTCTCAAGGGCCAGCTGGTCCTCGACGACCGGGGCGAACAGGTCGAGGGCTTCCAGGTGCACCTGGGCGGCGCGCTCGGCCTGGAGGCCGGCTTCGGCCGCAAGGTCCGCGGCCTCAAGGTCACCTCGGACGAGCTGCCCGACTACGTCGAGCGGGTCCTCAAGCGCTTCCAGGCGGGGCGCGCGGACGGCGAGCGCTTCGCCGCCTGGGCCTCCCGGGCCCCCGAGGAGGACCTGACATGAGCGAGCGCGCCGCACCGTTCTACTGCCCGTACTGCGGAGACGAGGATCTGCGCCCCAGCGAACAGGGTCACGGCGCGTGGGAATGCGCGGCGTGCAACCGAGCCTTCCAGCTGAAGTTCCTCGGGCTGCTGGCCCAAGGCGTGAACCGCGCCTCTCACCAGGGGAACGTCCGGCGCGACGAAGGCGGAGGGGACGAGATATGACAACCGTTCAGGAAGACCGCGACACCCGGGACTTGAGGAGCATCGCCGAACAGGCCGGGCGCGACCTCGAGGACGCGTCCGCCCTGGAGATCCTCCGGTGGGCCGTGGACACCTTCGGCACGAAGTTCTGCGTGACCTCCTCCATGGAGGACGCGGTCGTCGCCCATCTCGCCTCCCGTGCCCGCCCCGCCCGCGGTCCGGTCGACGTGGTCTTCCTCGACACCGGCTACCACTTCCCCGAGACCATCGGCACCCGGGACGCGGTCGAGGCCGTGATGGACGTCAACGTCATCACGCTCACCCCCCGGCGGACGGTCGCCGAACAGGACGCCGAGCACGGACCCGCGCTGCACGACCGCGACCCCGACCTGTGCTGCGCCCTGCGCAAGGTCAAGCCCCTCGAAGAGGGCCTGACGTCGTACGACGCCTGGGCGACGGGCCTGCGCCGCGACGAGTCCCCGACCCGGACGAACACCCCGGTCGTGGGCTGGGACGAGAAGCGGCGGAAGGTCAAGATCTCGCCGATCGCCCGCTGGACGCAGGACGACGTGGACGCCTACGTCACCGAGCACGGCGTGCTCACCAACCCGCTGCTGACGGACGGTTACGCCTCCGTCGGCTGCGCGCCCTGCACCCGCCGCGTCCTGGAGGGCGAGGACGCGCGCGCCGGCCGCTGGGCGGGGCGTTCCAAGACCGAGTGCGGGCTGCACGGCTGACCATGACCGAGATCGCGGAGAACCAGGAGAACCAAGTGACCGGAGCCACGATCTGGCTCACGGGTCTGCCGAGTGCCGGCAAGACCACCATCGCCCGCGAGCTGGCCGGCCGGCTGCGCGAGGAGGGCCACCGCGTCGAGGTCCTCGACGGCGACGAGATCCGCGAGTTCCTCTCGTCGGGCCTCGGCTTCTCGCGCGCCGACCGCGACACCAACGTGCGGCGCATCGGATTCCTCGCCGAACTCCTCTCCCGCAACGGCGTCAAGGCGCTGGTGCCGGTCATCGCGCCGTACGCGGACAGCCGGGAGGCCGTGCGGAAACGTCACGGGGCTGGTGGCACCGCCTATCTGGAGGTGCACGTGGCGACCCCGGTCGAGGTGTGCTCCGTACGTGATGTGAAGGGGCTGTACGCCAAGCAGGCCGCGGGCGAGATCTCGGGACTGACCGGCGTCGACGACCCCTACGAGGAGCCCGAGGCGCCCGATCTGCGCATCGAGTCGCACACCCAGTCCGTGCAGGAGTCCGCGGCCGCGCTGCATGCGCTGCTCACCGAAAGGGGTCTCGCATGACGACCGCAGCCACTGTGTCCGAGGCGGCCGGCGACTCGGAGGACGCCGGCCCCTACGCGCTGTCGCACCTGGACGCGCTGGAGTCCGAGGCGGTGCACATCTTCCGTGAGGTCGCGGGCGAGTTCGAGCGGCCGGTGGTCCTCTTCTCCGGCGGCAAGGACTCCATCGTCATGCTGCACCTGGCGCTGAAGGCCTTCGCCCCCGCAGCCGTCCCCTTCTCGCTGCTGCACGTCGACACCGGGCACAACTTCCCGGAGGTCCTGGAGTACCGCGACCGCACGGTGGCCGCCCACGGCCTGCGCCTGCACGTCGCCTCCGTACAGGACTACATCGACCGCGGCGTCCTCAAGGAGCGTCCGGACGGCACCCGCAACCCCCTGCAGACCGTGCCGCTGACCGAGAAGATCCAGTCGGAACGCTTCGACGCCGTGTTCGGCGGCGGACGCCGCGACGAGGAGAAGGCCCGCGCGAAGGAACGTGTCTTCTCCCTCCGCGACGAGTTCTCCCAGTGGGACCCGCGCCGCCAGCGTCCCGAACTGTGGCAGCTCTACAACGGGCGCCACGCCCCCGGCGAGCACGTCCGCGTCTTCCCTCTCTCCAACTGGACCGAGCTGGACGTCTGGCAGTACATCGCCCGCGAGCACATCGAACTCCCCGAGATCTACTTCGCGCACGAGCGCGAGGTCTTCCAGCGCGCCGGCATGTGGCTGACCGCCGGCGAGTGGGGCGGTCCGAAGGAGGGCGAGACGACCCAGAAGCGGCGGGTCCGCTACCGCACCGTCGGCGACATGTCCTGCACGGGCGCCGTCGACTCCGACGCGACCACGCTGGACGCCGTGATCACCGAGATCGCCGCCTCCCGGCTCACCGAGCGGGGCGCCACCCGCGCCGACGACAAGATGTCCGAAGCCGCGATGGAAGACCGCAAGCGCGAGGGGTACTTCTAGTCATGACGAGCGCCACCGAACCCACCGAGCCGTTGTCGGTCGAGCAGTTGTCGGCGACCACGCTGCTGCGCTTCGCCACCGCCGGCTCCGTCGACGACGGCAAGTCCACCCTCGTGGGCCGTCTGCTGCACGACTCCAAGTCGGTCCTGACCGACCAACTGGAGGCCGTGGAGCGGGTCTCGGCCGACCGCGGCCAGGACACCCCCGACCTCGCGCTGCTCACCGACGGCCTGCGCGCCGAGCGGGAACAGGGCATCACGATCGACGTGGCCTACCGGTACTTCGCCACCGCGCGCCGCAGGTTCATCCTCGCCGACACCCCGGGCCATGTGCAGTACACCCGGAACATGGTCACCGGCGCCTCGACCGCCGACCTGGCCGTCGTCCTGGTCGACGCCCGCAACGGCGTCATCGAGCAGACCCGGCGCCACGCCGCCGTCGCCGCGCTCCTGCGCGTCCCGCACGTCGTCCTCGCCGTCAACAAGATGGACCTCGTCGGCTACCAGGAGTCCGTCTTCGCGGCGGTCGCCGAGGAGTTCACGGCGTACGCCTCCGAGCTGGGCGTCCCCGAGATCACCGCCATCCCGATCTCGGCGCTCGCCGGTGACAACGTGGTGGAACCGTCCGCGAACATGGACTGGTACGGCGGCCCCACGGTCCTGGAGCACCTGGAGACCGTCCCGGTCAGCCACGACCTGGCGCACTGCCACGCGCGGCTGCCCGTGCAGTACGTGATCCGCCCGCAGACCGCCGAACACCCCGACTACCGGGGGTACGCCGGTCAGATCGCGGCCGGTACCTTCCGCGTCGGGGAGAGCGTGACCGTGCTGCCCTCCGGGCGCACCACGAAGGTCGCCGGAATCGATCTGCTCGGCACGCCGGTCGACGTCGCGTGGACCCCGCAGTCGGTGACCCTCCTGCTGGCGGACGACATCGACGTCTCCCGCGGTGACCTGCTGGTACCGAGCAAGGACGCGCCCCCGACCACGCAGGACGTCGAGGCGACCGTGTGCCATGTGGCGGACCAGCCGCTCACGGTCGGCCACCGGGTCCTGCTCAAGCACGGCACCCGCACGGTCAAGGCGATCGTCAAGGACATCCCGTCCCGGCTGACGCTGGACGACCTCTCGCTGCACCCGCACCCGGGCCGGCTCGCCGCCAACGACATCGGCCGCGTCAAGATCCGTACCGCCGAGCCGCTCCCGCTCGACTCGTACGCCGACTCGCGGCGCACCGGCGCGTTCATCCTGATCGACCCCTCGGACGGCACCACGCTCACGGCGGGCATGGTCGGCGAGTCCTTCGCCGCGCCGCAGCCGGTCAAGAACGAGGGCGACGAGGACGGGTGGGACTTCTGACATGACGTCCACCGACTTCTACTCCACGTTCGCCAAGGAGGGCGGCCGCGTCGGCAGCGGCGCCCTCGGCAGCGGACAGGGCGGGGTGGCGCGATGTGCGAAGTGACGTACGCGCACTGCCTGCGCGCCCCGTCCCCCCACCCCGCCCCACGTTCTCGGCTTCGCTCGAACCGGGTGGTACCTCCACTCCGGACACGACGAAGACCTGCCGACCTCCCGGCCACGAACTGAAACCGTGACCGCCGGGCCACCGAGAGGAAAGCCTCCCGTGCCTGCCATCCGCTCCACCCTCGCACGCCGTGGCACAGCCGTCGCCGTCGCACTCCCGCTGCTCGCCCTCGCCGCGTGCAGCTACGGCTCCGAGTCCAAGGACGACAGCTCGAAGGCGAAGGTCGCCGCCGGGTCCAAGAAGATCGACGGCCTCGACGCCGTGAAGATCGGCTACTTCGGCAACCTGACGCACGCGACCGCGCTCGTGGCCAACCAGAAGGGCTACTTCCAGAAGGAGCTCGGGGCCACGCAGCCCAAGTACCAGATCTTCAACGCCGGTCCCTCCGAGATCGAGGCACTGAACTCGGGCTCGATCGACATCGGCTGGATCGGCCCCTCGCCGGCCGTCAACGGCTACACCAAGTCCGCCGGGAAGAACCTGCGCATCATCGGCGGTTCGGCGTCCGGCGGCGTGAAGCTGGTGGTGAACCCCAAGAAGATCAAGTCCCTGAAGGACGTCAAGGGCAAGAAGATCGCGACCCCGCAGCTCGGCAACACGCAGGACGTCGCGTTCCTCAACTGGGCCGCGGAGCAGGGCTGGAAGGTCGACCCGCAGAGCGGCAAGGGCGACGTCTCGGTCGTCCGCACGGACAACAAGATCACCCCGGACGCCTACAAGTCCGGCTCCATCGACGGCGCCTGGGTGCCCGAGCCGACCGCGTCGAAGCTGGTCGCCGAGGGCGGCAAGGTCCTGCTCGACGAGTCGTCGCTGTGGCCCGACAAGAAGTTCGTGATCACGAACATCATCGTGTCGCAGAAGTTCCTCAAGGAGCACCCGAAGGCCGTCGAGGCCGTACTGAAGGCCTCCGTCGAGACCAACAAGTGGATCAACGCCAACCCGGACGAGGCGAAGGCGGCGGCGAACAAGCAGCTGGAGGCCGACTCCGGCAAGGCCCTGCCGGCCGGTGTGCTCGACCCGGCCTGGAAGTCCATCCAGGTCACCGACGACCCGCTGGCGTCCACCCTCAACACCGAGGCCGACCACGCGGTGAAGGCCGGCCTGCTGGAGAAGCCCACCCTGACGGGAATCTACGACCTCACCCTGCTGAACAAGGTCCTCGCGGCCGAGGGCGAGAGCACCGTCAGCGACGCCGGTCTCGGCGTCAAGTAGGCCCGGATCCCGATGAGTTCCCAGGAGGTGACGACCATGGCCACGACCTTCGCCAAGACCGCCGGCAGCGTCGACAGCGCCGAAGCAGTCGACCACGCCGCCAGGATCGAGCACGTGTCGAAGTCCTTCGCCGGACCGGCGGGGCCCCAGCTCGTCCTCGACGACATCACCCTCGATGTCGCGCCGGGCGAGTTCGTCACCCTCCTGGGGGCCTCGGGGTGCGGGAAGTCGACGCTGCTCAATCTGGTGGCGGGGCTCGACGCCCCGACCGCGGGCAGCATCACGACCAACGGGCGTCCGGCCCTGATGTTCCAGGAGCACGCCCTCTTCCCGTGGCTGACCGCGGGCAAGAACATCGAACTCGCCCTGCGTCTGCGGGGCGTCGCGAAGTCCGAGCGACATGACAGGGCGGAGGAGCTGCTCGAACTCGTACGGCTGAAGGGCGCGTACGGCAAGCGGGTGCACGAGCTGTCCGGCGGGATGCGCCAGCGCGTCGCGATGGCCCGCGCGCTCGCCCAGGACAGTCAACTCCTGCTGATGGACGAGCCGTTCGCAGCACTGGACGCCATCACACGGGACGTCCTGCACGACGAACTGACCCGGATCTGGCGGGAGACGCGGGTGTCGGTCCTCTTCGTCACGCACAACGTGCGCGAGGCGGTACGGCTCGCGCAGCGCGTCGTACTCCTCTCCTCGCGGCCCGGACGGGTCGCGCACGAGTGGGCCGTGGACATTCCGCAGCCGCGCCGCATCGAGGACACCGCCGTGGCGGAGCTGTCCGTCGAGATCACCGAACAACTGCGTGGGGAGATCCGCCGTCATGGCCAGCACTGAGACCAAGGACGACGCGGCCGTCAGGGGGGACAACGACCTGGCCGGTCTCGACGCCCTGGAGACCGCCGTCCCCACGGACCGGGCTTCCCTGCGGCAGACCTTCGTCGCGAAGGTGCTGCCGCCCCTCGTCGCCGTCGCGCTGGTGCTGGTGGTCTGGCAGTCGCTGGTCTCGTTCGACATCGTCACCGACCCCAGCAAGCTGCCCTCGCCCTCGGCCGTCTGGGACGAGGCGAAGACCGCGTGGCTGCAGGGAACCCTCCTCGACTACGTGTGGACCAGCGTCTCCCGGGGCCTGCTCGGCTTCCTGCTGGCGCTGGTGATCGGCACGCCGCTGGGTCTGCTCGTGGCGCGGGTGAGGTTCGTACGCGCCGCGATCGGTCCGGTCCTGTCCGGTCTGCAGTCCCTGCCCTCGGTGGCCTGGGTGCCGCCGGCCGTGATCTGGCTGGGCCTGAACAACTCGATGATGTACGCCGTGATCCTGCTCGGCGCCGTCCCCTCGATCGCCAACGGCCTGGTCTCGGGTGTCGACCAGGTGTCCCCGCTGTTCCTGCGAGCGGGGCGGACGCTCGGTGCCACCGGGCTGCGCGGCACCTGGCACATCGTCATGCCCGCGGCGCTGCCGGGTTATCTGGCGGGTCTGAAGCAGGGCTGGGCGTTCTCCTGGCGCTCGCTGATGGCCGCCGAGATCATCGCGTCCTCACCCGATCTGGGCGTCGGACTGGGCCAGTTGCTGGAGAACGGCCGCAACGCCAGTTCCATGTCGATGGTGTTCCTCGCCATCTTCCTCATCCTGTTCGTCGGTATCGCGATCGACCTGCTCGTCTTCAGCCCCCTGGAGCGGCGGGTACTGCGCGGTCGCGGTCTCCTCGTGAGGAGCTGAGCCCTTCATGCACCGCCCGGTCCTCCTCGTCATCGCCCACGGCAGCCGCGACCCGCGCCATGCCGCGACGGTCCACGCCCTCGTCCGGCGGGTCCGGGCGCGGCGGCCCGGCCTGCGCGTGGAGACCGGCTTCCTGGACTTCAACGTCCCGTCGGTGAACGGGGTGCTGGAGTCCCTGGCGGCGGAGGGCGTACGGGACGTGGTGGCGCTGCCGCTCCTGCTCACCCGCGCCTTCCACGCGAAGTCGGACATCCCGGCGGTGCTGCGGCAGGCTCCGGCGCGGCTGCACATCCGTCAGGCGGCGGTGCTCGGCCCGTCACCGCTGCTGACGGACGCGCTCGAGCGGCGTCTGTACGAGGCGGGGCTGTCGCCCGCGGACAAGTCCTCGACCGGGGTCGTCCTGGCCTCGGCGGGCTCCTCGGACCCGGAGGCGATCGCGGTGATCACGGACATCGCACGGGCGTGGCGGCGCACCGGCTGGCGTGCCGTGCGGCCCGCGTTCGCCTCCGCCGCGCTCCCCCGCACCGAGGACGCGGTGCGCGAGCTGCGCGCGCTCGGCTGCGCGCGGGTGGCCGTCGCGCCGTATGTGCTGGCCCCTGGCTTCCTGCCGGACCGGATCGCCCGGGGTGCGGCCGAGGCGGACGTCCTCGCGGACGTGCTGGGCCCGGCGCCGGAGGTCGCGCGGGTGCTGCTGGAGCGCTACGACCAGGCACGGATGCCGGCGCTGGCCGCGGTCGGGGCGTAGCCGAAACCTACGGGCCGTCCCGTGGTCCCGTGGCGGGCGCGCGTCCCTCGACGTCTTGACCGTGCCGTTCGCGCCGTTCGCGCCGGTCGCGCTACGAACGCGGTGGCCGCTCGTCCTCGCGCACCGGTGCGACGGCCTCCGCGGCCAGCCGCACCAGTTCCCCGACCGGCATCGAGCCGGCCGCCCTGCGTTCGCGCGCGAAGGTGTTCGCGAGCCGCTGGAGCAGGTCGTTGAGCGGGGTCGGTACACCGTGCAGCCGGCCCAGGAGGGCGATCTCGCCGTTGAGGTAGTCGGCCTCGATGGTGCCGGTGGCGCGGTCGAGGGACTGCCAGGAGGAGCCGCCGCGGCGCGGGGAGCCGTCGAATGGCTGGAGGGTGATCCTGTCGCCGCGGGCCCGCCGCTGTTCCTCCTCGCTCGCGTACGCGATCCCGGCGGCGGCGAGCGCCGCCTCGCCCTCCGCGCGCACCCGTCCGAGGAGCTCCAGGCCCTCCTCACCGGACACCGGGCCGCTGACCGCCTCCATCGCGTTCGCGAGGTTGCCGAGCAGCTTGGCGTACTGCCAGCGCGCCACGTCCGTCACCACCGGCGCCTCGAAACGGGACTTCTCCAGGTCGGCGGCGATCCGGCGGGCCGTCTCGTCCGTGCCGTGCGGATACCGGCCGAGGTGCAGGATGCCGGTGAGGGGGGTGCCGGCCGCCGACACGGCGCCGGGTTCGACGAAGGTGGCGGGCAGCCAGACACAGACCCCGTACACCCGCCGGAACCGGCGCAGTGCCAGGCGCTGGCTCTCCACGCCGTTCTGCGCGCAGACCAGCGGAAGTCGCTCGGCGGCCGTGCCGCCGCCCGCCACGGGGGCCGCGCCCCAGGCCGCCAGGGCCGCCGCGCTGTCCTGCGTCTTGACGGCGAGCAGCAGGACGTCGTCGGCACGCAGCGCGCCGAGTGCCGCGGGCCCGTCGGCCACGGGCAGCAGGTGGGTGCGGGTGCCCTCCGCGGTCATGAGGCGCAGTCCAGAGGCACGCAGCGCCTCGTGGTGCGCCCCCCGCGCGACCAGGACGACGTCGTGTCCCGCTTCGGCGAGCCGCCCGCCGATGGCCCCGCCGACGGCTCCCGCTCCGATGATGACGTAACGCATGGGACGAGCCTCGCACAGTCGTCCCGCACCGGTGTCTGTACCCTCCGTCGGATGGTTGCGCGACGATTCACGCTCGGCGGGGAGCTGCCGGTGCGCAGGCTCGGATACGGCACGGCGCAGCTGACGGGACCGGGCTACTGGGGCCCGCGCGGGGACTCCCGGGACGCGGTGGCGGTCCTGCGGCGGGCCGTCGAGCGCGGGGTCACGCTGGTCGACACCGCCGACAACTACGGCCCGTGGGTGGCGGAGGAGCTGGTCGCCGAGGCCCTCCGTCCCTACCCCGCGGATCTGCTGATCGCCACCAAGGGCGGCGTCGTCCGCACCGGTGACAGCGCGTGGCACGTGTCCGGGCGGCCGGAGGTGCTGCGGGAGATGTGCGAGGGGAGCCTGCGGCGACTGCGCCTCGACACGATCGGTCTGTATCAGCTGCACCGTCTGGACCCGGAGGTGCCGATGGCCGAACAGCTGGGCGCCCTCGACGAGTTGCGCGCCGAGGGCAAGATCCGGCACATCGGGCTTGACACCGTGACCGTCGAACAGCTGGAAGCGGCCATGGAGTTGACCGACATCGCCGCGGTCCAGAACCGCTACAACCTGCTGGACCGTGCCTCGGATCCGCTCCTGCAGCTGTGCGAGGCGCGGGGGATCGCCTTCCTGCCGTGGTTCCCTCTCGGCAACGGCTCGCTCACCGCCGGCGCGGCCCACGCGGAGATCGCCGCCGCGCGCGGGGCGACTCCGGGCCAGCTCGCGCTCGCCTGGCTGCTGCACCGTTCGCCGGTGCTCTGCCCCACGCCGGGCACGGGGTCGCTCGCCCACCTGGAGGAGAACCTCGAAGCGGCCGCGGTGCGGCTCACCGCCGAGGACATGCGGGCGCTGGGTTGACCCCGCCCCTGGGGCAGGACGCAGTCTGCCGACATGGACCTCGGCCTGGCGCGGAGCCGGTACAGCGACCCCGGTGACCCGGACGTCTGCGGGCTACCGCGGGATCCCGGCCGGCCGCGCTCGTCGGGACTTCGCGCTGCTGCTCCGTTCGCTGCTGCGGGCCACCGGGACGCCGGCCCGGATCCGCCCCGGCTTCGCCACGTACTCCGAGGAGGGCTTCCACGACGGCCACCGGGTCACCGGGTACCGAGGAGGAAGTGCGGCGGCTGTACCGCGACCCGCGCCTCGCCGTCCCGGACGAGATCGTCTCGTACACCACCTGTCCGGGTGTACGGAAGGTCACTCCGCTTCCGAGGGCGTGCCCGAGTTCGCGTCCGAGGATTCCGCGCTGAACGGTGTGCCCTGATGGAAGTACAGCCGCCAGCCGTCGGCCGTCCGCCACCACAGCGAACTCCGGTGCACCAGACGTCCGTTGTCCCCCTCCGTGTCGAAGGTGATGTGGACCACGTCCTGCGCCACCTGGACGCCCTTCATGCGGGAGGCGGTGATGGGCCGTGACCCCGGCCGCGTCGTCGAGGTGAGATGCACGAGCATCGAGGCGCGGTCCCACAGCCGGCCCGAGGAGCCGAACTCGCGGAAGCCGGGGTGCAGCAGGGCGCCCAGCCGCTCCGGCGAGCGGCGGACCTCCGCGTCGAGCAGGCTCAGCTCGCCCTCGATGGCCGCCTCCACGGCGGGATTGTGGTCAGGCACCTGTCAGCTCCTCGAGTTTGACGACGGTGTTCCAGTTACGGGTGGTGGCGGTGACACCCTTGAGGAGCCTGGGCTTGGCCAGGGCCTCGGCCAGCTTGGAACGTCCGAGGCCGTCAGGGGCGTACAGGTACAGGGCGCGGTCGCCGAGCCGGAACTCCTCCGGCAGGAAGGCCGCCGGTTCGACCGGCGCGAAACGTCCGGGGTCGACCGGCGCGGAGAAGTAGGTGACGTGCACCTGCTTGGCCTCCAGTTCGGCGGCCGGGAACGGGCACGCCTCCCGTACGGCCCTCAGGTAGGCGTGGTCGCGCACCAGCACCTCGACGGTGAAGCCGAAGTGCTTCTCGACGGCGTCGGCCAACTCGGCCGCGAGGGAGACCTCGTCACCGCGGCCGGAGGAGAAGATGGCGTTCCCGCTCTGGAGATAGGTGCCCACACCGCCGTGACCGAGCCGCTGCAGGAGGGTGCGGAGTTCGGCCATCGGCACCTTCTTGTTACCGCCCACGTTGATCCCGCGCAGCAGCGCCGCGTACGTCGTCGTCATCCGTTCACCATAGGACGGCCGTCCGGCGCATCCCCACCAACACCCGCACCCTGACCCCGATCCCCGAGAACCCTCCTCGTGTGTAAGGGGCTTCTATCCTCCCCAGTGCGGAGACGGCGGGGTCCGCGGGGAGGAGCCGGGGGCCGGACGGTTCACCGGGCAGTACGAGGAGACGGTCCTGCCCAGGCCGTACCTTCATAACGAAAGGTGGCGGCAGGGGGCTGTCACCGCGCACAAAGGGGCTGGCCCGTCATGGGGAACGGAGACATACGGGTGCGGGGCATCGCCGCGCGGGCAGGCGGCTGGAGCGCCCGGCACCGATGGGCCGCCGTCGGAATCTGGGTGCTGTTCGTCGTGCTGGCGATGGGGCTCGGCTCGGCGGCGGGACGCGTGGACGTCAACGAGAGCGATCAGCTCAAGGGCGAGACGCACACCGCCGCGAAGATCATCGAGGACTCGGGGATCAAGGAACCCTCCAGTGAGAGCGTCCTGATCCAGGCGAAGGACGGGAAGACCACCTCCACGGACGCCGAGTTCCGCGGCGCCGTCGCCGCCGTCGTCGAGGCCGTCGGCGCGACCGGCGAGGTCACGGACGTGACCTCGCCGTACGACACCAGGACGATCTCCAAGGACGGCCGCAGCGCCCTGGTGCAGTTCGACATGCGGGGCGACTCGAAGACCGCGGGCGATCGCGTCACGCCGGTGCTGGAGGCCGTCAAGGGGGTGCAGAAGGAGCACACGGGGCTGCGGATCGAGGAGATCGGCGGCGCCAGCATGCAGAAGACCTTCGACGACGCGTTCGGCGACGACTTCCAGAAGGCCGAGCTGTCCGCCGTGCCCGTCGCTCTCGGCATCCTGCTGATCGCCTTCGGCGCCTTGGTGGCGGCACTGCTCCCGGTGGCGCTCGCGGTCACCGCGATCGTCGCGACGATGGGACTGATGGGCATCGTCAGCCATGTGCAGCCGATGAGCGACACCGCCAACTCCGTGATGCTGCTGGTGGGTCTGGCCGTCGGGGTCGACTACTGCCTGTTCTATCTGCGCCGTGAGCGCGAGGAGCGCGAGGCGGGCCGGGACGCCCAGACCGCGCTGCGGATCGCCGCCGCGACCAGTGGCCGGGCCATCGTCGTCTCCGGTGTCACGGTCTGTGTGGCGATGGCCGGCATGCTCTTCACCGGACTCGCCGAGTTCGAGGCGATGGGGCTGGCCTCGCTGATGGTCGTGGCGGTCGCCATGGTCGGCTCGGTCACCGTGCTGCCCGCGCTGCTGTCGCTGCTCGGGGAGCGGGTGGAGAAGGGCCGCATCCCGTTCCTGCACCGGGACAAGCGGGGCACGGGCGACCGCCGGGACAACGGCCGGCCGGGCGAGGAGGGCAGCCGCTTCTGGGGTGCCGTGCTGCGGGTCGTGCTCGCCAGGCCCGGTCTCTCCCTGGTCGTGGCGGCCGGGGTGCTGCTCGCCATCGCCTCCCCCGCCCTCGGCATGAAGACCCAGCAGCTCACGCTGGACAAGGAGTTCGGCGACTCGCTGCCGATCGTGGGGACGTACAACCGGGTCAACGACGCCTTCCCGGGCGGCTCCGAGCCGGCCGAGGTGGTCGTCAAGGCGCACGACATCAACGCCGCCGACGTACGGTCCGCGCTCGACGACTTCCGCACCCGGGCGATCTCCTCGGGTGCCTCGCGCGGCCCCGTCGACATCAAGGTGCACGCGGCGCAGAACGTCGCCTTCGTGTACGTCCCGCTGGTGGGCGGCTCCGACCAGGACAACGCGGAGAAGAGCCTGGAGCTGCTGCGCGACACGGTGCGGCCCGCCACGCTCGGCAAGGTGGACGGGGTGCAGGCGCCGATCACCGGACAGGTCGCCGGATCACGCGACTTCAACGACCAGTTGGTGGGCTCGGTGACCCCGGTCTTCGCGTTCGTGGTCGTCTTCGCCTTCCTGCTGATGCTGCTCTCGTTCCGCTCGCTGACGATCGCGATCACCTCGATCGTGCTCAACCTCCTGTCGGTCGCGGCCGCCTACGGCATCCTGGTCGCCGTCTTCCAGCACGGCTG
This sequence comes from Streptomyces sp. NPDC005195, assembly GCF_040608315.1. Lineage (NCBI taxonomy): Bacteria > Bacillati > Actinomycetota > Actinomycetes > Kitasatosporales > Streptomycetaceae > Streptomyces > Streptomyces sp. NPDC005195. The sequence continues at coordinate 52,518 of NZ_JBEXHZ010000023.1, forward strand.
GGGCGCCTCACTGGTGGGCGCGGAGGGGGTGGGCGCCATCGTCACCTGGCTGCCGCTGTTCCTCTTCGTGATCCTCTTCGGACTGTCGATGGACTACCACGTGTTCGTGGTCTCGCGGATCCGTGAGGCGCGGCTGCGGGGGCGTGACACCAAGGACGCGATCCGGCACGGGGTGGTCACCACGGCCGGTGTCGTCACCAGCGCCGCCGTCATCATGGTCGCCGTCTTCGCGATCTTCGGGACGCTGTCCATGCAGTCCATGAAGCAGATGGGTGTGGGCCTGGCGGCCGCGGTGCTCATCGACGCGACGATCATCCGCGGCGTGCTGCTGCCGGCCGTGATGGCACTGCTCGGCGAGCGCAACTGGTATCTGCCGAAGTGGCTGAACCGCCTTCCGGACCTCACCCACGACGAGTCGCCGGGCGCCGTGCTGCCGCCCGCCAGGCAGGACGAGCGGGCCCGGGTGTAACTCCGGCCGCGCCAGGGCCCGTCGGTCCCCACCGGGGAGGGACCGACGGGCCCTTCGCGGTGGGCTGCCCCGGACCGACGGGCGGCCTGCGCGGTCCGGCCGGATCGTGCGGCACCCGGTCCACGCCGTGCGCGACCTCGGCGGCCACCGGGCACACTGGCGGACATGCCCGTCTCGCTGCATCACCTCGTCATCGACGCCCATGACCTGCCCGCACTGGCCCGCTTCTGGGCCGGGGTGCTGGACTGGCGGATCCTTTCCGAACGGGAGCGGGAGGTCGTGATCGGACCGGACGAGACCGCGCCGGTGGGCATCTGCTTCATGCCGGTGACGGACCGCAAGGTCGTCAAGAACCGTCTGCATCTCGATCTGACCTCCGCCGCGGAGGACCGGGAGGCCGAGATCGAGCGCATCCTCGCGCTCGGCGCACGCAGGGCGGACGTCGGACAGAGCGGCAGTGAGTCGTGGACCGTGCTCCACGATCCGGAGGGGAACGAGTTCTGCGTGGTCCGCCCGAAGACGACCCTCATCGGTTAGTGCCGTGACTCAGAAGGTTCACCGGGTTGGGGCAGGCCAGTCGGCGGGAAGCGTATAGCGCCAGCCCGGGCGCCACGCAGGTGGGGCTTCGAGCAGGTCATCCAGTGATGCTCCGGTGAGCAGACTGTCCAGAGCCCATCGGTTGGCCGAGTGGGCGATCAGCAGGATCCGGCAGCCGTCCCAGTCAGTGGCCAGGTCATGGAGGAATGCGTCGGTGGCCGCCAGGACCTGGCGGTAGCTCTGTCCACCGGGGAAGGGCTCGTCGATCCGGCGGGCCCGTTGGGCGGCGATGAGGATGGCGGATGTTCCGTTGAGGTCGCCGTAGTTGCACTCGCGTAGTCGGATGTCCTGATGGATCGCGGGCCTGCCGCCGGGGAACGCGATCCGGGCGGTTTCCACGGCGCGGTGAAGGTCGGAGGTGAACACGGCCGCGAGCGCGTCGCCGCGTCGGCGCTCGCCCAGTTCCCCGGCCTGGCTACGGCCCAGGTCCGAGAGCCGGCCCGGGAGCCAGCCGGTAGCGACGCCCGCCTGGTTGTCGGTGGTGGTGGCGTGAGTCTCGTAGATGATCTCTACTGCCATCGGAGGCTCTCTTCTCGGTGGGTCAGGCTGCTTTGGCGAGTCGGCGGCCTCCCCTGGAAGTACCTGACGCCGTGGGTGCGACGGTAGGTCGCCGGGTGCCGCTCGGGGTGACTGGCGGGGGCCCAGCCCGCACCGCCGGTGGGGCGGATGCCGAGCGGGCCGAACTCGTCGAACGCGAAGACCCGGTCCGGGAGGTGCTCCAGGACGTGCTCGATGCGGTCCGGCTTCGCCTCACGGTCGGGGTCCGGGGACTCCTTCCAGGTCCTTGTGCGCTGGAAGGTGATGCGCGGCGGGCCAGCAGGCGGCGTAGGGCCTCGCGGCCGATGCGGATGACCCTGCCATGGAATTTCCGCAGGTAGGCGGCGAGTTCGCGGATGGACCAGCGGGTGAAGGGCTGGCCGAGCTTGGCCGGGCGGGTGGTGGAGGGCGCTCCGGACCGGCGCCGCCCCCGCACTCCGGTGCGTACCCGGTGACGCTCAGGTCCATGCCGTTTCCGGCGGTCCGGCGGGCGAAGGTCTCGCACAGCCGCCGCCGCACAGCCGCCGCCGGACGCCCGCCGGCAGGTCGCCGCCGGCAGGTCGCTCAGCGCTGGTACCGGGCCAGCACCAGGTTGCCGTCCCTCACCAGCCGTCTGCGGAGTTCCGCCAGGCCGATCGCCCCGCTGTAGTACTCCTGGAAGGCCGGCGTCGCGACCTTGTCCTTCCACTCGGGGTAGCCGCGCACGGACTGGGCGGGCGCCGGGCGGAGGTGGGAGGCGAGGGCGGTGCCCGTCGCCCAGCCGTCCTCGGCGGTGTGCAGGGCGGGGTCCGCCAGGGCCCGCGTTCCCGTGGGCAGCATCCAGTCCCCGAGCGCGAGCCGGACCATGTTCTTCGGCCGGAGCAGGAAGTCGACGAACGCGGCGGCCTCCCTCTTGTGCGGGCTGTCCGCCGCGACGGACAGGGTCTGCGGGCTCACCCCCTGGGTGAGGCCGTCCGCGCCGGCCGGGGCGGGCAGCACCTGCCAGTGGAAGCCCTCGGGGGCCTGCTGCGCGATCTGCTGACGGTAGGAGAACCCGAGCGGCACCATCGCGTACCTGCCGCCGAAGAACCCGGGCAGCGTGTCCGAGCCGCCCATGCCGAGCGTCGCGCCCGACGCGCTCCCGTCCACGTTCACCTCGTCGTGCACGGTTCTCGGAACCACGGCGTCGGCCGCGTCGAAGCGCACGGTCACCCTGCCGTCCGCGCCCCGGTGGAACAGCCGGCCGCCCGCGGAGAGGGAGAGGTTGAGCGTCGCGGAGACCGGCTCCTTCAGCGGCCACGCGACACCGTAGGTGCCCTTGCCGCTCAGCCGCTTCGCGATCGTGCGGAACTCGCCCCAGCTCCAGGGCCTCTCGGGGGTCGGGACGCGGACGCCGGACTTCTTCAGCCGGTCGGCGTCGGCGATCAGGACGCGTGGCTCCTGCAGGAACGGCACGCCGTAGACCCCTCCCCCGAAGGTCGCCGCCTCCCAGCTCCGCCGCGGGATGTCGGACGTGAGCCGCTCGGACAGCAGACCACGCAGATCCGCGAGATAGCCGCCGTACGCGAAGTCCGCGAGGTCGTCCGAGGCGTCGTGGATGATGTCCGGCGCCTCACCGCCCTCGAAGGAGGTGAGCAGCTGATCGTGGACGCTGTCCCAGCTCCCCTGCACGTACTCGACCTTGACGTCCGGGTGGCCGGTGTTCCACTCCTTCACCAGTTCCTTGTTGGCGGCCACGGACTCCTGTTGCCAGGCGAGGGACTGGAAACGGAGGGTGATCGCTCCTCGCGGGCCGCCCCCGCCGCCCGTGCACGAGGTGAGCAGCAGGCCGAGGACGGCCGGGACCACCAGCAGTCTCGTCCGCATCAACAGTCTTGTCCGCATCAGCTCTTCACCGCCCCGGCGAACATGCCGCCCGTGATCCGCTTCTGGATAACCGCGAAGACGACCAGCGACGGCAGGGTCGCGAGGAGCGACGCCGCGGCGAGCGGGCCGAGGTCCGCGACCCCCTCCGCCCCGATGAAGTGCGTCAGGACGACCGGCAGCGTCTGCTTCTGCGGCGTCTTGAGCAGGACGAGCGCGAAGAAGAACTCGTTCCACGCGCTGACGAAGGCGAACAGCGCCGTCGCCACGATGCCGGGCGCGAGCAGCGGCGCGGTGACGGAGACCAGCGTGCGCACCCGCCCCGCCCCGTCGACCGCGGCGGCCTCCTCCAGCTCGGTGGGCACGGCCCGTACGTGACTCACCAGCATCCACAGCGCGAACGGCAGCGCCCACACGACGTACACCATGACCAGCCCGGCGCGGGAGTCGATCAGGTGGAGGTTCTTGAGGATCAGGAAGAGCGGGATGATCACGAGGACGAACGGGAACGCCTGGCTGACCACGACCCAGCCCGTGGCGGCCCTCGCGAGCACGGTGCGCCGGCGGGCCATGACGTAGGCCATCGGGGTCGCGATCAGTACGGCGATGACCGCCGCGCCGAGCGCGGCGAGCAGGGAGTTGAGCGCTGCCTGCAGCAGGGGCTGCTCGTCGAAGGCCTGCCGGAAGTTCGCGAGGGTGGGGTGCCGGGGGATCCAGGTGGGGTGGAGGCCGGCCAGCTCGCGGGCCGGTTTGAAGGCGGTGGAGATCAGCCACAGGAAGGGGAAGCCCAGGAAGACGAGATAGCCCAGCAGTGCGAGGTACTGCCCCGCGCGGGCGCCTTTGCGGGTCCTCACGCGTCCTCACCTCCGCCCAGCCGGGCCGCCAGCCGGATCGCGAGGATCACCGAGACCGCCGCGACCATCACACAGCCCATCGCCGCGGCGTAGCCGAACTGCCCGTAGCGGAAGGCCTCTTCGTACGCGAAGAGCATCGGCAGCCGGGTACGGCCGCCGGGGCCGCCGTTGGTCAGCACGTAGACCAGGGCGAAGGAGTTGAAGTTCCAGATCAGGTTGAGCGCCGTGATGGCGAGCGCGACCGGTCTCAGGGCGGGCCAGGTGACGGTCAGGAAGCGGCGCCAGGCACCCGCGCCGTCCATCACGGCGGCCTCGTGGAGTTCACGCGGGGTGTTCTGCAGTCCGGCGAGCAGCGCGACCGTGGTCTGCGGCATGCCGGCCCAGACACCGACGACGATCACCGCGGGCAGCGCGGTGCCGAGGCCGCTGAGCCAGTCGCGGCCGTCACCGAGGCCGACGTCGCGCAGCGTCTCGTTGAGGACGCCCGCGTCGGGGTTGTAGACGAGCCGCCAGATGATGCCGACGACCACCTCGGGCATGGCCCACGGGACGATCGCCAGGGCGCGGGCGAGCCACCGGAAGCGGAGCTCCTGGTGGAGCAGGAGGGCGAGTCCGAGCGCGAGGAGGAACTGCGGCACCGTCACCCCGACCGCCCACAGCAGACCGATGCGGAACGAGTCCCAGAACAGGGTGTCGTGCAGCAGGTCCTGAAAGTTGAGGCCCCCGATCCACCGGGTGGGGGCGGTGCGGCCCGACTGGGAGTCGGTGAACGCCAGCGCGATCCCGTACAGCAGCGGTCCGACGCTGAGCACCAGGATCGGGATCAGCGCGGGCAGCACCAGGAACCAGGCCCCGTGGTCGAGGGGGCGCCGGCCCCCGCCCCGGTGGGGCACGGGTCCGGCCCGCCGGTTCGTCGCGCTCGCCAAGGTCATGGACACGGCTCCTTCGTGCGGGTCGTGCGGATCCGGCCGTCCCGGCGACCCTCGTCATGGTCGTGAAGGCGACGGGCACCGTCAAGACACCGTGCACACGGTCCGACCTGTGCGAATGCGAGACTGGCGGCGAATGGCGTGAACGCGACGCCGTGCGCGCGGGCCCGGTGCGGACCGCGCCGCGCGGACGTGAGGACCGCGCGGGCATCGCGCGAGGAGACGGAGGCGACGGATGGACGAGGCACGGGCGCGGGACGTACTGGCCGCGGCGGACGTACTGCCGGGGCCGGCCGGGGAGGCCGCCCTCCTCGCCCTGGGCGAGAACGCGGTGTTCGCCGCCGGTGATCTGGTGGTCAAGGTGGGACGGGACGCCGAACTCCTCGACCGCGCCCGGCGGGAGCTGGCCGTCGCGGCCTGGCTCGCCGAGGCGGACGTCCCCGCGGTGCGGGCGGCCGGGGCCGGGGCGCTGCTGGTGGACGGTCATCCGGTGACGGTGTGGCACCGGCTGCCCGAGCCCGTACGCCCGGCCGAGCCGCGCGATCTGGCCGAACTGCTCCGGGTGGTGCACGCGCTGCCCTCGCCCTCCTTCTCCCTGCCGCCCCGTGAACTGCTCGGCGGTGTGGAGCGCTGGCTGCGTCTCGCGGGCGACGCGATCGACCCGGAGGACGCGGCCTGTCTGCGCGCCCGGCGCGACGGCTTCGCGGCGGCCGCTGCCGCGCTCACCCCGCACCTGTCCCCGGGTCCGATCCACGGTGACGCGCTGCCGCGCAACGTCCATGTGGGTCCCGACGGCCCGGTCCTGGTCGACCTGGAGACCTTCTCCGCCGATCTGCGTGAGCACGATCTGGTGGTCATGGCGCTCGCCCGGGACCGTTACGGGATGCCCGCCGAGGCGTACGACTCCTTCACCCGGGTCTACGGCTGGGACGTGCGTGCGTGGGAGGGCTGTTCCGTGCTGCGGGGTGCGCGGGAGACCGCCAGTTGCGCGTGGGTGGCCCAACACGCGCCGGCCGACCCCAAGGCGCTGGCCGAGTTCGAGCGGCGGGTCGCGTCACTGCGGGACGGGGACGAGTCGGTGCGCTGGTACCCGTTCTGAACCGGTGGTTCCCCGCCCGGGCCGACATGCCTGAGCCGGCGCCCGTGCCGAACTCCACGGATCCCCGCTCCCCTCTCCGGGTCCGGGCGGGTCGTCAGACCCGCTCGTCGGCCAGATCCCGCAGGGGCCAGGTGCCGTCGACCACCGCGCCCGCGTCACCCTTGCGGCGCAGGAAGCTCTGGAAGTCCGCCGCCCACTCGGCGTACCACTCGATCTGGCGGCGGTGCAGCTCCGCCGGGCCGAGTGCCGCGACCTTCGGGTGCCGGCCGGCTATCGCCCCGGCGAGCCGGGCCGCGGCGAGGGCGTCGGCCGAGGCGTCGTGGGCCGCGCGCAGTTCCACCCCGTACTCCGTGCAGACCGCTTCGAGGTTGCGCTTGCCGCGGCGGTAGCGGTCGACGGAGCGGTCGATCGTGTACGGGTCGATGACCGGGGCGGGATCGCTCCCGCCGAGCCGCTCGCGCAGGGAGGGCAGCCCGTGCCTGCGCAGTTCGGCGGAGAGCAGGGTCAGGTCGAAGGCGGCGTTGTACGCGACCACCGGGACGCCCGTCTTCCAGTACCCGACGAGGACCTCGGCGATCGCGTCGGCGACCTGGTCGGCGGGGCGGCCCTCCGCGGCCGCGCGCTCGTTCGAGATCCCGTGCACCGCCACCGCGTCCGCCGGGATCCGTACGCCCGGATCGGCCAGCCACTCCCGGTGCCCCAGCGGTTCCCCGCCCTTGACCTCGATCACGGCGCCCGTGACGATGCGCGCCTCGCGTGGATCGGTCCCGGTCGTCTCCAGGTCGAAGCCGATCAGCAGCTCCTGGTGCCAGCCCATCGGCGGCCCCCCTTCTTCGTGGTGCTTTCCCCCAGTGGTCTCCACGATCGCACGAGCCACTGACAACCCGAGGACCGCGTTCCGCTTCCGGGGGAGGCCGACACTTCAGGACACCGGACGCGAATCGGCCCAAGCCACCTCGAACTCCTCGCGGTATGTCGGGAAGAGTCCCTCTTCGCCGATCTCGTCGGGTTTGACCACGCGGCCACCGCCACGCAGCACCAGCACCGGCGCCTCCATGCCGCGCGCACGACGCAGATACGACTGCACGACCGCGATGCCGTCGGAGCCGTCCCCGTCGACGAGATACGCCGTGAAGCGCGGTGTCTCGTCGTAGACCTGGATCTCGAACGCGCCCGGATCACGCAGTCGGGCCCGGACCCTGCGCATGTGCAGGATGTTCATCTCGACGGCCCGGCTCAGCTCGCCCCGCTTGATGCCGAGTTCGCGCTCGCGGCGCTTGACCGCGCTGGAGGCCGGGTTGAGGAACAGCAGCCTGACCCGGCAGCCCGTCTCGGCGAGCCGCACCAGCCGCCGCCCTGAGAAGTTCTGCACCAGCAGGTTCAGGCCGATGCCGATGGCGTCGAGGCGGCGGGCTCCGCCGAAAATGTCCTCCGCGGGGAACTGCCGCAGCAGCCGCACCCGGTCGGAGTGGACTCCGACCACGTCCGCGTACCGGTCGCCGACCAGGTCCTCGACGGCGTCGACGGGCAGCCGCCGCGCGGAGGGCGTGTCGCTGCCCGCGCCGAGTATCGCCAGGAGCTTCGCGGCGGCCCGCTCCGCCTGGCTCAGCACCGCCTCGGACAGGGCCCGGTTGCGCGAGACCACGTTCCGGGTGACTTCCAGCTCGTCCAGGGCGAGTTCGACGTCCCGGCGCTCGTCGAAGTAGGGCTCGAAGCACGGCCAGTGCTGCACCATCAGCTCACGCAGCTGCGGCAGGGTGAGGAAGCTCAGCACGTTGTCGTCGGCGGGGTCGAGCAGATAGCCCTTGCGCCGGCTGACCTCGCGCACGGCGACCGCGCGCTGCACCCACTCCTGCCCGGCGGGACCGGCCGCCGCGACCACCCAGTCGTCCCCGTGGACGGGTTCGTAGATGGGGCGCAGAACAGCGGCCACGACCGCGCGCAGCCGCTGTTCGACCAGGTTCAGCCAGATGTAGGCGCGTCCGGCCCGCTGGGCGCGCGTACGCACCTCGCGCCAGGCGTCGGCGCCCCAGTCCAGTTCCGGTCCGATGGATCCCATCTCCATAGGCCGCGCCAGGGACACCGCGCCGGGCGGGACATCTGTGGAGTTCCCCTCGTGACCCTCGTCACCAGGAGGCAACTCCAGCCCTCCCGAGCCCACCCGCGCACCGCCTTCCGCTCCCCCGAGCTCTCCCGTGGGTCCAGCCCCACTCAACGATCAAGGAAGGGTACTCCGGGAGCGGCGGGCGGTGCAGCCCGATGGACAGGCTGTTTCTCAACTACCGTTTTCGACATGCCCGTTCTGGTCGGCCAGCTCCGGCGGAGTGAGCGGATTCATAGCCGTGACGTCACGCGGAGCGATGGAGAAGCCCTGCCAGTGGACCGGCATGGGCTGCTGGTCCTCGTCGCGCGCGATGTGGTGGAAGCCCACGTTGACCCAGACGATGGGGTGGGTGAGCGTCTGTCCGTTGACGTACTTGTCGACGGACTTGCCCGCCCCCGCTCCGCAGTTCAGCAGGTTGTTGCTGGCGAACTGCTCGCACTTCTTGTACTCGGTGAAGTACAGGTCGTGCTTGGTGAAGGTGCGGCCGAGGTACTTGGTGGTGGCACCCGGGACGATCTCGTAGGAGCGCGCGTGGTTGTCCCTGTTCTTGCCGGTGGCGCTGACCACGCGCCACCAGCGCATGTTCTTGGCGTCGCCCGCGAGCTCCTTGGTGATCTTGGTGCGGGTGGTCTTGTTGGTCGGGCCCTCGTTGCCGTTGCGAGGCGGGCTGACCACCGAGTCGTACTGCTCGATCTTGTTCTTGGACGAGCCGTCCAGGCCGAAGTCGAGCCGCCAGAAGACGTTGTGGCTGTGGCTGGTGGCGTACGCCTTCGCGCCCTTGCCGATGGGCCAGCCGCGGCCGTCGCCCGCGTCGTAGTCGCCGGGCGAGAGGCTGCCGGTGGCGCCGATGTTCATGCTGACGGCGCCGTCGTCCTGGAAGCGCCATTCGGTGATGTACTCGTACCAGCCGACCTTGTTGACGGTGTAGATCAACAGGTCCTTGCCCTGGGTCTGGTAGACCTTGTTTCCCGAATCGGCCTCCATGCGGTAGGCGTGACCACGCGAACGGGTCGTGGTGCACAGGCCGTTGACGTTCGGGTGCTGCGGGTCCCAGGCGTTGGGGATCTTCACGTTCTTGATGGTGCCGCCGGGACACTCGCCCGGCGCCATCTTCATCAGGCCCTGGCCGAAGCCGGCGCCCGTGAGGTCGTCGTACTCGGCCTTGCCGTCGTCGTAGGGGACGTGGATCTGGCCGAGCTTGGCGCTGGTGAGGACCTTGATCGGCTGGGCCTCGCCCTTGGGCTGGTACGAGATGTTCTCCAGGACGAGCCCGGCCTCGCTCTCGTAGTGCCAGCACATCCGCCAGGTGGTGCCGGTGGAGAGCTTCTGCTCGATCTTGTAGGCCGTGCTGCAACTGGCGGCCGCCGGGGCGGACTTCGGCTGGGCGACCGCCGGACCCGCGGCCGTCGTCGCGCCGACGGCCAGCGCGGCCACCGACAGGCCCACCGCCGTCCGGCTGCGGGCACGGCTGTTTCTGTTCACGCGCATGACGAAGGAACTCCTCGCGAAAGCATGCGGAAGAAGGGAGTTGGAGAGGGAGAAGGTGAAGTCGGCGCCGCTTCGGAGCGGCGGACGCGGACGTCAGCCGAGTGTGCCGACCTTGCGGGCGCTCAGATCGATCACCAGGTCACGGCTGTCGATCCAGGACCCGTTCCTGACCTTCGGGAAGAGCCTCACGCAGCGGTGCTCGCCGCACTTCGCGAGGAGGCCGGGCTGGGCGCCCGGGGTCGCCCGGTAGACCATGCTGTTCAGCGTGAGCTGGTCGGGCGAGGTGAGTTCCTTGCCGGTGGCGTCCTTGTAGTCGGCCCGCAGGCCCGCGCCGAGCGGGTCGGCGATGAGCAGCTTGGCCGCCTCGGTCATCTCGTCACGGCCCAGCGGCGGCTGGGTCCCGTGCTGGGTGTCCGTCCTCTCCACCTTCCCGGTGTCGAGGTTGACGGTCCTGGTGACGAGCGTGTCGTTCCGGTAGTCGTAGAACGTGACATCCGCGCGGCGCGGCGCTGCGGGGTCGTCGAGCTCGTTCTCCTCCGGCTCGGCGAGGTCGACACCGATGCGCTGCGGGCCCCGGTTCCCCTCGACGTTCTCGCTGGAGCCGAACAACTGCCGGTTCACCGCGATCCGTTCGACCCGTGCCGTCTCGTCGTCGGTCAGCGGGTCACGGCCGGTGCCCTTGTCGCCCTGCGCCGGAGCCTGTTCCACGACGCCGGGCCCTACGGCCGCCTGCCCCTGTTCCTGTCCCGCCTGCTGCGGGCCGGCGCCGGCCGGACCCCGGCCCGATTCGTCGGCCCCCGCCGAGCCCGGCAGGGTGATCCCGACCATCACGGCCGTCCCGGCCACCGCGATGGCCGCACCCGCCACCACTTTTCCCAGATGGCGGTGCACTATCTTGCGCACATTTCCCCCTACTCCCCCTGTTTCCCTAGGAGCGACTTCAGTACCTCTGGTTCGGCATACGACGTATGCCTGGTCAGCGGGTAAGAGGGGTGTAAGTCATAGGAGGTTCCATCACTTTCGGGGAGACTCGCTTCGGAGTCGCCCCCCGGGGCGCGGCACTACTGGGAGAGTCGTATCCATGCAGGTCTGGCCTGGTGAGGCATATCCACTCGGTGCCACGTACGACGGCGCCGGTACCAACTTCGCGGTCTTCTCGGAGGCCGCCGACCGGATCGAGCTGTGTCTGCTGCACGACGACGGCTCGGAGACGGCGGTGGAGCTGCGCGAGAGCGACGCGTTCGTACGGCACGCGTACCTGCCCGGGATCATGCCCGGACAGCGGTACGGGTTCCGGGTGCACGGGCCGTACGCGCCCGAGCGCGGACAGCGCGTCAACTCCGCCAAGCTGCTGCTCGATCCGTACGCGCGTGCGATAAGTGGCTCGATCAGCTGGGGCGAGGAGGTGTACGGCTACCCCTTCGGGTCCCCCGACAAGCGCAACGACCTGGATTCGGCGCCGCACACCATGACGTCGGTCGTGGTCAACCCGTACTTCGACTGGGGGGACGACCGGCGCCCGCGCACCGAGTACCACCACACCGTGATCTACGAGGCCCATGTGAAAGGCCTCACGATGCGGCATCCGGCGCTGCCCGACGAACTGCGCGGCACGTACGCGGCACTCGCACACCCCGCGATCATCGAACACCTGACGGAACTGGGGGTGACGGCACTGGAGCTGATGCCGGTGCACCAGTTCGTGAACGACCACCGGCTGGTGGACATGGGGCTCAACAACTACTGGGGCTACAACACCATCGGCTTCTTCGCCCCGCACAACACGTACGCCTCCTGGGGCGATCGCGGCCAGCAGGTCCTGGAGTTCAAGTCGGCGGTCCGGGCGCTGCACGAGGCCGGCATCGAGGTCATCCTGGACGTGGTCTACAACCACACGGCCGAGGGCAACCACCTGGGCCCGACGCTGTCCTTCAGGGGCCTCGACAATGCCTCGTACTACCGTCTGGCGGACGATCCCCGCTACTACATGGACACCACGGGGACCGGCAACTCCCTCCTGATGCGCTCCCCGCACGTGCTCCAGCTGATCATGGACTCGCTGCGCTACTGGGTCACCGAGATGCACGTCGACGGCTTCCGCTTCGACCTCGCGGCCACCCTGGCCCGGCAGTTCCACGAGGTGGACCGGCTGTCGTCCTTCTTCGACCTGGTACAGCAGGACCCGGTGGTCTCCCAGGTGAAGCTGATCGCCGAGCCCTGGGACGTCGGCGAGGGCGGCTACCAGGTGGGCAACTTCCCGCCGCTGTGGACGGAGTGGAACGGCAAGTACCGCGACACCGTCCGTGACCTGTGGCGCGGCGAGCCCCGCACGCTCGCCGAGTTCGCCTCCCGGCTGACGGGTTCGTCGGACCTCTACCAGGACGACGGCCGCCGCCCGCTCGCCTCCATCAACTTCGTCACCTGTCACGACGGGTTCACCCTCAACGACATCGTCTCCTACAACAACAAGCGCAACCACGCCAACGGAGAGGACAACCGCGACGGCGAGAGCCACAACCGCTCCTGGAACTGCGGGGCCGAGGGCGAGACCGACGACGAGACCGTGCTCGCCCTGCGGGCGCGCCAGAAGCGCAACTTCATCGCGACGCTGATGCTCTCCCAGGGTGTGCCGATGCTCAGCCACGGCGACGAGTTCGCGCGCACCCAGGGCGGCAACAACAACGCGTACTGCCAGGACAGCGAGCTCGCCTGGGTGCCGTGGCCCGAGGGCGGCGGCGAGCTGCTCGACTTCACGCGCGCGATGGTGTGGCTGCGCCGCGACCACCCGGTCTTCCGGCGCCGCCGCTTCTTCCACGGCCGTCCCGTCCAGGGCACGCACGACGAACTGTCCGACATCGCGTGGTTCACCCCTTCGGGCGCCGAGATGACCCAGCAGGACTGGGGGGCGACGCAGACGCACGCCCTGTCCGTCTTCCTCAACGGCAACGCGATCTCCGAGCCGGGTCCGCGCGGGGAGCACATCGCCGACGATTCCTTCCTGCTCATGTTCAACGCCTCACCGAGAACACTGGAGTTCGTGGTGCCCGTCGATCACGGACGGCAGTGGCAGGTGGTGGTCGACACCGCCCTCCCCGAGGGGCCGGTGCCGGGCACCGGCGCCAAGGTCCAGGCCGGGGACCGGCTGACGCTGATCGACCGGAGCGTGACGGTGCTGCAGCGGCCCGCCCAGGACCTCTGACCGTTCGCGTCGCAGCGGCGGACGCCGGGGGCGGCCGGGGCGCGGCCCGGGAGACCGTACCCGGCCGCTGTCCGGCCGCCCCGGACCGTCCCGCCGATCGCGGCCGGACGGTCCCCCGGCGGCTGCCCCGTGGACGAAGGGCACGAGGGGCACGAGGGGCACGGGTCGGGGCTTCCCGGGTCCGGGACCCGGCACCACAGGGACCCGTATGCGGGCGTCGATGTCACGAAACCGGGCGAGAGGGGTACGTAGGTTCCCATGACACCTGAGCGTCCCGAACGGGAGATCCCGGACTCGATGGTTCCCGCCACCCCGACCGCCACGTACCGGCTCCAGCTGCAACCGGAGTTCCCCTTCGCGGCCGCCGAGGCCGCCGTGCCGTACCTGGCCTCGCTCGGGGTCTCCCATCTGCACCTGTCCCCCGTCCTGGAGGCCGTCCCGGGCTCGGCGCACGGCTACGACGTGGTGGACCACACGCGCGTACGGAGGGAACTGGGCGGCGAGGGCGGACTGCGCTCCCTGGCCCGCACGGCGCGGGCGCACGGGCTCGGTCTGGTCGTGGACATCGTGCCCAACCACATGGCCATGGCCCCGCGTCACAACCGCCCGCTGTGGGAGGTGCTGCGCGAGGGGCCCGAGTCACCGTACGCGCGCTGGTTCGACATCGACTGGGACGCTCAGGGCGGCCGGCTGCTGCTGCCGGTGCTCGGAGGCCGTCTCGGCACGGAGATCGACCGTTTCAAGGCGGACGGCGACGTACTGCGTTACCACGACCACGAGTTCCCGCTGCGCGAGGGCACGCGGGAACTGCCGCTGCCCGAGCTCCTGGACGCGCAGTGGTACCGCCCGACCTGGTGGCGGCTGGCCCGCACCGAACTGAACTACCGCCGCTTCTTCAGCATTTCGGAACTCATCGGCGTGCGTGTGGAGGACCCGGTGGTGTTCGCGGCGACCCACGGCAAGATCCTGGAGCTGCTGGCCGACGGCGTGATCGAGGGGCTGCGCGTCGACCATCCGGACGGCCTGGCGGACCCGGACGCGTATCTGCGCCAACTGCACGAGGCGACCGGCGGGCGCTGGACCGTCGTCGAGAAGATCCTCGCGGACGGTGAGCCGCTGCCCGCCGCCTGGCCCGTCGCGGGCACCACCGGCTACGACGCGCTGCGGCACGTCGACGGCCTCTTCACGGACTCGGCGGGAGCCAATGAACTCCTGCTCCAGTACCGGCGGTTCGCGGCCCCGCAGGACGACCTGGGCGGCTCCTGGGAGGCGACGGTGCGCCGGGCGGCGTACAAGGTGATCACCCACGAGCTGGCCACCGAGTTCGACCGCCTCACCCGGGTGGCGGAGCGCCTGTGCGCCCGCTCATCGGACCCCGGACTGCGCGATCACGCTCCCTGGGCCCTGGCCGCCGCGCTGCGCGAGCTTCTCGTGCGGGTCGGCGTGTACCGGCCGTATCCCTCCACGGACGCCTCCGCGGTCGTCACCGCGGAGGCCGCCGCCGAGGCCCGGTCGGTCTTCACCGTTCCGGAGGAGGCGCACGCCGTGGACGTCGTACGGAACCTGGTGCTCGGGCGCGGCGGGGACGGGCCCGAACACGCGGAGTTCCGGGCGCGGTTCGCCCAGACCTCGTCCGCGCTACGGGCGAAGTCCGTGGAGGACACGGCGTTCTACCGCTACGTGCCCCTGCTGTCGGCCAACGAGGTGGGTGGCGCCCCGGGGGCTCCGGCCGTGTCCCCGGAGGACTTCCACGCCTACTGCGCGCGTGTGCAGCGGGACTGGCCCGGCACCGGGACGGCCCTGTCCACCCACGACACGAAGCGCAGTGCCGACGTCCGCGCTGCCCTGTCCGTACTCACCCAGTGCCCGCGCCGGTGGGGCGGTCTCCTGGCCGAGGTGGCGCCGCGGGGGGCGGCGGGCGTGCCCGACCCCCAGGTGGCGTGGACCGCGTGGCAGACGGTCTTCGGGCTGGGCCCCGCCGACGCGGACCGCGTCCAGGGCGCGCTGCTGAAGCACATCCGCGAGGCCGGCCTGCACACCGCCTGGACCGAGCAGGACCCCGCGTACGAGGCGGCGGTCGCGGCGTTCGTCTCGGCGGGCCCCTGCGGGGCGCCCGGACGGCACGTGGCCGACTTCAGGGCCGGGCTCGCTCCCCACGTCCGGGCGAACGTCCTGGGGGCCGCCCTGGTGCAGCTGACCATGCCGGGGGTGCCGGACGTCTACCAGGGCACCGAGGACGAGTACCTGGCGCTGGTGGACCCGGACAACCGGAAGCCGTTCGCACCGCCGCGGTCTTCCGCACGGGGCGCCGCGGAGGTCTCCGATGAAGTCTGCGAAGAGGTCTCCGAGAAGGCCGCGCTCACCACGGCCGCGCTCCGGCTGCGCGGACGGCGCCCCGACGTCTTCGGCGACACGGCGACGTACACGCCGCTGGCTGCGGAGGGTCCCGGTGCCGCGCACTGTGTGGGGTTCGCACGCTCCGGGGAGGTGGTCTCGGCCGTCACCCGGCTGTCGCTGCGGCTGGCGGACGAGGGCGGCTGGCGCGACACGCTCCTCACGCTGCCCGCGGGGCGCTGGACGGACCTGCTCACTCCGGGACGGGAGTTCACGGGGCACGCGCGCGTGGCGGAGCTCTTCGCGAGGTTGCCGGTGGCGCTGCTGGAACGCGTCGGTGAGGACGGCCCAGCGGTCGCCGCGGAGTCCGCGGACACCGCGGCGAGCGGCTGATCAGGGCCGCCGCGACGGGCCGAAGGTCCGGGGCCGGGCACGCGACGCGGCCCCCGGTACACCCATACGGGTGAGGTCGGGGGCGCCCCGCCGGGCCCCGGCCTGCGCGGGAGGCCGACGAACGCCCCGGCGGACCTCCTTCTTTCGGTGGTCCGCGCCCTGGCCGCCGGAGGCGGACGCCACCCGGCGGGCCCGGCGCCGCCCCGCCTCCGCTTGACAGTTACCGCAGTCCGTGGAGTACTGCGGACAGCGATGCAGGGCGGACAAGTCGGGGGTGAGTCTCCTGCAGGAGCTGCGCTACCCCAGTGTGTCCGAAATCGTCGCCTCCGCACGGGCGTTGGCGGCTCACCGGCCCGGCCTGTGCTCGCTCAGACAGATCGGTGTCTCCCGCGCGGGCAGACCGCTCCACCTGCTGTCCGTCGGTCACGCGCGGCGTGCGGTCCTCGTCGTCGCGGGCGCCCACGCCAACGAGCCGGCCGGTGGTTCGACGCTGCTGTCCCTGGCCGAACGCGTCCTGTTCGGCGCGGAGTTGCGGGCCGACACCTCCTGGCACTTCCTGCTCTGCGCGGATCCGGACGGGGCGAGCCTGCATGTGACGCCGGCGCCGCGCACCCTGCTCGACTACCACCTCGGATTCTTCCGTCCGGCCGGACCCGAGCAGCCGGAGTGGTCGCCGTCCGTACTGCCGCCAGACCGGCTGCCGCCGGAGACCCGCGCCCTCACCCGGGTCATCGACGAGCTGCGGCCCTACCTCCAGGCGACCCTGCACGGCACGGATCTCGGCGGCAGCTGGGTGCAGCTGACCAAGGACATCCCGGGGCTCGCCGAGCCGTTCGCCAAGTCCGCGGCGGAGCTGCACATCCCGGTGGAGACGGGCGCGTCGGACGCCGCGGGCTGGCCGGCCTCCGGGCCCGGCGTCCATGTGATGCCGGCGCCCGGCTCGGCCGCGGCCTATCCGAGCATGCCCGACGACGCGCGGCACAGCACCTGGTACCACGCGCACCGGTACGGGGGGCTGACCGCGGTCGTCGAGGTCCCGATGTGGGCCAGTGATCTGGTGGCCGACCCCGCGCCGCACCCGGCACCGGCGGAGGCGATGCGGGATCTGGCGGGCCGGCTGCGGCGGGACGCGCGTCAGGTGGAGACAGTGCTGAGGGAGGTCGTACCGCGGCTGCCCGGCCCCGACGGGCCGCTCCTGCGGGCCGCCAAGTGGGCGCTGGAGCTGGTGCCGGGGCTGGCCGACGACTGGGTCCGGACGCCGCCGGCGGACACCACGAGGGCGTACGTCGGCAGTGTGGACGCGTTCGGGCGCCGACTGCCGCTGCGGGCCGCGGCGATGCTGCTGCGCGTCCTCCAGGAGGCCGACGACCGGGCGGCGCCGCGCCTCGAACGCCTTGTCGCCTCCTGGAGCGACACCTTCGCCGAGCGTTTCGGCGCCCGCTGGGTGCCCCTGGAGCATCAGGTCGAGCACCAGTCCCGCACGGTGGTCGCGGCGGCCCTGCACGCACGCGACAACGCGGCCTGAGCTACTCCCCCAGGGCGAACACGGCGCCCGTGGCGGCGCCCATCACACAGGAGTTCGCGAAGGTGTGCGTGTAGCCGACCTGACGGCCGTTCCACTCGCCGCGCGCGGCGGCGGTGACCGGTGCGTAGATCATGGGACACAGCGCGCCGGGCGTGGCCGGGATCCGGCCGATGTCCCCCTCGGCCGTGGCGAGTTCGGCGCAGGCCTGTGCCGCGTGGGGGTGGCCCTGGGGCGGGTCGCAGAGCAGGAGGGTGCCGCGGGTGTCGGTGCCGGGGAAGACCTCCGCCCGGAAGACTGCTCGCCGGGGTGCCGGACGAGGGGGCTGCGGAGGAGAGGGCTCCAGAAGCGCGCGCGAGGACGCGCCGGGAATTCCCAGGGTGTGCCGGACTGCGACTCGGAAGGGCACGCGGACGGGTGAGAGAGCTTGTGGCGAGGCTTCGCCCCGGGTGACCGTGAGGTGAAGCCGGTTGCCGGGGAAGGCCCGGTGGGACAGCGCCGGCGCCGGTTCAGAGGCCGATACCGGGCCCGGTGCAAGGGTCAGTACAGGGGCCGAGGCCAGGGCAGGGACAGGAGTCAGGTCCGGTACAGAGGCCGGTGCGGAGGCCGAGGCCTGGACCCGTGCGGAGGCCGAGGCCTGGGCCGGTGCCGCGACGGCTGTGAGCAGGACCGCCGCGGCCAGCACAGCGCCGCGCGACGCTTCGGTGGTTCTCGTCATTCCCGATGCATCGGCAGCGCGGCCTGTGAACTCCACCCCGTCTCACCCGAAGGGGAGCCCACCGGCGCGTGTCGCCCGGCGAGTTCGAACGCGGCGATCACCACCCGCGCCTGGTACTCGACCTGGCGTGCGACCGGGATCCAGCGCGCCCCGCAGCCGTCGCGGTAGTCGGCGCACCAGGCGTCGATCAGCCGGTCCAGTTCCGGCAGCGCCTCGCGCGGATCGTGCCCGGAACGGGTGACGAGCTGGTGCAGCAGCCCGGCCGTGCGCAGGGCGACCCGGCGCCCGGCGAGGCGCAGGGAGGTCAGGCGGGCGGTGCCGAGCGACGGCAGGGGCCGTGAGCCGGAGTCCCGCAGATCGGGGTCCCAGGAGTCCGCGAGGCCGGGGCCGACCAGTAAATAGTCGTCGACGGGCGCGAGGAGGCGGGCCGTGTCCGGAGCGGTGCCGAGACCGGGGCGCACGCGCGCGAGGATGCCCTCGAGAACGCGTGTGTCGTGGCGCAGCGTGTGGCTGACGGAGCGCAGCACCGCGTCGGCGTCGGCGGGCCGGGCGGCGTCCTCCACGGCCGCCACCCCCCACATGGGTGCCTCGACGACCGCCGTGACGGTTCCGTGGCGGTGTGGATGGAACCAGGTGGACTCCACCGCGGCCTCGGTGATCGCGGCGGCCAGGTCGCCGCGGTGCGGCGGTGGGATGCGGTAGACGGCGGGCCCGAGGGTCGGCCAGTAGAGCGTGTCGTACGGTCCGAGCTCGCGCGGGATGCCGAGCCGCGCGGCGGTGTGGGCGACGCGCTGGGCGAGGCCGGGCAGCTCACGGGTCAGTTCGACGAAGGCTCCTCCGACGTCGACGCCGTGCAGGGAGCACTGGAAGAACGGCCGCAGTTCGTCCTGGAGGTCGAGGAGGGCGCGGGTCTCGGGCAGGGTCACTCCGTCCGCGCCTTCGGGCAGCCACTCGGGCTGCTCGAGGAAGCCGGGGCGGAAGAAGTGCCGGAAGTAGCGGCCGAGGGTGTACGGGCCGGACAGCCATGCCTCGTTGCGGCGGGAGCCGTCGGGGTCGAGGCAGAGCAGCAGGTTCCAGGTGGCGTCCGCGCCGTCTCGCAGCCGGGGATCGGCGAGCACCCGTTCCGCGAGGCGGAGGACCGTGGCGCCGCCCACCGGCTCGTTGGCGTGCGGTCCGGCGACGACGAGGGCCTGGCGGTGGCCGTGCCCTACGGACAGGAGCCAGAGGGGTGTGCCGGCCCGGGACGTGCCCACGCGGCGCAGCCGGGCGTCACCCGGACGGCGGGCGACGAGCGCGGCGGCACGGGCACCCAGCTCGTCCACGGTCGGGTAGCGGAGGAGTGGCGGCAGGGCGCACCTCCACACATATGGTGCCGTCGCTTCACCTGACGTACACGGTGTACGCACAGTCAGTCACGACTGTGAAGGTACGTCAACACCGCGGAACGTAAGGGAAGGCGAGGAAATCGCTGAGTGAAACCCAGGCCAGAGCTCGGTCCGGGCGGGCCGACGACGCGGGGATCCGGCGGGCCGGGAGCATCCGACGGACCGGGAGCAGCGGGCGGACCGGGAGCATCCGACGGGCCGCGCGCATCGGGCGGGCCGGACGGATCAGGAGGACGACAGCCGGAAGAACATCCGTCCGAAACCGATCTGGTCGCCGTCCTTGACGACGGCGGCGCCGATCACCCGTCGTCCGTTGACCGTCGTCCCGTTGGTCGAACCCAGGTCGCGCAGCACCCACAGGCCGCCCTGGCGGCTCAGTTCGGCGTGGATCCGCGACACCGTCTCGTGGTTGAGCCGCAGCCCGCTGGCGGGGTCGCGGCCGATCCGCAACGGATAGCCGTTGCCCGGGTGGGGCAGCAGCAGCTTCGGAAGCCGCTCGGCCTGCCAGGCCCTGCGCACCCGTACGGTGAATCCGGAGACCGCCTCGACGGTGCCGAACACCAGCTTCGACCAGCGGCCCTCGGTGGTCAGGTCGGCGGTGAGCGCGGCGAGTTCGTCGGACCGTCGGGCGGCGAGCGCCAGCTCCATGCGGTGGATGAACGTGTCGTGCGAGAGACGTCCGAGAGCGACGCCGTCACGGAGGGCCTTCAGCGCCCGGTCGCGTTCCGCGTCGGACAACCGCGCGGGGTACGTGTGGAACTCGAAAGACGACGTCACGCAGGTGATTGTCGGTCAGGAGGGGCGGGGTGTCCAGAAGACCCGGAAAGGGCCGTCGCCACCAGCACGTTCCCGCCGCGCGTCCATCACGTGGCGAACGCGCGGCAAATGGGTGGAGAGGAGCGCGAATCGATCTCGTGTGGCGCACCATGGACGGGCTACGTCACGGAGAGCGGACAAGGGGGAACCGTCAGTGCGGTTCGAGGTGTGGGCACCGCAGGCCGGCCGGGTGGCACTCCGCTGCGAGGGCGCCACGAGCGCGCTGGAGCGTGATCCGGAGCGCCCCGGGTGGTGGACGGGAGACGCGGAGGCGCGGGACGGGACGCGCTACGGGTTCGCGGTGGACGGCGGTCCCGTACTGCCCGATCCACGCTCGCGGCGGCAGCCGGACGGTCCCGACGGGCTGAGCGCGGTGGTCGCCCAGGACCGGTACGCCTGGCGCGCCGAGTGGGCCGGGCGTCCGCTGCAGGGCGCGGTCCTGTACGAGCTGCACGTGGGGACGTACACCCCCGAGGGCACCCTGGACTCGGCCGCCGAGCGGCTCGGGCATCTCGCGGAACTGGGCGTCACGCACGTCGAGTTGATGCCGCTGTGCCCGTTCCCCGGGCGGCACGGCTGGGGCTACGAGGGTGTCTCGCTGTGGGCGGTGCACGAGCCGTACGGCGGCCCCGAGGCGCTGAAGCGATTCGTCGACCGGGCGCACGAGCTGGGTCTCGGCGTCGTCCTCGACGTGGTGCACAACCACCTCGGGCCGTCCGGAAACCATCTGCCCGCGTTCGGGCCGTACTTCACGGACACCCATCAGACCCCCTGGGGCTCGGCCGTGAACCTGGACGCGCCCGGTTCGGACGAGGTGCGGGCGTATCTCGTCGGCAGTGCACTGGCGTGGCTGCGGGACTACCGGCTGGACGGGCTGAGGCTGGACGCGGTCCACGCGCTGCGCGACACCCGCGCGCTGCACTTCCTGGAGGAGCTGTCCACGGCCGTGGACGCGCTCGCCACCGACCTGGGCCGGCCGCTCTTCCTGATCGCCGAGTCCGACCTGAACGACCCTCGGTTGATCTCCTCCCGTGAGGAGGGCGGTCTCGGGCTGCACGCGCAGTGGAACGACGACTTCCACCACGCGCTGCACACCACTCTGACCGGTGAGACGCAGGGCTACTACGCGGACTTCGCGCGGGCCCCGTTCGCGGCCCTCGCCAAGACGGTGACGTCGGGCTTCTTCCACGACGGCACGTATTCGAGCTTCCGCGGGCGCCGCCACGGCCGGCCGCTCGACCGGACCCGCGTCTCGGCGCACCGGCTGCTCGGCTACTCCCAGACCCACGACCAGATCGGCAACCGCGCCCAGGGTGACCGGCTTTCGGCGTCCCTCTCCCCCGGACAACTGGCCTGCGCGGCCGCGCTGACGCTCACCGGGCCCTTCACCCCGATGCTGTTCATGGGCGAGGAGTGGGCCGCGGGCACTCCCTGGCAGTTCTTCACCGACCACACCGACCCCGAACTGGCGGAGGCCGTACGGCGGGGCAGGCGCCGGGAGTTCGCGGCGCACGGCTGGGCCGAGGAGGACGTCCCCGACCCGCAGGACCCGGCGACGCGGGAGCGTTCCTGCCTGGACTGGTCGGAGCCCGAGAAGGCGCTCCACGCGCGCGTGCTGGCCTGGTACCGCGACCTGATCGCCCTGCGCCGGCGTCACCCGGATCTCTCGGACCCCGATCTCGCCGCCGTCAGGATCGCCCACGACGAGGGGGCCCGCTGGCTCGCCCTGCGGCGCGGGGACGTCCGGGTGGCGGTGAACCTCGGCCAGGAGGCGGCCGTGATCCCGCTCGGCCTCAGCCGGGCGCGCGTGCTGGCCGCGTGGGAGCCGGTACGGACACCGGACGCGGACGGACTGCTGAGCGTGCCCGGCGAGTCGTGCGTGGTGCTGACGCAGGAGTGAGGACGCGGACCCCGGCACGCCCGGACGACGGACCGCTGACCACAGACCGCAGACCACAGACCACGTACGGAGGCGTGAGCGTGCCGTCATGGGCGTACGGGGTGCCTCGGACGGCGCGGGTCCGGCGTCGCTCGCGGGCTCGGCGGAGTGCGGGGTGCGGGGTCCGGAGTACGCAGTACGGGTCACGGAACTGCCGGGTGCCGGGCGGCTCAGTCGTCGCCCGGCAGTTCCGTGACCCGTTCCAGGAGGATGGACTCCCAGGCGTGGCGGAGTTGGGTCCGCAGCGGCGCCAAGGGGCTGTCGTCCCGGCCCGCGAGCCGGTCGGCGAGCCGGATCACCGTGTCGCAGCGGGACAGCCACAGGCCACGCAGGCAGGGCCGGGCACCGTATCCGGCGAGGGTCGCGGCGCGTACGGCGGCGGGAGCGCCGACGGCCGCGGCGAGCCCGGCGATGTCCTCGGCGGGGTCCCCGAGGACCGCGCCGGTCCAGTCGAGGACGCCCCGCACCCGCCCGTCCGCGCTCATCACCAGGTGTTCACCCCTGAGATGGTGGTGCACGAGGACGGCGGCCGCGGTCTGGGCGGCGAGCTGTCCGACGGCGGCCGCGGTGAGCTGCGCGAGGTTCCCGGGGTCGAACTCGTCCTCGGCGGCCAGCCGCTCGGCGGCCCGCTCGGCCACCGCCCGCAGTTCTTCCAGGGAGCGCGGCTCAGCGTGGGGCACGCCGAGCGCCTCCGCCTGCCGTACGGGCACTTCGCGCAGCCCGGTGAGCAGACCGGCCAGGTCCGCCTCCCCGACGGCCGAGACCTCCCGTACCTCGCCGGAGCGCCCGGGCAGTCTGGTGTCCAGGGTGTAGGCCAGTCCGACCGCCCAGTCCCCGTGCGCGACGCTCCTCGGCACGGCGACCCCGACCAGCGGACGGACCAGGTCGCGCACCCTCAGCTCCCGGCGTCCGCGCACGGCGGCCTCGCGGTCCCGGGTGAGCCGCAGCACCTGCCGGCCGCCGACCCACCAGGTGGAGTGGCCGCCGTCCTCGGTCACCGGCCGTACCTCGGGCCCCGCGTCGGCCGGCTCGCCGTCGGCGGTCAGTGAACGGACCAGCCGGCGGACGGCGTCCGCGGTCGGTGCCGGTGCCTGGGTCGTGGTCGTGCCGCGGTCCTCCCGGTCGCCGGTCAGTCGACGATCGCCATCTCGCGGGACGTGGTGTTGAGGCGCCATCCGCCCTCCTCGGTCACCGTGACGATGTCCTCGATGCGCACCCCGAAGCGGCCGGGCAGATAGATGCCGGGCTCCACCGAGAAGCACATCCCGGGTACGAGGGGCCGCTCCTCGCCCTCGATCATGTAGGGCGGTTCGTGCGTGGTGACGCCGATGCCGTGCCCGGTGCGGTGGATGAAGCGTTCCCCGTATCCCGCCTCGGCGACGACCGCGCGGGCCGCCCGGTCGACGTCCTGGCAGGCGGCGCCCGGCCTGACCGCCGCGACGCCCGCCTCCTGGGCCTCGCGCACCACGTCGTGGACCTCGCGCTCCTGGGCGTCCGGTTCACCGACGTGGACCGTGCGGGAGGTGTCGGAGCCGTAGCCGTGCTTGAGGCCGCCGAAGTCGAGGACGACCATGTCGCCGCGCTCGATGACACGGTCGCCCGCCTCGTGGTGCGGGTTGGCACCGTTGGGTCCCGAGGCGACGATCGTGAAGTCGACCTGGGAGTGGCCGAACCGCCGGAGCAGATCGGCGATGTCGGCGGCGACATCGGTCTCCCGGCGTCCCCCGAAGGGAACCTTCCGGATTTCCTCGTACGTCGCGTCGGCGGCCTCGCCCGCGGCCGCCAGCCGCTCCAGCTCCGCCGTGTCCTTGACGGCGCGGAGCATCGGGAGGGCTTCGGTGAGGGCGACGTAGCGGGAGTCGGGCAGCCGCTTCTGGAGACCGAGCAGGTGCAGTGCCCAGCCGTTGTCGCTGACGCCGAAGCGGCCGGCGGCGTCGACGAGCGACGCGGTGGCCTCGTACGGGTCCTTGCCGTCGGTCCAGTCACGGAGGGTCAGCGTGGGTGCCGCGGCCGCCGCGTCCGGGGCCTCCAGGGTCGGCACCACCAGCACGGGGTCCCGTCCGGCCCGCAGCACCAGCAGGGTGAGGCGCTCCGTCTCCACCGGCCGGTAGCCGGTCAGCCACACCAGGTCGGGCCCGGGAGCGACCAGGAGGCCGTCGAGTCCGGCCGCCGTGGCGGCCTCGACCGCGCGCCGCATACGGGCCTCGTAGTCACCGGCGGTGAAGGGCGTGGGCGTGCCGGTCATCCATGCCTCCGCATGTCCGAGTTCCCCCAGGGGCTACGGCGAGCATCCTGCTCCTTCGCCGCGGCCCCCGCGAGCCGCTCACGACGGCCACGGAGCCGACCCGGGGGTCTTATGGACGATGGTATGCCTCTGTGACCTGAGATCCGCCGGTTCGCGACCGCGCCCGACGCCCGGTTCCCCGGGCCGGGCCGTGTACCGGGGCGAGCCGGGCGCCGCCGCCCGCGTCAGGTCACGATGCCCGGCACGGCGGTCAGCTGCTGACGGCCGCCGTCCGCGTGGCGCACACCGAGCGTCACGGCGCTCCCCGGGGCCGCCGCGGCGACGGCCCGCGCCAGCTCGGCGGCCGAGCCGAGGCGCGTCCCGTCGAAGGCGTCGAGCACGTCTCCGCGGACCAGACCGGCCGTAAAGCCCGGGCCTGGATTGTGGACACCCGTGATCAGCGCACCGGCACCCCCGGGCGCGTCGACGGCCTCGACCCCGAGCGTCGCCCCGGTGACCGCCCCGACTCCTCCAGGCGTGGACCCGGACCGGGGTGCCACGCCCGCACCACCCGCCGCCCCATGCCCCGGGCTCCGCCCCTGCCCCTTCCCTGGCTCCTGCCCCTGCCCCTGCCCCTGTCCCTCCCGTGGTCCCTGCCCCGGACCCCGCCCGGTCCTGGCGTCCGCGGCCTGCTTCTGCAGGTCCGCCAGCCTGCTCATGCCGATCACCGTGGCGCCCACGGTGCCGAGACCGACGCCCGACAGGACCAGGACGGTCCCGACGAAGAGACCGAAGAGCAGGGACATCAGCCGCCTGCCGCGGCGTCGCACGGCGTGCGGGCGCCGGACGACGGGGGCCGGACGGCCGTCACCGCCCGGCTCCTGACCGGGCATCGGCTTGGGACGCAACGCGGTCTGTTCCATGGATCGCCTCCGGCAGCTGCTGTACGGACCGCCCCCGGCTGTTGCTACCCCGCGCCCCGGCGCACGACGATTCACGAACGAGTGAGACTGACACCCGCGTTCGAACCGCCCGCGCGCCCGCCGCCCGAACCGCACCCGGGCGAAGCCGGAAGTCCCGTTGTCGGTGGCGGCTGTTACGTTCGGTGACATGACCGATCACGCTCTGCGTCTGCTGCGGAGGAACCGCCGCCTGGCCGAACTGGCCGCATTCCCCTTCTCCTTCGACATCGACCGGGCGGAGCACGCCGAGGACGTGCGGCTCGCCTCCGGCGGTCCGCTGGAGCCGATAGCGGGCGACGACACGGGGGGCACGTACTTCGTGTGCGGGGACGGCTCCGTGCTGTACGCGGACTCCGAGGGCTCGGCCGGAGTCATCGGCGACAGTGTGGACGAGGCACTGGAGGTGCTGGTCGGACTGCCCGGCTGGCACGACCACCTGCGGCTGGCGCCGGCCGAGGGGGAGGAGCGGATCCTCGCGGCGGTCGCCGGGACGGAGGAGGAGATCCGGGAGTCCTACGGGACCGACGCCGAGCGGACCGAGCTGCGGGCCGAGCCCGACTTCCTGCTGCTGGGCGCCGAGGAGGGCGGTACCTACGACCTCCTGGACCCGCACCCCCGTCCGCCGCTGTGGGAGACGGTCCTCTCGCGGGGCCGCGCCGACCTGGCGCTGCTGCGGGCGGGCACCGCGTGGGACGAGGTGGCCGGGGACCGGACGCGGCGCGCGCTCGCGCTGCGTGCCGCCCAGTTCGACCGGCGCGACGGTGATCTTCCGCCGCTGCGGCACCTGCTGCGGCACGGGGCCGAGGCGTCCATGACCGACGAACTGCGCCTCGCCGCCGTCCTGGTGGGCCTGCACGGCCTCCCGGAGGACCTGCCGCACGCGCTCGCCCGGACCGCGGCCGTCGACGCGACGTTCGCGCAGGAGGTCCGTGAGGTCACCGCGGCCGCCGAGGAGCTGCTCGCGGGCCTCTCCGGGGCGGCCAGGGCGTTCGCCGGGCGGAGCCGCGCCGAGGAGACGGCCGGCGTCACCCCGGCTGCGGCACCGCCGGAGCGGTCGGTGCCTTCCGGTCCGTCACCCGATCCGTCGGACCCGCCGCATTCGCCTACTCCCTCTGGTCCGCCGGGTCCGCCGGGTCCTTGGGATCCCACGGCAGGGTGAACTGGGCGGCCGCTCCCGTGCCCCGGGGAGGCCTGAAGGCCTTCGCGTCACCGGTTCCCCCGGCCCCCACCCCGGCGGGCAGACGGAACGCGGACGCGGCCTCGGCAGCCGGTGCCGGGAACCGGCCCGGCACCGGAACCGGCGCCGGGCCGGTTCCCGCACCGCCGAGGGGAACCCCGGGTACCCGGTCCGGTACGAAGCCGTGGGCGCGACGGGCGAGGTCCTCGGCACCGTAACGGCGGGATTCCCGGTGCCACTTGAGGATTCCGGCCAGCCAGTTCCGCAGCTCCCCGACATAGCCCTCCATGATCTCGCGCACCTCCTCCGGGAGTTTGAAGTCCTCGTACAGAAGGGGAAGTTCGTGGGCGGCGACGTGCTGGAACTGCTGCATGCGCTGGGTCATCAGGTCGTGGATGACGCCGAGTGCGGTCGGGTAGTCGCAGCCGAAGAAGTTCTGGACGACGAGGATTCCGTTGTGGATCTCACCCTCGTACTCGATCTCCTTCTGGTACGAGAAGACGTCGTTCAGGAGCATCGCGTAGTCCATCGCCGCGTTCTCCAGCGACCGGACGGGACCGCTGCGGTAGACCTCCGGCGGGACCTTCCGGCCGTGGCCGAGCCGGCACAGGCTCATGGTGAGCTCCGAGCCGAAGGTGGCCCGGCGCATCTCCAGGTAGTCGACCGGATCGGGGATGCGGTGCTGGAGCTGGTTGGACAGCTCCCACACCCAGCTCTCCGTCATCACGTCGATCGCGGACCGGAACTGCCGCCGCTCGTCGGTGTTCATGCCCGCGGCGGTGCGCTGCCAGAGGTCGATGAGGCCTCGCTCCATGCCGTTGGCGGGGACGGGGACCTCCTCGCCGTCGACGGGCATGCAGGCCGACAGACGCGCGGTGACCAGTTTGGCCGCGGCCAGGTCGCGGCGGTTGCCGAAGACGAGCGGATAGTAGTCGTCCCCGTACGTGCCCCAGGCCAGCCACCGCGAGCTGACGTCGAGGGCGTCCGCGGTGGCGTCCGGATGGATACCGGCCGCGCACAGCGGAAGGTCGTACGCGTCCAGCTTGTCCTCGTCCCAGACGCCCTCCTGGAGCATGCCCATGGTGTGCATCCAGTCGGTGAGGCGGTGCCGGGCCCCGTCGAGATGAGGACTGAGCGTCACCTCGAACGGCATCAGGAAGTCGGGCAGTCGCGACGGGCCGACCTTCTGGAACGGGACATGGGTGTACGCGCGCAGCCGCTCCGCCCCGGCGGCGGAGAGCAGGGCGCCTACGTCCAGGGCCGAGGTGCCCAGGGCGCCGGCGCCGAACGGCCGGTTCTCCTCCAGGGCGCCTTCGTTCATGTACCGGCTGGACCGCATGTGCCACTCGTGGCCGCCCGACTGCCAGTCCTGGAGCCCCTGGGTGTACGCGGCGACCGCCGCGACCTGGTCCGGGGTGAGACCGTTCTCCACGGCGAGCGCGGGGACCTCGGTCAGGGCCGTGTGCTCGAACTGGTGCAGGCGGGAGGTGAGGATGCCGTTGACGGTCTCGGCGGCCTGCTGGGTGGTGCAGCCGAAGAAGGTCTCCAGGACGAGGACGCCGTTGCTGAGTTCACCCTCCTCCTCGACCTCCCGCTGGTAGGAGAACAGGTCGTTGCGCAGGTGCACGCCGTCCGAGAACGTCTCCATGAGCACCCGCAGCGGCCTCGACCCGGCCACCGGGGCGGGCACTTCGGCCGTCGCGTACTCGACGAGTCCGGCCGACCAGGGGGCTCCGCCCACCTTGCGGCGCATCTCGATGTACTCGACGGGGTTGGCGATCCGCCCCTCGTTGATGTTGGACAGTTCCCACATCGACTCGTTGAGCAGATGCTCGGTGGAGACCGCGAAGCGCTCGCGCCACCCGAGCGACATCGAGGGCACCGTGCGCGCCCAGAGGTCGGCCAGCCCCGCCTCGACCGGGTTCCGCGGCTCCGGCACGGGAGCCGAGAGGTCCAGCGGCATGAAGAGGGGCAGCCGGTCCAGGTAGTCCTTGCCGCCCTGGCGGTCCTGGGTGCGTTTGAAGGTCTCCAGGAAGTGGTCGTCGAAGAAGAAGACCCACACGTACCAGTCGGTGATGAGCGAGAGGGCCGGCCCGTCGCAGTCGGGGTGTGTGTACGCGCACAGCAGGCCGTAGTCGTGCGCGTCGAGGTCGGACCGCTCCCAGATCCCGGAGCCCTCCAGCATGCCCATCCCCCGGGCCCATTCGACCGTGTGGGCACGCGCCTCGTCGAGGTGCGGGTTCAGCCGCGCGGGATACGGCATGTAGAAGTGCGGGAGTGCGAACGGCTGCGTCATGGCCGGGCCCTACCCATGGCCCTCCGGGCACATCCACCCACCGGGACATGATCACACCATCGCGTGAATCCCTACGAAAGGGCACCCACCAAGGTGCCGCTGTCCGAGCGGATCCCGCGAGAGACCGGCACGAACCCGCCCGGCTGTGGCGTGACATCGCCGGCGAAGAACGGCACCCGGAACGCGGTGAGCTCACCCCGGCGGTTCCCCGACGCGGTGAGGCTCGCCCCGGATGCGGAGTGGTGACGGTCGCGGGGCCGGACGCTCCCCCGGCGGTCGGCCGGTCGTCCGCGGGCGCTCTTGCCGACGCGGGCGCCCGGCGTCACCGTGGGCGCATGACCTCCTTCGTGCTTCCTCATGAAGTGCACGGCGACGGCGCCCACAAGGTGATCGCCGTGCACGGCTGGTTCGCCGACCGGTCCGCGTACGCGGCCGTGCTGCCCGACCTCGACCGCGCCGCGTTCCAGTACGCGCTGGTCGACCTGCGCGGCTACGGGGAGGCGAGGGACGTCGCGGGCGCGTACACGACCTCCGAGGCGGCAGCCGACGTCGTCGAACTGGCCGACCGGCTGGGGTGGGCGCGGTTCTCGGTGATCGGCCACTCGATGGGGGGCGCCGTCGCGCAGCGCGTGCTCTCGCTCGCCCCGGACCGGCTGCGCCGACTGGTCGGGGTCTCGCCGGTGCCCGCGTCGGGGCTGTCCCTGCCGGTGGACCAGTGGGAGCTGTTCGCGGACGCGGCGCACCGGCCGGAGAACCGGCGGGCCATCATGGACGTCACGACCGGCGGCCGGCTGCCCGCGGCCTGGCTGGACCGGATGGTGACGCGGTCACTGGCGCTCAGCGACCCGAAGGCGTTTCGCGCCTATCTGGACTCGTGGGCCGGCGCGGACTTCCACGCCGAGGTCGAGGGCGCACGGGTGCCGGCGCTGGCCGTCACGGGCGCGCTGGACCCCGCCCTGTCGGCGGCGCTGATGCGGGAGACCTGGATGCGCTGGTACCCGGACGCCGAACTCCATGAACTGGCCAGGACCGGGCACTACGCGATGGACGAGAGTCCGCTCGACCTGATCGGCGTGGTGGAGTCCTTCCTGCGCGCGGAGGAAGCCGACGCGGCCGGGGCCGGGGTCGAGGCGTGAGCGTACGGGAGACCGCGCCGCCCGTGCCCGACGTCTTCGACCCCCGGCGGTACGCCGACGGGGTCCCGCACGCCGCCTACCGCACGCTGCGCGACCATCACCCCGTGGCCTGGCAGGACGAACCCGAGGTGCTCGGCTGGCCCGCCGGAACCGGGTTCTGGGCGGTGACCCGGCACGCGGACGTGGTCCGGGTCCTCAAGGACACGGGGACGTACTCCTCCCGTCTCGGAGCGACCCAGATCCGGGACCCCGACCCGGACGACCTGCCGTTCATCCGCCGGATGATGCTCAATCAGGACCCTCCGGACCACGGCCGGCTGAGGCGGCTGGTCAGCCGCGCCTTCACACCCCGCCGGACCGAGCGCTTCGCGTCGGCCGTCCGCGGACGGGCCCGTGCCCTGCTCGAAGGCGCGGTCCGCGAGGCCCGCGCGGGTGACGGGCGCTGCGACCTCGTCGCCTCCGTCACCGACGACTACGCCCTGCTCAACCTCGCGGACCTGCTCGGCGTACCGGAGCGCGACCGCGGACTGCTGCTGCACTGGACGCGTCGTGTGATCGGCTACCAGGACCCTGACGAGGCGGGCAAGCCCGTCCACGACGCGCACGGCAGGCCCGTCGATCCGCGCTCCCCCGCCCTGCTGCGGGACATGTTCGCCTACGCCCACCAACTGGCGCTCCACAAGAAGACCCATCCGGGCGACGACGTGATGACCACGCTCGCCACCGACCCCGAACTCGCCCCGGCGGAACTGGAGATGTTCTTCTTCCTGCTCACCGTCGCGGGCAACGACACCGTGCGCGGCGCGGCTCCGGGCGGCCTTCTGACGCTCGCCCGGCATCCGGACGCGTATGCCGCCCTGCGCTCCGGGCGGGTCGGGCTCGACACGGCCGTGGACGAGTTGCTGCGTCTGCACCCGCCCGTCCTGACCTTCCGCCGTACGGCGGCCGTCGACACCGAGCTGGCGGGGCAGCGCATCCGCGCGGGCGACAAGGTCGTCGTCTTCCACGCCTCGGCCAACCATGACGAGCGCGTCTTCACCGACCCGCACCGGGTCGACCTGGCCCGCTCCCCCAACCCCCATGTCTCCTTCGGCGACGGGCCGCACGTCTGTCTGGGCGCGCACTTCGCGCGGCTGCAACTGCGGGTGCTCTACGAGGAGTCGCTGCGCGTGCTGCCGTCACTGACCACGGCGGGGGCCCCGCGCCGTCTCGTCTCGAACTTCATCAACGGTCTCAAGTCACTGCCCGTGCGGGTGGGATGAGCCCGCGGGCTCAGCGCCGTACCTGGATCAGCGCGTGGGTGCCGCCGGTGCGCCAGCGCTGGCCCCCGGCCGCGACGAGCGCGGTCTCGGTGCGGGGGTCGAGACCGACGACCACGTCGGACTTGAGCGTGCGCAGGGCGGCCACCGGCCCCGGGAAGTAGGCGGTCGTCCCGGCGAAGGGAGTGGTGGCCGGATAGCGCCGGTCGCCGACGAGGCGGCGGTAGTTCAGGTCGCCCTTCATCAGGGTGACGTCGGCCTCCGCGAAGTCCCGGCGCAGGTCGTCGGGCATGTCGGCGTACGGCAGCGGGGCACAGGAGAAGGGGTGGGCCCGGACCGTGAGGCGGCCGTCGGTCATCGCCGACCACAGGCGGTGGCCCGACGCTCCGGCCGCCCCGGGAGCGGCCGTGAGGCGGCGCAGGGCGTCGATCACGTCGGCGGTGGTGGCGTCGGAGACGTAGTACGGGTACGGCTTCACGTGCAGTACGGCCCGCTCGGCGTGACGACCGCGCAGGAGGTGGTCGATGAGCAGCAGATCGGGGATGAGTTCCCGGCCGGAGTTGTCCGCGACCACGCAGAGGGTGCCGCCGGCGAACAGGGACCGCAGCATCTCGCCCTCGTGGACGACCAGTTGGGAGTCGGCGGCCGTCTCGTCGTCCGCGGCCGCGAGGCGGAATCCGAGGTCCGCGCGGTTGCCCCACAGCGATCCCAGCAGCAGCGCCTCCTCCTGTTCCGCCACGGGCCGGTCGGCCAGTTCGTCGAGCGCGGCGAGCTCCTCGTCCGCCTCAGGGGTGTCGAGCTCGGCGAGCTTGAACGGCCGGAAGGGGTCGATGCCCTGCCAGGGGCCGGGGGTGAAGTAGTCGACGGCGTCGAGAAGTTGGCGGTAGAAGTAGCTCTCGGACCAGAGGAAGGGCACGTCGAACCAGGGCCGGCCGAAGTACTCCCGGCCGCCCCAGGCCTCCCACTGCCCGCGGTCCCGCGCCCGCTCGCCGAGCGGTTCGATGACACCCTCGGCGGAGTTCTTCAGCAGGGCGTCGAGCGCGCGGCGCTGTTCGGGGCCGTACGGGAAGGCGTCCCGCACCTTCCGGATGAGCGCCGGATGCCGTTCCGCCAGCACGCTCCGGGGGAACGAGCCCGGTACGTTGCCGAGGATCACGGGCGCGCCGGAGGGAGCGGGGGGTTCGGCGGAAGCGACGGGCTCAGGCATGCGGCTCACCGTACCGGCCGCGGCGGCGGTACCGGCCGAGCCGGCGGCGGGCCGCGGCAGCGCGTCGGCGCTCCCCGTCCGGCAGTGGCCCCGGCCCGCCGGAGGTGCTCCTTCACGCGCCCGGCAGCCCGCCCCGGACGCGGACATCCGGCGAACCGCCCCGCACCCCGGATCCCGGCCCACGGCCGCACGCCCCCGCACACCGGCGTACTCCGGATCTGAACACATGGCCGCGCGCCCCCGTACTCCACCTTGCAGTGCAGCCCTGCGGCCGTCATGCAGTGCAGCCCTGCGGCCGTCGCCGCGAGACGCGGTACGGCAGCGCCCGCATCCCCAGCCGTCGAGGAGACCCACCGGATGACCGCACACCGCACCGCCACCGCGGCCGCTGTCGCCGCGGCGGCCCCGCTGCTCCTGCTGACGTGGGCCGTGGGACCGGCCCAGGCGCACGGAGCGCCGACGGATCCGGTCAGCCGGGTGGTGGCCTGCTCCCCCGAGGGCGGCAGCAACAACCGCACCGCGGCCTGCGGGGCGGCGATCGCGGCGAACGGCGCGCCCTTCACCGCGTGGGACAACCTCCGGGTGGCCGGCGTCAACGGCAGGGACCGGCAGGTGATCCCCGACGGGAAGCTGTGCAGCGGGAACCTGCCCGCGTACAAGGGACTCGACCTCGCCCGCGCCGACTGGCCCTCGACCCGGATGACACCGGGCGCGGCCTTCACGCTCTCCTACAGTTCGACGATTCCGCACACGGGGACCTTCAAGCTGTATCTGAGCAAGCCGGGTTACGACCCGTCCAAGCCCCTGACCTGGTCCGACCTGCCGACCAAGCCGTTCGCCACGGCCACCGACCCGGCGCTGGTGAACGGCGCGTACCGGATCAGGGCCACGCTCCCGTCCGACCGCACCGGCCGTCAGATGCTGTACACGATCTGGCAGAACACGAGCACGACGGACACCTACTACTCGTGCTCGGACGTGGTCTTCCCCGCCGCCGCCCGTGGCGCGGGCGGCGGTGGCAAGGCGGCGTCGACGGCACCTGCGCCGCGGACGACCGCGCCCGACCGCGCGGCCGGGAAGACCGCGCAGCCGACGAAGTCCCCGGCCGAGCAGTCCCCGGAGCCGTCGCGGTCGGCCGCGCCGTCCGTGGCGCAGGTGTCCGCGCCCGACCACCTCACTCCGGCCGCCGACACCTCGTCCGGGGGCAGCGGCTCGCTCCCCCTCGTCGCGGGGGCGGGGGGAGCGGCGGCCCTCCTGCTCACCGCGGGCGTCGCGCTCACGCTGCGACGCCGGCGGTGACCGTGGTCCGGTGGTCGGTCAGTTGACGGTGACCACCGGGCTGCCCGGCTGGGTGGTGTCGGTGACGGGGGCGTACTTGGCGGTGAAGTAGCCGTTGCTGAAGCACAGGGACGAGCCCGAGGCCTTCGCGAACTGCTGGTTGGTGAAGGTGATGCTGTTGTCCGCGTTGCTCGCCGCGCCGGTCAGGCTGGGGGCCTGGTAGACACAGGTGATGCTGCCGAGAAGGGTGCGCAGCACGACGGTGGTCTGGATGGTCGAGCCGGCGGCCGGGGTGACGGTGACCGTGCCGTCGGAGGCGACGGTGGTGGTGTACGAGAGGTTGTTGACCGTGACGCCGGTGACGCCGAGTACACCGATGACGTTGCTGGTGCAACTTCCGAAGGTGTGACCGGTGAGCGACTCGGTGGCGGCGCCGGGGGCTGTCGGATTGGCGGTGGCCGTGGCGGTGAAAGCCGACGCGGCACAGGAGACGCCGCTCGTGCCGGTGCTGCTGGAGTAGAGGGTGGCCTTGGTGCCGCTCGCCAGCGAGGCGGTGAGCACATCGCCGGTGGCGACGGCGGCGCCGCCCGCGGTGAGCACCGGGGTGTCGTCGGCGGAGGCGGGGGAGATCGCGGAGACCGAGAGGGCCGCGGCGACACCGACGAGGGCGAACAGGGATCGCGTACGCATGGGGGAGCCTCTTTCTGATCTGACGGGGGTGCGGGGCCTGGTTCGGAGAGAGGTGCGGTCCCGGGCTCACCGGGGGGCATGGTCCTGGCCGTCCCGGTGGACACGGAGCTGCGGGCCACTGCCGGCCCGTGACGTCTTCTCCGTACGCGACGGACCGGCAGCGGCGAGGGGCTACCGGGCGCGGCCCCAAGGGGGGAAGGCGGCCGTGCCGGTGCCGTGGGGGGGTGACGACGGTGACGAGGACACGCACGGGACGTTCGGAGGTGTCACGCACGCCCCGCCGCAGGGGGCGGGGGCCGGGAGGGTGACATGCGCCGTGCTGACGGACCCGGCGCCACGGATCCATCGGAAACAAGGCTGAGTTGTAGACCTGATGGATGGTCAACGTCAAGGCACAGTAGGGAAGTTGGAGGTCAGCGAGTCGTCGGTATGAAGCCGTGCACACAGATGCCACACAATCGACATCCGCTTGCCACAAGTCCCTTGACCCACGAATGTAACCCCCGGTAACTTCCAGGAAGGCTACTGCCGCGTAACGAGAAAGCCCTTGCGACCGCCGGGAGTCGCGAGGAGGCGTGCGCGGCAGCCCTGTCCGCGCCAGGACACGTGCCTCAAGCCGCACCTGCGTTGACTATGTCCAGGGAGCAGAACATGGCCTCGTCCTCGGACGCCACGGCGTCCACCGGCCCCACCCCCGTGAACCCCGAAAGCGGTTCCGACCGACGCGGGCGGGTCCGTCTGCGCCGCGCCGCGGTGATGGCGGTGCCCGCCACCGCGATCGCCGCGGGACTGATGATCCTCACCGCCCAGGGAGCCCTGGGCGTGCAGTTCGCCATCTCCGGCATGCCGTTCGTCGTGACGGCCACGGAGCTGAACGGCACCGGCTTCGAGCAGTTCGGGAACCTCGACAACATGGCCGAGGACAGCCCGAACGCCGGCGACACCGGCGGCCAGGTCCTCGTCGTCACCTCCGCCATCAAGAACGCGACGCTCACCAAGCTGTGCCAGAGCGTCGACCTGGGCGGCACCAACCTGGTCATCACCGCGGGCGGCGGCTCGGACAAGGTGCAGGCGACAAACCTGACCACCGACTCGACCGAGCTGTCGGGTGACGCGTCCTTCGGGAACATCGAGATCGGCAACGACGCGAGCACGCTCGACAAGGCCGATGCCCAGGGGAACAAGGGCGTCTTCAGCCAGCAGGCCGACACCGTCCACATCGGCAATCTGCGGCAGACCAACTACGCCACCACCGCCGCCGTGTTCAAACTTCCGGGCCTCAAGCTCCGCTTCAGCGG
This sequence comes from Streptomyces sp. NPDC005195, assembly GCF_040608315.1. Classification (NCBI taxonomy): domain Bacteria; kingdom Bacillati; phylum Actinomycetota; class Actinomycetes; order Kitasatosporales; family Streptomycetaceae; genus Streptomyces; species Streptomyces sp. NPDC005195. Next base: position 88,270 of record NZ_JBEXHZ010000023.1, read on the forward strand.
CACGGGTTGCTGATGTCCCGGCTCCGGAATCCGAGGTCGGACTTCCGGCAGTGGCGCGCGCGCCGCCCCTTCTGGGGCGGGCTGCTGCTCACCCTGGGCGGCGCGGAGATCCTCCTGACCGAGAAGGCGTCCCTCAAGGTCGTCATGCACATCGGCATGCAGGGCGTGGCGGGCTATCTGCTGCCGACGGTCATGCTCGTGTGCGGTCTGCTGATCCTCTTCAACCCGGCGCAGCGGCTGTTCTACTCGCTGCTCGGCATCCTTCTGTCGCTGGGCACCTGGCTCACCTCCAATCTCGGCGGCTTCTTCATCGGCCTGCTCCTCGGGGCGGTCGGCAGTTGCATGGCCTTCGGCTGGCTGCCCGACCAGGAGCCGCGCAGACGTCTGCTGCGCGGGCGCCGGCAGCGGCAGACCACGGCGACGAAGGCGTAGCCCAGCGTCTCGGAGGGCCCGGCCCAACAGCACGCCCCGGCCGGGCGCAGGACAGGGGACGGCCGGGGTGGAAGCCGTGACGGCACGGCCCCGGATGGCGGGCCGGCCGCTACCAGGGGATCCAGCCGTTCTCGAAGTCCGCACTCACAGAGGTGAGTTGACGGACCGCATGACCGTACGACGCCTGCAGCACGCGCCTTCCCTCACGCACGGGGAAGTCGCCGTGGGGCGCACGGACTGCGCCCCGCCAAGCCGTGCCCGGCGGCTCGGGCCCTGCGGGGGCGGGGCTGCCCCGCGTTGTCAGTGGCACGGGAGAGGATGCGAGGTAGGTTCGCGTCGAGGGGGAGAGTGTGGCCGGCGGCATCGCCTGGATTCTGGAGCCTTGTCCGATCGAGTGCGTGACGTTCGCCCGTGGCATCGATCCGGTCGGTCTCGCCTCCCGGCTGGGAGCACGCCCAGGCCGGCCGGCACCTCGCGGCTCCGCCGAGGACGCGGTGGACCTGCTCTCCGGTGACGGCGTCACAGGCGTCGCCAGGGTGGGCCGTACCGGCGACTGGTCCTTCGCCGTCGAGTACGGCGACGCGGTCGGCTCCACCGCCACCGGCCTGGGGGCCGTCTCGGCCGAGGGTGTGGAGACGGTCAACTTCCTCCTGACTCCGTGGCACCCGCCGTCGATGTTCAGCCACTACCGCGACCGCGCCCACGTCTGTTCCTTCGGCATCGGGGAAGAAGCCCGTCGGTGGGGCCACAGCCCTGACCTGCTGGTCCCGGCTCTCACCGAGGTGGGAGTCCTGCCGGCACGGTCGGATCTCCGCGAAGCCGACGCCGAACGGGTCCGCCGACTGAGCGTACTGACGATCGAGGAACACTTCGGGTTGCGGCTGCCGCGGACCGACGTGCTGCACGGACGGCTCCCGCTCTTCATCGTGCGCGAGACACCCGAACGAGCCCGGCGCCCGCTCCGGCCCCTGGGTTGATGCGGCTGCCCGATCACCGCATGCTGATACATATGCTGACATCACCGGGTGCTGCGGGATGCGCGGCCGCGAGAGGCGACGCCATGGCGGCGGTCGGCGCACACGGCGTGGTCAGGGGCTGGAGCGACCGGACGGCCGGTCCCCCACGAGTGCTGGACCCGCTCCCTCGCCGGGCCGCGCACGTACGCCTGGCGCAGGACCCGCGCCTACGACGAGGGGGGCCGCGGCGGTCCGCTCCTCGTCACCCAGCTCACCGACCGCTGGGGCACCCGCACGACCTCGGCCGGGAAGGCGTTCCGGGCCGAGCAGGCGCTGCCGGTCCCCTGACCACGACGGAAGGGGTTTCGGATGGTCGACCGACGGAGCTTCGGCAAGATCATGGGCGTCGGCGCGGCAGGGGCGTCGCTCACCGGGTGGTCCGGGAACGCCCGCGCGGACGGGACGGCCGAGGAGCCCACGGCGACGGCCTCGCCGACGCTCTCACCGGGGCACGCGTCCTTCGGCCGTCTCCGGCGGATCGACGCCGGTGAACTGAGCATCGGCTACGCGGAGGCCGGCCCCGCCCACGGCCCCGCCGTCGTCCTGCTGCACGGCTGGCCCTACGACATCCACAGCTTCGTCGAGGTCGCGCCGCTGCTGGCGGCTCGCGGCCACCGGGTGATCGTCCCGTACCTGCGCGGCCACGGCACCACGCGCTTCCGCTCCGCCAGGACCTTCCGCAACGCCCAGCAGTCCGTGGTCGCGCTCGACATCATCGCGCTGCTGGACGCGCTCAAGATCGAGAAGGCGGTGCTGGCCGGTTTCGACTGGGGAGCGCGGACCGCCGACATCATCGCCGTGCTCCGGCCCGAGCGGTGCCGGGCCCTGGTCTCCGTGGGCGGCTATCTGATCACCGACCGTGAGCGCAACAAGCAGCCGTTGCCGCCGAAGGCCGAGTGGGCGTGGTGGTACCAGTACTACTTCGCCACGGAGCGCGGACGGCTCGGCCTCGAGCGGAACAGGGCCGACCTGGCACGCCTGGTCTGGACGTTCAACTCCCCGACGTGGCACTACGACGACGCCACGTTCGACCGCACGGCGAAGGCTTTCGACAATCCGGACTACGTGGCCATCGTGATCCACAACTACCGTTGGCGGCTCGGCCTGGCGCAAGGCGATCCGCGCTACGACCGGCTGGAGCGGCAGCTCGCCGCGGGGCCTGTCGTCACGGTGCCCACCGTCACCCTCGACGGCCGGAAGGACCCCTTCACCCCGGCCGGCGACGGATCGTCGTACCGCGACCGGTTCTCGGGGCCCTACGCGCACCGCACCCTGGCCGACATCGGCCACAACGTGCCGCAGGAAGCGCCCGAGGCCTTCGCGCGGGCGGTCGTGGAGGCGGACGGGCTCGCCGGGCGCTGACCGCGCCGGCGGCGTCAGGAGACCGCTGCGTCAGGAGGCGGCGGCGTCAGGAGGCGGCGGCCGCGCTCCGCTCGTGCTGCTTCTTGCGGGCGCGGTAGGCCGCCGCCTTGAGCTTGTTCCCACAGGACTCCATGCCGCACCACTGGCGGCGCATGCCGCGCGACCGGTCGATGTAGACCCGGGTGCATTCGGGGTTGCCGCACTCCTTGAGCAGCGGGACATCCGGTCCGCCCAGGAGTTCCACGGCCTGCCGCGCCACGCTGGACAGGGCCTCGGCGGGCGTCGCCTCCGCCCGTCGCCCGGCGGCCGACAGTTGCGGTGTGACGGAGGGCTCGCGCGCCGTGCCGTTCACGACACCGAGGGCCGTGGCGTCGTACGCCTCCCCCGCGGCCCGCGCGGTGACCAGCTCGTAGACGGCCTCCCGTACGACCACGGCCTCCTGGACGTCGGACTCCCGGGCCGCGACCGTGAGGGCGTCGACGATCCCGGACCCCAGGTACCAGGCGTCCAGCCGTTGCGGCGACACGAACATCTCGAAACGCAGCGTCCGGCGGGCCCTGAGGGTGGCGGCGAAGTCGAGGGCCGGGTTTCCGCAGAGAAAGACGTGTTCCAGATTCACATCACCATCTTGACAGGTGACGGCCACGACAGGCAACGACCGGCCCATCCCGCGTGGACCCCTCAGCCCTGCGCGGAGCGCCGCCCACAGGGGGCTGACGCCCGCGCCGGTCGGCCGGAACGCGCCCTCACAGGCACGTACGGACGAGCCACTCGTCCTCGTTGTACGCGTCCCTCGCGGGATCCGGCACCGTGGCCGGCCGTTCCTCGACCGTGTCCTCCAGGCGGATCCGCTCCGGAAGCGCGCCGAACCGGGCCCGCCGGACCGCTGCCTCGGCCATGCCCGGATTCTGCCCCTCACCCGTCATCGCGACCTCCCCGTCATGAATGTTGTGCCTGATGGTCGCAAGCCATCCGTCACCTGTCAAGGCAGTGACGGACAGGGTGCCGACGAGGCCTGGACTCGACCGTGCGCACTCCCCGCTCATGACCGCTCACTTGACGCCCGTGCGTCACACACGATTGGCTCCGGCCCAACGAAAGTCCGACAGTCGGTGCACAACAGCCCGATGGCCGCGCCGACTTCCCCCTCCCCGTCCTTCTGCTGGGCCGCACAGCGAGGTGCCGCACTCCGATGAACACGTCCCCCACACCTCACCACTCCCCCAGATCCGCGCACGGCACCGTCCTGGTCGTCGCCGTCACCCTGCTTCTGGCCGGCTGCTCCGGCGGATCGGACTCCGGCGCGGACACCGGAGCGGCGGGGAAGGCGGGCACCGGCCACATCAAGGTCGCCCTGATCACCCACGGCGCAGACGGAGACGCCTTCTGGGAGATGGTGCGGAGGGGCGCGCAGGCGGCTGCCGCCAAGGACGACATCGACCTCACCTACGCGAGCGACTCCGACCCCGCGGGGCAGGCGAGTCTGGTGCGGGACGCGGTCCGCGACCGGGTCGACGGCATCGCGGTGACCCTGGCCAAGCCGGAGGCGATGAAGAGCGCCGTCACCGAGGCCAGGGGCGCGGACATACCGGTGGTCGGCCTCAACTCCGGTATCGACGCCTGGCGGTCCGAGGGCCTGCTGGAGTACTTCGGCCAGGACGAGAGCGTCGCGGGCCGGGCGCTCGGCGACAAGCTGGACGAACTCAAGGCCAAGCACGCCCTCTGCGTCATCCACGAGCAGGGAAACGTCGCCCTGGAGGCGCGCTGCGCCGGGGTGAAGAAGGCGTTCTCCGGCGATACCGACCTGCTCTATGTCAACGGCACCGACATGAAGGCGGTCACCGCCGCCGTCGCCGCCCGGCTTCGGCAGGACCCTGGCATCGACGAAGTCGTCATGATGGGCGCGCAGTTCGCGCTCGGCGCGGTGAAGTCGGTGAAGGAGGCGGGCAGCGGGGCCGCGGTCGCCACCTTCGACCTCAACAGCAGCCTGGTGAAGGCGGTGCGGAGCGGGGACGTGCAGTTCGCGGTGGACCAACAGCCCTACCTGCAGGGCTATCTCGCCGTGGACTCGCTCTGGCTCTACAAGTCCAACGGCAACTTCAGCGGCGGCGGCACCGCGCCCGTACTCACCGGACCGGCGTTCGTCACCAAGGAGAACGTCGCCTCGGTCGCCAAGTTCGCGGCCGACGGGACCCGTTGAGCCGCTCCCGCCGCTCGTGCGCGGCCGCACGAGCGGCACCACGCGCCCCAAGGTTTTCGGACACTCACGGTGCGTACGGGCACTTGTACGGATAGCATCCTGCGCACCCCCAGTGCCGTACCGGACACGCGGTCACCCACCGCCCGTTCCGCCGAACCGCTCCTCCCCTCGCTGATCGCACTAGGACGACGATGTCTCCACGGACAGGTGCCCGGCGCCGTCTCGGCTCCATACGTCTCTCCCTGATCCTGCTGGCGCTGGTGCCCAGCGTCACCCTCGGCGCCATGTGGGGTGTGACGACCACACAGATCTTCTCGGAGGGGCTGCGGCTGCGGTCGCAGACCGAACTGAGCAGGTCCACCGGCGCCATGGGCACCGACGCGACACTCGCGCTGCAACAGGAGCGCAGTCTGTCGGCGGCGTGGCTGGCCTCTCCGCACGGCTCGCGGACCGCACTGGACCAGCAGCGCGGGAGGACCGACGAGGCCGTCGCGAAACTGGTGCGCCGCTCGGACGACATCAAGAACGCGCCCGCCCGGATCGGGGACCGGCTGTACTCGGTCCTGGCGTCGGTGGGGAGCCTGGAGTACTACCGGGGACAGGTGGACCACCCCACCGACATCACCGCCCAGCAGGCGCTGGACCAGTACACCGCGATCATCGACGGCCAGATCCAGGCCTTCCAGGAACTCTCCCAGGTCGACGACGGCGACCTCACCTCCCAGGCGGGCCCGCTGATCACCCTGGGAAGCGGCGCGGAACTGGTCGCCCAGGAGGACGCCGAACTCGCACTCGCCTGGCCGTCGGGGAGGCTCGACGAGAAGGCGTGGACACGGTTCGCGCAACTCGTCGACGTACGGCGCTGGGTCTTCCGGAGCCAGGCCCTCTCCTCCCTGGACGGCGCCGTCAAGGCGCGGGTCGAACGGGTACTGCAGAGCCAGGACTGGAAGACGCTGGAGTCCGTCGAGGACCAGGTGATCGCGGCCCGGACGGCGCACGGCGCGGTGGCCCGGACGGTCCCGCTGCCGGACGCGGGCCGGCGCTGGAACGCCGCTCTCACCAGGATCTCCGGCCGGTACTCGGACCTGATCCGGCAGCAGACCACGGGACTCCTCGACCGCAGCGCCGACAAGGCCCACGGACTGCTGGTCAAGGCGGCCGCGCTGAGCGCGGGCGGACTCGTCGCCCTGCTGCTGTGCGTCGTGATGTCGTGGCGCATCACGCGCTCCCTGTCCCGGCGGCTTCGCGGTCTGCGGCTGGCCACGCTCAGCCTGGCCCAGGAGCGGCTGCCCGACGTGGTCGCCAGACTGGACCGGGGCGAGAAGGTGGACGTGGACCTCGCCACCCCGCCGCTGGACTACGGCGGGGACGAACTCGGGCAGGTGGCGGAGGCCTTCAACACCGCGCAGCGTACGGCCGTGCACACCGCGGTGGAACTCGCCGACACCAGACGCGGCTTCCAGAAGGTGATCCTGGGCATCGCCCGGCAGAGCCAGAACCTGGTCAACCTCCAGCTCAGCAGGCTCGACGCGATGGAGCGCGAATTCCAGGACCCGCGGTTCCTCCAGGGTCTGTACGAACTCGACTCCACGGCGAGCCAGTTGAGGCGCTACGAGGAGAACCTCGTCATCATCAGCGGAGAGCAGCCCCGGCGCAGCTGGACCGAGCCGGTCGCGCTGATCGACATCCTGCGCAGCGCCGTCGGCGAGGTCGCCCAGTACCAGCGGGTGGAGGTGCACGCCGACGACGAGGTGTACCTCACCCCGCCCGCGGTGGCCGACGTCATCCACCTGCTGGCGGAGCTCATCGACAACGCCACCGCCTACTCCCCCGCGCCCGGCCCGGTGGGCGTGCGCGCCGCGATGGTGGCCAAGGGACTGGCCGTGGAGATCGAGGACCGGGGTCTGGGCCTGTCCGAGGAGGACTACGCGGCGTTCAACGCCCAGTTGGCGGTGGCTCCGCAGTTCGACGTGGTGGCGCTCGCCGACGACCTGCGGCTCGGCATGTTCGTGATCGCCCGGCTCGCCACCCGGCACGGCATCGTCGTCACCCTGCGGTCCTCGCCGTACGGCGGGACCACCGCGATCGTGCTGATCCCGCACGAGATCGTGGTGCGCGAGACACCGGGCGCGTCCGCTCCGGACACGGGCGCCGCCGGCCCGGCGGACGCCGGCGTACCAGAGCCGGCCACGGCCGCGACGGGTCCGGGCGCCGCTCCCTCCGAGGGCCGGCCGTCGCACGAGCGCACGGGAGAGGCGCGGCCCGCCGCCCGGACGCGCACGGCCGACCCCTCCGCCTCCCGGTCCGGCCACGGCACCGGCGCCGCCCCGGCCACGGCCGCCGTCCGTCGGGATGGACTCACCCCGCTGCCGCGCCGGGTGCCGCAGACCAGCCTGGCCACCGAACTTCGGGAGGACGCCGGGCCCGCCGGCACCGGCGACCAGGACGCGGACGGCGATGTCACCGACTTCACCGCGGAACGGGCGGCCTCCTCACTCGCCGGCTTCCAGCGCGGCACGCTCCGGGCCCGTGACACCGACGACGACGGGGCGGCGTACGAACCGGGCGAACCAGCCGAACCGGGCGAGCAGGGGAACACGCCCGGGAAGCCGGGTGACCGGGTCCCCGCCGCGGACCGATCCCGCACCACAACCCCGGACCGCTCGTCGCCCCGGCCCGCGGGTCCTTCGTCGTCCCCGCCCGCGGGCCACTCTTCCGGCGCGCCCGCAGACCGCTCGTCGACTCCACCCGCAGACCGCACGTGAAGGACTGAGAAATGACACGCCCCAGCCCCGCCACACACAGCCAGCTCGACCAGCTGCTCACCGGACTGGTGGAACGGGTGGCCGACGTGAACCACGCCGTCGTACTGTCCGAGGACGGACTGGTCGTCAGCAAGTCCACGGCGTTCGTCCGCGACGACGCCGAGCGGCTGGCGGCGACCGCGTCCGGCCTGATGAGCCTGAGCAAGGGGGTCAGCATGGACTTCCGCGGCGGACCCGTACGGCAGGCGCTCATCGAGATGCGCGACTGCTATCTGATCCTCACCGCCGCGGGACCCGGCGCCCATCTCGCCGTGCTCACCAACAAGGGCGCGGACGTCGGCGTGGTGGCCTACCAGATGAACATGCTGGTGAAGAAGATCGGCGAGCACCTCAGGGCGGCGCCGCGTGCGGGCGGCGCCCCCGCCGGCAACGGCGAGTGAGGTGAGCGAAGGCGACGCGGCCGGCCGTCTGGTACGGCCGTTCACCCTGACCGGAGGCCGAACCCGGCCCAGCCGCGCCGACTTCACCCTCATCACCTCGGTGACCGCCGTGGATCCGCCGCCCGACGGGTCCGACCGGTCACAGCCCGAGCACCAGCGCATCGTGCGGCTGTGCGCGCGGCCGGTCGTGGTGGCGGAACTCGCCGCCCAGCTCGACCTCCCGGTGAGCGTCGTCGTCATCCTGCTCTGCGATCTGCTGGAGGCGGGGCGGATCACGGTCCAGGCGCCGCGTCTCGTCTCCCGCACCCCGGATCCGGACCTGCTGCAGAAAGTGAGGGACGGCCTTGGCCGGCTCTGACCCCGCCACGCGGAGGACTTCAGCACCCGAAACACCACAGACACAAGAAGCACTACAGGCACCACAGACAGCGCAGACAGCGCAGACAGCCGAAGCGTCCGAAGCACCCGAAGCGGTCAAGATCCTGATCGCCGGGGGATTCGGCGTCGGCAAGACGACCATGGTCGGATCGGTCAGCGAGATCGTCCCGCTGCGCACCGAGGAACCCCTCACCTCCGCCGGTCTGGACGTCGACGACCTCGACGGCATCGAGGAGAAAAGGGCGACCACCGTGGCCCTGGACTTCGGCCGCATCACCCTCAGCCCCGAACTGGTCCTGTATCTCTTCGGAACCCCTGGCCAGCAGCGGTTCTGGTTCATGTGGAACGACCTCGCCATCGGCGCCCTCGGGGCGGTGGTCCTCATCGACGTGCGCCGGCCGGAGTCCAGCTTCGCCGCCGTCGACTTCTTCGAGCGCCGCGGTATCCCGTTCGTCGTGGGCGTCAACGGCTTCCACGGACGGCATCCGTACACACCCGAGGAGATCCGGGACGCCTTGGCCCTGCCGGAGCGAACCCCCGTGCTCCTCTGCGACGCGCGGGAGCGGGGGTCGTGCCGGGACGTGCTGATCACCCTCATCGACGAGTTGCTCGCCTCCTCCGCGCGGGGCCGGCGGTAGCGGCGCGTCGCTCAGTACGCCGCGAACGTCACCTCGGCCGTGTCGACGGTCCCTCCGCGACGGCCGGGCGCGCTCTCCTCACGCCAGTAGAGATTGGTGTGCGCGATCACCTGGTCCGGAGGCGGGGCGCCGTACGCCGTGAGGTCCTCCGTCGTGTGCGCGTCGCCGACCAGCGTCACGTCGTACCCGCGGACCAGACCACCGTGCAGGGTCCCGCGGATGCACGCGTCGGTCTGCGCGCCCGCGACCACGATCCGGCCCACGCCGCGCTCGGCGAGCAGTTCCTCCAGTGCGGTGTTCTCGAAGGAGTCGCCGTAGGTCTTGTGGACGAGCGGTTCCCCGTCCCGCCGGACCAGCTCCGGCACGTACCGCCAGCTCTCGCTGCCCAGCACGAGGTTGTCGTCGGAGTGCTGCACCCAGACCACGGGCACGTCCTCGGCACGGGCCTTGTCGACCAGGGTGTTGATGTTCGCGATCACCTCGTCGCGCCCGTGGGTACCCGCCATCGCCCCGTTCTGGACGTCGATGACGAGCAGCGCGGTGTGCGGCCGATCGGGCAGGTTCGTCATGAGAACCTCCTGTCTCTCGTCGTAAATCTCCCGCCGCACCACACTAGAACGCGCCACTGACAACGGCCCGGTCGCCGTGGCCCCGGGCACCTGCGTCTTCCGACTTCCCTGACTCCCCTTCGTGTACGGGGCGTTGGGCTACCGTTGCTCCACCACCGGACCTGGGGGGCAGTGGGGTTCGAAGGGCCCCTGGGACGCGGAGCTCGCACCGTCCTGCGCAAGAGCGGGGTCGCGGTCCTGGAGGAGCAGATGGCGGACGCGCTCCTGGAGGATCTGGCCGACCTCAGCCCTGATCACCCCCGTCCGGCGCCAGCCGCAGTGAGATCGAGTTGATGCAGTACCGCTGATCGGTGGGGGTCGCGTACCCCTCGCCCTCGAAGACGTGTCCGAGATGCGATCCGCAGCGGGAGCACCGCACCTCGGTCCGTACCATCCCGTGCGCGCGGTCCTCGATCAGCTCGACCGACTCGGAGTCCTTCGGGTCGTAGAAGGACGGCCAGCCGCAGTGCGACTCGAACTTCTCGTGGGAGGTGAACAGCTCGGCACCGCAGGCGCGACAGGAGTACACGCCCTTGGCCTTGGTGTCGGTGTACTCCCCGGTGAACGCCGGCTCCGTGCCCGCCCGGCGCAGAACCGTGTACTCGGCGGGGGTCAGCTCCGCGCGCCACTGCTCGTCCGGCTTTTCGATGTCGTACGACATGAAGCTCAACCCCTTACAAACGCTGTGACTACTTCGACAGACGGGCCAGGATCCCGGGGCCGAGATCGGTCACGTCACCCGCGCCCATCGTGAGAACGAGATCACCCGGCTTCGCCATTCCCGCGACGACCGAAGGTGCCTCCGCCTTGTCGTGGACCGGCGTGACGTCCGCGCCCGCCGCCCGCGCCGCCTCGACGATCAGCTCGCTGGTGACCCCCGGGATCGGGTCCTCGCGGGCCGGATAGATGTCGAGGACCACGGAGGCGTCCGCCAGCGACAGGGCCTCGCCCATCTCCTTCGCCAGTTGCTGCGTGCGGGAGAACAGGTGCGGCTGGAACAGGACCAGGATGCGGCCGGAGACGCTCGCGCGCATCGCCTCCAGGTCCGCCGTCATCTCCGTCGGGTGGTGCGCGTACGAGTCGACGACCTGCACACCCGCCTCCTCGCCCTTCAGCTGGAGGCGGCGCTTCACCCCGGTGTAGGAGGCGAGCGCCGGGGCCAGCTCGGCCGCCGGGACGCCCAGCGCCACGCCGGCCGCCAGCGCGGCCACCGCGTTGTGCGCGTAGTGGCGGCCGGGGACGGAGACCGTGAAGGTGAGCCGCGAACCGTCGAGGTCCACCGTCACCTCGCTCCTCAGGCCCTGGGGGACGACGGACAGGACACGGACGTCCGCGTCCGCCGAGTCACCGTACGTCACCACGCGCACGTCGGCCGGCAGCCGACGCGTCAGCTCGCGCGCGCCCTCGTTGTCCGCGGAGATCACCAGGGTGCCGCCGGGGACGATCCTGCCCGCGAACGTCTCGAAGGACTCGTAGATCTCTTCCATGGACGCGTAGTTGGCGTGGTGGTCCAGCTCCACGTTGAGGACGATCGCCACCTCGGGCGCGTACTTGTGGAAGCTGCGGTCCGACTCGTCGGCCTCGGCGACGAAGATCTCGCCCTCGCCGTGCAGCGCGTTCGAGCCCGGTTCGTCCAGGTCGCCGCCGATCGCGTACGAGGGCAGCAGCCCCAGTTCCGAGAGCGACACCGCCAGCATCGACGTCGTCGTGGTCTTGCCGTGCGTGCCCGCGACCGCGATCGGGCGCAGCCCGTCCATCAGCCGGGCGAGGGCGTCCGAACGGTGGACGACCGGGACACCCAGCTCGGCGGCGCGGGCCAGCTCCGGGTTGTCGGCGCGGATCGCGGACGAGACGACCACACACGTGGCGTCGGAGGCCAGGTGGTCCGCGGCGTGCCCGATGTGCACCGTCGCGCCCAGCGCGCGCAGGGCCTCGGCGGTCGCGGACTCCTTCGCGTCGCTGCCCGCCACCTTCGCCCCGCGCTGCGCCAGGATCTTCGCGATGCCCGACATCCCGGCTCCGCCGATCCCGATGAAGTGCGGTCGGTCCATGGCGGTAGGAAGGCCGGGTGCCATGCGTGTCTCTCCCCAGGTGGTGCGACAAGAAATTGCGACAAGAACTGCGACAGGAGTGGTGCGACGGGTCTTACGACCGCCGCCGCGGTGCGTCCGGCGTGCTACGCCGGACGGCCCAAGCCTATGCCTTGCTGTGCGAGAACAGTTTCAGCACCGGCACACCGACCTTGTGGCGGGCGCGCGAGGCCCAGTCCCGGTGGAAGAACTCCTCCACGTAGTGCGGGTCGGTCAGCACGATGACCTCGTCCGCGCCGATCTCGTCGACCAGCCCCTTCAGCGCGTCCAGCGGGTGGTCCTCGATGAGCCGGCCCTCGGCCTCGCTGCCCGAGGCGCGCAGTGCCACCAGCGACACCTCCAGCGCCCGCTGTCCCTGGCCGGCCGCCTCCTCGCCCTCTGGGGTCTCGCGCTCGTGGGCCGCCTCGTCCAGCTCGCCCAGCGCCACGTCGTCGATGGCCCGCAGCAGCCGGTCCGCCTGGTCGCCCCGTGGCTGGAGCAGCACATGAAAGGTGACCGTCTCATCACCGTGCAAGGTGGTGACGAACTCGATATCGGCGGACGTCAGGGCCTTCTCGATCATCAATACGCTTGTGAACACGACAGACGCCCTTCTCCTCCGTGGGACTCGCTGGCCCCCTGCGGAAACCATCCTGCCCCGTGATCGCACGGGGTCTGCGCGATTTGCTGTGCCCAGCGGAAGATAAACGGAACTGGATCTTCCGACGGCTGGTCAGGATCGACGGTATCGGGTGAACAGAAACCCGGCCTCTTCCAGCAAGGACGCCAGTTCGAACCGCTTCGGGACCTCCGTCGAGGGGCCGCCGGCGATCCGCTGCGCGCCGCCCGCGGTGAGGGTCGGCGACATCGTCAGGCACAGTTCGTCGAGCACCCCGGCCGCCACCAGCTGGCCCAGCAGTCGCGGGCCCCCCTCCGTGAGCAGCCGGGTCAGCCCGCGGTCGGCGAGGGCCCGGACGGCCCGGACGGGGTCCACCCCGGCGCCCTCCCCGGCGAACACCACCTCGGCGCCCGACCTCTCCGCGGCCGCGACCCGGTCCGGAGCCGCCGCGGCCCCTGTCACGACCAGCGTGGGCACCAGGGGCGAGGTGAAGAGAGGGAGCGAGAAGTCCAGGTCCAGACCCGCCGTGACGACGGCGATGGCGGGCGCGGGACCCTGCCCGGACGCCTCCCGTGACGCCGCGAACTCGGTCCGCGCGCGTGCCGGGCGGTACCCCTCCTGGCGTACCGTTTCCGCACCGACGACCACGACGTCCGCGAGCGCCCTCAGCACCCCGAAGATCCGCATGTCGGCGGCGCTGGAGATGCCCTGGGACTTCCCCTCGTGCTGAGCGGCGCCGTCGAGCGTGGAGACCATGTTGGCCCGCAGCCAGGGCGTACGGACGCCGTCGGCACGCGCGTCCGGGTAGGCGTAGACCTCCGCCAGCTCCAGAAGCCCCCACTCGCGGTCCGTCACATCCGCACCGCGCGCACCGGGCGCGTCAGGGGTGGCAGGGGTCCCGGTCGCGCCCTGGGCTGCTGTTTCGTAGGTCACAGGGAACAGGCGTCGCATGTCGTGCAGTGTGGCACGGCGCTTAGAGTGGTTAACCGTGTCGTCCTCCACCGCCGCCTCCGGGATCGATCCGATACCCGACGCAGCCCCCCTGTCCCTGTGCGCCCGCGAGCCGCACGTGCCCGCGGACCGGCTCGTCGCCGAGATGGTGCCGCCGCCGCGCTTCGACTCGGTGCGCTTCGATTCGTACATCCCGGACCCGAACCAGCCGAGCCAGACCGAGGCCGTACGCGTCCTCGCGGACTTCGCGGCCGGGCTCGGCGGGGCACACGCCGTGGGGGGAGCGAAACGGGGCCTCTTCGGCTTCGGCAGGAGCAGGGCGCCGAAAACCCCCGCCGGCCCCCGCGGCGTCTACCTCGACGGCGGCTACGGAGTCGGCAAGACCCATCTGCTCGCCTCGCTGTGGCACGCGACCCCGGCGGAGCCCTCGCTCAAGGCCTTCGGCACCTTCGTGGAGCTGACGAACCTGGTCGGCGCGCTCGGCTTCCAGAAGACCGTGCAGACGCTCTCCGGCCACCGTCTCCTGTGCATCGACGAGTTCGAACTCGACGACCCGGGCGACACCGTCCTCGTCTCCACGCTGCTCGGCAAGCTGGTCGGCGCGGGGGTCGCGCTCGCGGCCACGTCGAACACGCTGCCCGGAAAGCTCGGCGAGGGCCGGTTCGCGGCGGCCGACTTCCTGCGCGAGATCCAGGGCCTGTCCGCACACTTCCGTCCGCTGCGCATCGACGGCGAGGACTACCGCCACCGCGGGCTGCCCGAGGCCCCGGCTCCGTTCACCGACGAGCAGGTCACGAAGGCCGCGTACGCCACCGGGGGCGCGTCCCTCGACGACTTCCCGCATCTGCTCGACCACCTCGCGCGCGTGCACCCCAGCCGCTACGGCGCGCTCACGGACGACCTCGAGGCCGTCTGCCTCACGGACGTCCAGCCGGTCAAGGACCAGTCGACGGCGCTGCGGCTCGTGGTGCTCGCCGACCGGCTCTACGACCGTGAGGTGCCCGTCCTCGCCTCCGGCATGCCCTTCGACACGCTCTTCAGCGAGGAGATGCTGAACGGCGGCTACCGCAAGAAGTACTTCCGCGCGATATCCCGGCTGACCGCCCTCGCGCGGGACGCCAAGGGGCTCGTGGAGGCGTAGTTCCCAGCACCCCGCGAGGCGTGACGCCGGCTCGACCCCGCCCGGGGCGATGGAGGTCACGCGGACGCACGGCGTGATCGCGCCCGGCCCGACCGGCGTAAAATTCGCATATCGGGCTTGGTGCGCTCAGGCGCAGCGGGCGACTCGAAAGGGGGTCGTCATGCTCCAGGAAATCCTGGTGACCGGGGTGGCGGTCGGTTCCGCGGGGCTGGTGTACGTCGCGGCGGCGGCCCGGGTCGTCAAGCAGTACGAACGGGGCGTGGTTTTCCGGCTCGGGCGGCTCAGGGGTGGGGTACGCCCACCCGGTTTCACCCTGGTCGTCCCAGGCGTGGACAGGCTGCGCAAGGTCAACATGCAGATCGTCACGATGCCGGTGCCCGCGCAGGACGGCATCACCCGGGACAACGTCACGGTGCGCGTGGACGCGGTCATCTACTTCAAGGTGGTGGACGCGGCCGACGCGGTCATCCAGGTCGAGGACTACCGCTTCGCGGTCTCGCAGATGGCGCAGACGTCGCTGCGGTCGATCATCGGCAAGAGCGACCTCGACGACCTCCTCTCCAACCGCGAGAAGCTCAACCAGGGCCTGGAGCTGATGATCGACAGTCCGGCCATGGGCTGGGGCGTGCAGATCGACCGGGTGGAGATCAAGGACGTCTCGCTGCCGGAGACGATGAAGCGGTCGATGGCCCGGCAGGCCGAGGCCGACCGCGAGCGGCGGGCGCGGATCATCAACGCGGACGCGGAACTGCAGGCGTCGAGGAAGCTGGCGGAGGCCGCCGGGGTGATGTCCGAGCAGCCGGCCGCGTTGCAGCTGAGGCTGCTGCAGACGGTGGTGGCGGTGGCGGCGGAGAAGAACTCCACGCTCGTCCTGCCCTTCCCCGTCGAACTGCTGCGGTTCCTGGAGCGGGCCCAGACCCAGCCGACCGCGCCGGCGACGCCGTCATCGCCCCCGTCCTCAACTGCCGCACCAGCGACCGAACTTCGCGACGAGTCCGGCGAACTCCGCGACAGGCCCGGCGACGGGGGGTGACACCGGCGATACGCGTGGTTCCGGCGGCCTCGTCGTGAGACCGCGCTCGCATCACTCTCCCGCCATGGACCGTTCGGCAACGGACCGCTCTCAGCGAGCCGTGCGGCAACGGACCGTTCAGCAGCGAGCCGTGCGGCAACGGACCGCTCGGCGACGGACCGTTGGGCGACAGGCAGGAGCCGGAGTCGTTGCCGACTCCGGCTCCCGGTGCGCTGTTTCTCTCAGGTGTCAGCAGTCGCCGCCCCAGCCGCCGCCACCCCAGCCGCCGCCGTGGCCGCCGCCACCCCAGCCGCCGCCGCCCCAACCGCCGCCGCCGTAGCCGCCGCCCCAGCCGCCGCCGCCGTAACCGCCGTAGCCGCCGCCACCCCAGCCGCCGCCACCGTGGCCGCCCCAGTTGTAGTCGGATGCCACTGCTTGGGTGTGACTGGTGGTGGTGGCGGCACTCGCTATGCTCGCTCCACCGATGGCCAGGGCCAGAGTGGCGAACAGGCTGGCGAGCAGCCTGAAGATCGTTACTTTCTTTACCCGCATGGTGCTTTCCCTTCCAGGGGGCGTTGACGGGTCCATGTCCTGGTGACCGCGTTGACGCTCAGCGCGGGTGAGGCACTGAGACGTCTGCGAGAGGGCCCGGTACATCGGCCGTGGAATGAACGGGAGTTGCCGTCGTCGACTCACACGCGACAAGCGTGGCATCGGGCCCACCGAGGCCTCTGCGTTCAGCAGACCTCGCGGCGGGACACCCGTTCCGTCGAACAGTTCGGCGACCATCTGGCCGTCGATCAGGAGAGGAAATTGTCCGCCCTATACCAGGTAAAAGGCGGCTATCTCGTTTGATCTCCATCCAACCTAGACATACCGGACAGGGAAGTCAAACCGAGCGAAACGGCCACCGGCGCCGGGAAACCGCACCGTACCCCGCCCCCAATTCACTCGCGCCATCGCGCAATTGAGGTGCGCCGGGACCGGCCCCGCCGGCTCCGATCGCCGCGCCCGATGGGACGCTCCCCCTGCCCCCCTCGCACGCATGCGGCGTACCGCCGTAAGGAGGACGACGCCGGAGAGTGTCCCGGCGCGCCGGCTGCCGGCCCTTGCCCCCGTCCACCGGTCCCGCTCACACAGCTACCGCGAACTCACGCTGCGTGTCGCCGAGTTGGCGGCGTACCGCTCGAAGCCGTCCCCCACCGCTCGAAGCTGTCCGCCGACGGCCGGCTCGCCCGGCGTCCGCGGGCCACCGGGGACGTACCGCGCCGCAGCGCACCGATCGTCCATGCCCACCGATCACGGCACCGGCACCGGCACCCACTCGACCGGACCGCGACACCCCACGCCCGCCGCGCCGTATGCCGAGCCACATCACCACATCACCACGTCGCCACGTCGGGAGCCCGAGCCGTGAGTAGCGGGGCCCGCGCTCCCGACGCACCATCGAGGGACACGGCCGGAAGGGGTGCGCGGTGGGCGAGAAGGACGGCAGAGAGGGCAGCGGGCCGAAGAAGGCGGGCGGACGGGAGAAGGCGGGCGGCCCGCAGGAGCCCGAGGGGCCCGCCCGGGTCAGTGCGCTGCTGCGCCTTCCGGACGGCGACGGCGTCGACCTGACCTCGTACGACGCCCGGGACACCCCCGCCTGGCAGGACGGCAAGGCCGCCGGTCTGGCCGCCACCGAGGACATGCGCCAGGGCCTCGCCGACCTGCAGGAACGCCTGTGGGCGGCGAGCACGGCGGGCGACCGGCGGCGGGTGCTGTTGATCCTGCAGGGCATGGACACCAGCGGTAAGGGCGGCGCCGTGAAGCACGTCGTCGGGATGTTCAACCCGGCCGGCTGCCGTATCCGCGCCTTCAAGGCGCCGACTCCCGAGGAACGCAAGCACTCCTTCCTGTGGCGGATCAGGCGGGCGCTGCCCGAAGCGGGCGAGATCGGCATCTTCGACCGTTCGCACTACGAGGACGTCCTGGTCGCCCGGGTCCGCGGGCTGGCTCCGCACAAGGAGATCGCTCGCCGCTACCGGGAGATCAACCGTTTCGAGGAGTCCCTCGCCGACGACGGCGTCACCGTCGTGAAGTGCTTCCTGCACCTCTCCTACGACCAGCAGCGCCGCCGTCTGCTGCGCCGCCTCGACAATCCGGCCAAGCACTGGAAGTTCAGCGCCGGCGACATCGAGGACCGCGCGCTGTGGCCCGAGTACCGCGAGGCGTACGAGATCGCGCTCGACCGCTGCTCCACACCCCGGGCGCCGTGGTTCGTGGTTCCCGCCGACCGCAAGTGGTACCGGAACTGGGCGATCGGCACGCTGCTCCTGGAGCACCTCGAAGCGCTGGACCCGCGGTACCCGAAGGCCGACTTCGACGTGACGGAGTACCGGAATCAGCTGCTGAAGAGCGTTTGATCCACATCGGCGGGGGCTACTCGGCGCTTTCCGGGGCAGCCCACCGCGGCCGGAGTTGCCATGGAGCGCACTCCAAGGTGTTCGCTGGCGCGAGAAGCATCACGGCGTCTCGACGGAGTGGGCGCCGGGTTTCACGAGGAGCACACCATGACGCAGAAGATCTGGTTCATCACCGGTGCCTCACGGGGCTTCGGCCGGGAGTGGGCGATCGCGGCGCTGGAGCGCGGCGACTCGGTGGCCGCCACGGCCCGCGATCTGTCCACCCTGGACGATCTCTCCGCGACCTACGGGGAGCGGTTCCTGCCCCTGCGGCTCGACGTCACGGACCGGGACGCCGACTTCGCCGCCGTGCGCCAGGCGCACGAGCGGTTCGGACGTCTCGACGTGGTGGTCAACAACGCCGGCTACGGTCACTTCGGAATGGTCGAGGAGCTCACGGAGGCGGAAGCCCGCGCGCAGCTGGAGACGAACCTGTTCGGGGCGCTGTGGGTCACCCAGGCGGCACTGCCGTTCCTGCGCGAGCAGGGCAGCGGTCACATCCTGCAGGTCTCCTCCATCGGCGGCATCAGCGCGTTCCCGCTGGTCGGCATCTACCACGCGTCGAAGTGGGCGCTCGAGGGGATCAGCCAGTCGCTGGCCCAGGAGGTGGCGCCGTTCGGCATCAAGGTCACCCTGATCGAGCCCGGCGGATTCGCCACCGACTGGGCCGGATCCTCGTCGAGCACGTCCCAGCAGCTGCCGGCGTACGCCGAGTACCACGAGCAGGTGCAGGCACAGCGCCGTGCGCGCGTGGGCACCCCGGGGGACCCGCAGGCGTCCGCCGCGGCCGTGCTGGAACTCGTGGACGCCGCCGAGCCGCCCCTTCGCTGCTTCTTCGGCACGGCCCCGCTGGGCATCGCGAAGGCCGACTACGAGCAGCGTCTGGCGACGTGGGAGAAGTGGCAGCCGGTGGCGGAGCTCGCCCAGGGCTGAGCGACGACGCCGGGTCGGCGCGGGCAGCCGGTCGGCCCGAGGCAGCCGGACGGGTGGCTTCAGTGCCGCGGTCGACCCACTCATTTCATCGACGACCCGATGGTCACATTTACCTAGATATCTTCGTCCCGTGTTGATTCCAGTACGACGCATCGTCGCGACCTGCGCCCTCGGGGCCCTAGGAGTCGCCCTAGCTGCCTGCGGAACCTCGGAGGCTCCCGGGGCCCGGGCCCCGAAGCCGGCCCCGCCGGGTCCCCCGGCGTCGGCCTCCGGCAGCGCCGTGCCTCCACGGCCGCCCACGCTGGCCCCGGGCCCGGGCGGGCTGACCCCTGTCTTCACGAACGGCCCGCGCACCCGGGGCAGAACTGTGGCCCTGACCTTCGATGCGGACATGACGGCCGACCAGGGACCCCGGGCGGCGGGCGGGGAGCACTTCGACAATCCGCGGCTGATCAACACGCTCCGCGCGTTCAAGGTGCCGGCGACCGTGTTCATGACGGGGCGCTGGGCCGACCAGTACCCGGCGGAAGCGAGGGCCGTCGGGCGGGACCCCCTCTTCGAGGTCGCGAACCACTCGTACAGCCACTACGCCTTCACCAAGGACTGCTACGGGCTGCCGACCGTCGCCAAGGACAGGATGCGGGCCGACGTGGAAAGGGCCTACGCCGCGTTCAGGAGGGCGGGCGTGCCCCACCCGATGCCGTACTTCCGCTTCCCCGGCGGGTGCTACGACCAGCAGGCGCTGCGGACCCTGAGCGCGACCGGGGTGACCGCCGTGCAGTGGGACGTGGTGAGCGGGGACGCGTTCGCCACCGACTCCGACGCCGTGGCCCGGCAGGTGCTCGAGGGGGTGAGGCCCGGGTCCGTCGTCGTCATGCACTGCACACGGAGTGCGGCTCCGGCGACCGAGCGGGCTCTGCGCACGATCGTCCCCGAACTACGGAAGAGGGGTTTCCGCTTCGTCAAGGTGTCCGAACTGATCGGAGCGGCGAACCAGCACCGGTAGGCACCCCGGCCGTCCGCCGTACGCTGGGCCCATGAGCGAGGACAACCGCACCTCCCCGGGCACGCCGACCGCCCCCGCCGTGGCCGGCCCGCCGTTCGCCGAGTGTGTGCTGTGCCAAAAGCCGACGGAGTACCCGGAGTCCTACAAGGGGATCACGCTCTGCCCGGTCTGCGCGTGGCAGGAGGCACAGCGGACGGCCTGCTCCGGGTGACGTCGAGGTCGGCGCCGCACGGGATCCAGGAGCCCCGGAGCCCGTAACGGCGCCCGACGCCCGTGAGTCGTGGAGCGCGTTGTTCATGCGGTCGTCCTCGCGCGGGCCAGGGCCTGTCCGGCGGTTTCCGCCGTCGCGGGGCGGACGGGAACGGCCGGACGGCCCCGGGGCGGCACGCGCCGAAGAACGGATCTTCCGCCTGGCACACTGGGGAGGTGAGCAGCGACCCCACCCCCTCCGGCGACAGTCCCTTCCGCAACGAGCGCATCGCGCGCGACGAGGCACCTCAGTTCGTACTGCCCATGGTCGTGCGCATCGAGAAGACCGCTCCCCCGGCGCGGACGGACGCGCTGGAGACCGCGGCCCGCGCCGTGCTGACGATCCTCGCCGACGAGCGGTCGCTGGGGGACGGCGAGTGGGCGCAGGCCATGCTGGACTGGCAGGACGCCCGGATCCGCAAGGTCGTGCGCCGGGCGCGTGGTGCGGAGTGGCGGCGGGCCGAGGCGCTGCCGGGCATCACGGTGACCGGGAAGTCGGCCGAGGTACGGGTCTTCCCGCCGGTCCCGCTGGACGGCTGGCCGAAGGATCTCGCCCGGCTCCAGGTGTCCGGTACGGATCTCGACGATCCGGAGCCACCGGTGGACACCGACACCACCGGACCGACGCTGTGGCTCAACCCCCATCTCGACATGTCCGCCGGCAAGACGATGGCGCAGGCCGGGCACGGCGCCCAACTGGCCTGGTGGGAGCTGTCGGACGCGGAACGGGCGGCCTGGCGCGACGCCGGTCTCCCGCTCGCGGTCCGCACGGCGGAGAAGGACCGCTGGGGTGAACTCGTCGTGTCCGGGATGCCGTTGGTCCGCGACGCGGGCTTCACGGAGATCGCGCCCGGGGAGACCGTCGTGGTCGAAGGGGTGGACCGCGTCAGGTCGCTCGCGCGCTGACGACGGTAGGAATGGACCGCTTCAGGTCGCTCCCACGCTGACGACGGTCGCGCGCGGCCCGCTTCCCCGCGCCGCGCCCGCCGCGCCCGCCGCGCGCCGACGCCCTCGGCCCGGTGGAGCCGGAGGACATGGGCGGCGCTTCACGGACGGTCGATCAGGTGGTGATGGTGGCGACCGGGTCGATGCCGTAGGTCCGGGCGTAGCCGTTCTCGGTGCCGACGAGGAGGTCGACGATCTCGAAGTACCGGTCCCAGAACGGGGTTTCGCGCAGCGCGTCGACGAGGAGGTGGTAGGCCTCGTGGTCGTCGGCCTCCCAGACCCAGACGTCGGTGACGCGGGTGGAGTAGAACTCCGTGTCGTAGAAGCGTGACCGAACGCCGGTGGTCCTGGCCCTGATCGCGGGGACGACCTGGGTGGCGAAGGCGTCAACCCGTTCCCGAGGGGTCATGGCGAGCCACTCGGGTGTGGTCTTGATGAGCATGAACGCGGTGACCGGTGGCGCGGATTCCTCGGCGGGCATGACGGGCGACTCCGAAGTGGTGGACGGTTTCGGTGTGGTGGGCATCCCGGGTCCTGGTGAGGGGGCGGGCGCGTCATCAGGAGAGGACGGCGGGCCCGAGGGTCTGGGCGCACCACTGTGCGAAGGTGGTGGGAGAGGCGGTGTCCGGGGTGCGGACGACGCCCGCGTCGAGGCCTTCGTCCTTGGCCCGCTTCATGTCGACGATGCCCTGGACGAACGTCTCGTCGAGGCCGTGGCCGACGAGGGTGGTGTACAGCTCGCCGAGCGGACGGCGTTCGTAGCGGACGGGACGGCCGAGCCGCTCGCTCATGATGCGGGCCAGGTCGTCGGGGGACAGGTCCTGCGGCCCGAGGACCGGGACGCTGTCGTTGCCGGTCCACGAGCGGTCGAGCAACAGCCCGGCGGCGACGGCCGCGAGGTCGGCGACGGCGACGAGGGGGGCCTTGCGTCCGGCGTCGACGACGTCGGTGAAGACGCCCTTCTCCCGGATCGTTCCGGCCTCCTCCAGGAGGTTCTCGAAGAACGAGGGGCTGGCCAGGGCCCGGTACGCGACGCCGGTGCCGGCGATGAGGTCGTCCATGGCGAGGGACGCGGTGACGAGTCCCGCGCGGCCGGCGGCCGGGGTCCCGCGGCCGAGCGCGGAGACGCCGACGACGTGGCCGACACCGTGGGCGACGAGGGCCTTCGTGGCGGGGCCGGTGAAGCCGCAGTAGGCGTCGTGCGGGGGCAGGGAGGCGTCCGGGGGAACGAGCCAGAACACGGCGTCGGCACCCTCGAAGGCCCGGTCGACGACCTCGGCGTCGCCGTGCGAGCCGGTGATCACCTCGACGCGTTCGCGGACCGCGTCGGGCAGCCGGGCGGGGTCGCGTACGACGACGCGCAGTTCCTCGTCGTGGGCGGGGGCGGACTCCAGGAGCAGGGGCAGCAGACGGCGGCCGATGTTCCCGGTGGGAGCAGTGATGACGATCATGAAAACCTCGTGGGTCGTGCCGGATCGGTACGTCCCTCATCCTGCGGAGGACCTCGGTGTTGCCACAATGGGAACTTCAGCAGGGAATCATTGCCCGAAATGGAATTATGCCGATGAGCAGCAGCCCAGAGCCCGTCCTCGACGCCAATCTCGCCGTCGCCCTGAACGCGCTGCTGGCCGAGCAGAGCGTCACCCGCGCCGCCGCCCGCCTGCACACGTCCCCCGCCGCCATGAGCCGCACCCTCGCCCGCCTGCGGCGCGTCCTCCAGGACCCCCTCCTGGTCCGGGCCGGTCAGACCATGGTCCCCACTCCCCGCGCGCAGGCCCTGCGCGACGAGGCCGCCACGGTGGTGCGCCGCCTCGGCGCGCTGCTCGCTCCCGGCGCCGGCGTCGACCCCGCCGTCCTGCACGGCACCTTCACCCTCCAGGCGGCCGACCTGGTCGGCGCGGCACTGGCTCCCGGGCTCCTGCGCCTGGCCGGGCAGGAGGCGCCGGGGGTCTCGTTGCGGTTCCGGGCCGAGGAGTGGGAAGCCGGGCCGGCCCTCCGCGACGGCCGGATCGACCTGGAGGTCGGATCCATCGACCACGTCGACCCCGAGACGCGGGTCGAGCACCTGGTCACCCTCCGGATGGCGGCGGCCGTCCGGTCCGGCCACCCCCTCACCGAGGGCCCCCTGACGCCGGACCGGCTCGCCGCCGCCGAGCACGTCGTGGTGAGCCGCCGCGGCCGGTTCACCGGCCCTCTGGACACCGCCCTGGCCGAGCGGAACCTCCACCGGCGGGTCGCCGTCGTCCTCCCTGGTCACCTGGCCGCGATGACCCTCGCGGCCCGCAGCGACGTCGTCTGTCTCGTCCCCACCGCGCCCCCCGGCGCCGACTGCTCCCCCCTGACCGAGGCCGCCACCGCCCTCGGCCTGCGCCTCCTCGACATCCCGCTGCCCCTGCCGCCCCTGGCCATCGGCATGGCGTGGCACCCCCGCCACGCGGCCGACGGCGGCCACCACTGGCTCCGCGGCGCGGTCCGCCGGACCCTGCACGCATCCGGCGGCCGGACCGCCTGAAGCGGTCCGGTGACTCCGGTCCTCCCGAGGGGCATGACCTGCGCCCTCGAAAACGACAAGGCGGCCCTCCCGACCGCCGGTCCGACCGGGCCCGCCGCACCGGCC